>NCAP01000043.1 GCA_002255495.1 Rhodospirillales bacterium 20-60-12 | reverse complement strand
GCGCACCAAGCGCCATGTATCGATCACCGAGGCAGGCACCGCCTTACTCGAACAGATCGACCAGCTGATCAGCCAGGCGCGCAACCTGCTCGCGATGTCGCAGATCAAATCGCAATCGGCCGGCAGCCTGACCGGGCTGCTCTCAATCGGGGCGATCGAGACATTGGGGCCCTATTATTTGCCAGGAATGCTCCGCCTGCTGCGCGGTGGCCGGCCCGAATTATCGCTGCGCCTGACCGAACGGCGAACCGCGCGGCTTTTTGAATCGCTCGCTGACGGCTCGCTCGATTTGCTGCTGCTGGCGCTGCCGGTGGACAAACCCGGCCTCGCCGTGCGCCCGCTTTTCTTCGAGCCGTTCATGCTCGCCACCCCGCCCGGACACGCCCTGACGGGCTTGCGGCCGATCTCGCTGGACGCCTTGCCGAAGAAGGCCATTGCCTGCGCGACCATGCGCTGGCCGCCTGCCATGCCAGTAACGAGCGCCAAAGACCGGCCATGCGCCACGCCACCAGCCTGGAGACGTTGTGGCACATGATCGCCGCCGGCGAAGGCTATTCGCTGCTGCCGGCCCTGGCTGTCGCAGCCCGACCGGAATTTTCCGATCTTGTCACCTGCGAAGCACTGGATGACCAGCGGGCCGGGCGGGATATCGCACTCGTCTGGCGCCAGGCCGATCCGCGCAGCGCCGCCTTCAATGATTTGGCAGGCTTCCTCGCGACCCACGCCCCTGCCGGCGTTGTCCCGGCAATCTAGAATTGATTTTATATTAGCATCAAACAATTTTCGATCGTAATCAATTAATTGTTGATTTTGTAATGATTTTCCAGCTGTTTTTTCTATTCAGGTTGGCCTAATCTGCTAAGTCTATGCGGGTTGCAGGGCATTTTTCATTGATAATCCGGTTATTTCAGCATCGGAGCCACAATGTCGGGGACAATTTCAGGCCAATCAACTGTCGGCATCACGCTTGCGGTCAATCCCACAACCATAACCGGCACCATAAATGCGGCAACCGGCAATGCCGTGTACGGGGCGGCCTCGATTGACTGGACCCTGATCAATCAGGGTGACGTATCAGCCTTCAGCTCAGCCAGTGCAATCGGCGTCGATTTAGCGGGCAGCGGCACGATTTTCAACGAAGGCGGATTAATCCAAGGCGGAACCGACGGTGTTTCCTTTGGTGCGGTCGCCGGCTACGTCCTCAATAGCGGCACCATCAGTGGCTCGTCCTATGCCATCTTGGGTGCCAGCACATTGGCTGTCGATCCTGGTGCGGTATTTGATGGCGCGGTATCGGGTCGGTATTTCGGCAATTCCGCTTTGTTGCTCGAGGGTTTGTCCGGCCAAGGCAGCATCGGCGGATTCGGTACATCATTCAACGGATTTTCCCGCATCATTTTCGATCATGGCGCCACATGGTCTGTCTCCGGACTAGGCGCGGCCCTGGGCTACGAAAACGCAGCGACATTCCATGACGCCAGCAATCCGCCTCCGGCAATCGAAGGTTTCGCCAGCGGCGACAAACTGACATTGACCGATGTCGCAGCCAACGCAGCAACCTTCGGCGGCAGCTATCTGACCCTGACGCAAGCCGGCAGCATTGTCGAAACTCTTGCTTTCACCGGCAGCTTCGCCGCCCAGGCCTTCAGCGTCAGCACCGATGGCACGGGCATCGACATCACCACGAGCCAAACGGCAGCGACCAACAGCATCATCACCGGCACTTCGCCCTTGGGCATTCTGCTCACCGCGCCCAATTATGCCACCCAAGTCACCATTGCCGGAACAATCGATCCGTCGATCAAAACGGGCCGCTACCGTTATCAGCCCGACCGCCCGACATTCGCAATCGACGGTGTGTCCAACACGATTATCAATCAAGGCATCATCGGCTTCACCCCTGGCAAAACAACCTATTACAGTGCGTATGACGGCATTTTGCTGGGCTCCGGTGCGATCACCAACATAACCGGCGGCACGATCTTCGGCTATGGCTATGCCATTCATGCCGGTAATCTGAGTTTCAATAATGCCGGATTGTTATTTACCAAGAGGAACCAGGCGGTTCGTGCGGCCGGGTTGAGCGTCATCAACAACCAAAAAGGCGCGATATCTGGCACCGACGGGCTGTATGCCACCGGCACGCTGAATGTGACCAACGCCGGCACCATCGATGGGTTCACCAATGATGGAATCAACACCTATTTCAGATCCGCTGGATCCATCAACGGGATCGGCTTCGCGATCGACAATCAAAGTGGCGGCCTGATCGAGGGCGCTGCTATCGGCGCACTGCTCCTAGGCGGCGGTGGCGGGCTGATCAGCCTTATCAATAGCGGCACGATCGCCAGTACCAGCACCAACGATACCGGCATTGGGCTCGAAGCCAGCGGCACGATCAGCAACACCACCAGCGGCATCATCGAAGGTGACCTGGCCGGCATTGATTTGCGAAGCACCACCACTTTAACAAATGCCGGATTGATCGCCGACACCGGTTCCACGGGTGCTGGGATTACATTGAGCGGCCAGTCACTCACGGTGTATAACCTCGCCAGTGCATCAATCACCGGTGCCACCAACGGCATCATTGACCCTTCTGTCGGGCATGTCGACAATGCAGGGCTGATTGATGCGAGCGCGGCAGGCGGCATCGGTATTCAATTGGCCGGTGGCTCGAGCATAACCAATCGCACAAGCGGGGCAATGATCGGTGCAGCCTCCGGCATCATATTCAGCGCAGCGAAAGACAATCTAACCAATCAAGGTACGATCCAAGGCGGCACATTGACTGGCGATTATGCGGTTAAATTCGCGGCCGGTGGATATAATAGACTGAACGCTGCCCCTGGCTCGGCTTTTATCGGCGCGATCGACGGCGGCAACACCATCGGCGCAACTTATCGCAGCGTCATGTACCTCGAATCAGGTGCTGTGACAGGCAGCATCAGCGCCATCAGTCACTTCAACAATATTGATATCCTGCCAGGTGCAAAATGGCTGATTGCCGATCCGCTCGCAGGATTGGACGGCATCGTAAGGGGATTCAACCAAGGCGATACAATCGATCTGACCAACATCACGGCTAATAGCGAAACATTCGCCGGCGGTATTCTGACCCTGAGCGAGAGCGGTTCAGTCGTTGGCACGCTTGACCTGCCAGGTGCCTTCACCACCAACCAATTCGCCCTGAGTACCATCGGCAGCGGCACCGGCATAACGCTCAAAAGCGTACCGGTGCCACGCGCCGTGCTGCCTGGCCAATACAGCCTTTCAGTGTATCTCTCGGCCTCCTCATATCTTCAGCCAACGACATTAACCGGATCGATCACCGAGCCGGCGAGTGGCTACGGATCCGCACTTTACGCTGCCTCATATTGGCATTTTGTCAATCAGGGCATGATTCAGAATAAGAGCTCCTTGGGTGCTGGCAATGCGGTTTATTTCGTCAATGGTGGTCAATTCAATAACGGCACAAATGCGAGTGTGATCGGGGGCGAGCACGGGCTGTTGATCGGCGGCGCAGCAGGCATGTTGACGAATGATGGCCTGATCGCCGGTGCGGCCGCCAATGTCGCTTTTTCCGAAGGCGTGTATTTGAGCAACGGCAGCGTGACCAATCTCAACGCGGGAACCATCACCGGTGAATTCGGCGTTTATATCGGTTATACAGCCAACATCGATAATAGCGGGCTGATCAAAGCGAGCGGTCCGACCAATGCATCGGGTATTTTCTTTGGCGGCTCCGGTTCAATTCAAAACCAGAAAAGCGGTAAAATTGAAAGCACTGCCGTTGGCGTCAACGGGTTGTTTTCCCCTAGCCTCTATATCGGAAATCAGGGCTCCATTACCGCAACTTTAGCGAGCGGAGTCGGTGATGGTATCGAGATCTCCGGTACCGTCTCGAACGCCAGCAGCGGTTTGATCGCCGGAAACAATTACGGCGTCCTCGTCGATGGATCAAATTCGACGATCATCAATGCCGGGACGATCGCCGGCAATATTGCCGCTGTGGCATTCTATTCAGGGGTCGCCCTACCGGGCCTGCTCGTGGTCGATCCAACGGCCATATTCGACGGCGCCGTGGCGGGTGATTTCAGCACTCTGGCGGGCGGCATGACCACGCTTGAACTCGCAGGCTCCGTGGCAGCCTCGCTCACCGGGATCGGCACCTCATTCACAGGTTTCGGCGTGTTGGATTTTGCCGCCGGCGCGTCTTGGGCAGCAAGCGGCGATGTCGCGGGCCTTTCCGGTTTGCAAACCATCACCGGCTTTGCCGCAAGCGACATTATCGTACTCGATGGCTTCAGCGAAACATCGGCCCTCTATCAGTCGGGAGTGGGGCTGGAACTCACAGGCACCGCCGCCAGCACTGCAACACTGGCCATCGATGGTGCGTTTACCACTCATAATTTTGAAATTTCGGCCCAAGGCGGCAACACCACCATCTCAATTGCCTGCTTTGTCGAGGACACCCGTATTTTGCTGACACACGGCGAAATCAAAGTGCAGGATATCGCGCCCGGCGACATCGCTATCCTGGCCGATGGCACCACCGCACCGGTCAGATGGATCGGCCGGCGGCATCTCGATATCACCCGCCACCCGCGCCCTGATGCCATAAGCCCGATCCTGATCGAGGCCGGGGCGCTGGCCGATGGCACACCCTGTCGCGATCTGCTGGTATCGCCTGATCACGCATTGCTGCTGGGCGGCGTGCTCATCCCCGCAAGCATCCTGCTGAACGGCACATCAGTCCGCACGGCTGCCAAGTCATGCGTGACCTATTATCATGTCGAACTGGACCGGCACGGCGTGCTGCTCGCCGAAGGGGCTCCCGCAGAATCCTATCTCGACACCGGCAATCGCACGATGTTTGAAAATGGCGGCGCTGCCCTGATGCTGCACCCCGATCTGAGCCAGATCAAACGACAGATGGAGAGCTGCGCACCGTTTGCCGTCAATGGTGATGATGTGCAAAATTGCCGTCGCACCCTGCTCGCCCGCGCCGCCATCGCCACCTGCGCCGATCCTCGATGGCACATCATCTACGGACCGACCGGTGCCGAAATACGATCCCGTCACGCCATCCCGGGGCTCCTCAACCCCGACCCGGCCGACCGGCGGCGCCTGGGCATCAAAATCGCGAGCCTCAGCGCCAACGGCGTTGCGATCAGGCTCGATCATCCAGCACTGGCTCGTGGCTGGCATGACCTCGAGCCGGATGGCCGCTGGACCAACGGCTGCGCGCTGGTGCCGGCAAGCGTGCTGGCAGGCGGCAGGCTGAGCCTGCAGGTCGCCGCAACACTGGATTACCCGCTACCGCACCAGCCCGCCCGCCGCACCATGTGACTTCGCGGCGATAGAATGCTACCGCGCGGCCATGCTGAAACGCTGGCTGCAAACGCCATGGATGCAAAGCCTGCTCGCCCGCGCCGCCGGGCGCTATTTGCGCTTTGTCGCCCGCTCAACCCGTTGGCGGATCGAGGCAGATGAAGCCTTGGCCGCCTTGGCCGCCCAACGCCCGGCCATTTTCGCCTTTTGGCACGAAACCCTGCCGTCCATGCCGATCCTGCTGCTGCGCGCCGCACCCGCCGGTGGCGCGCGCTATATTCTGGTCAGCCGCCATCGCGACGGACAATTCATCGGCACCGCCATGAAGGCCCTCGGCCTCACCACGATCGACGGCTCGTCCTCGCGCGGCGGCACGGCGGGGTTGCTCGGCATGGTGAAAAAACTGCGCGCCGGTGCGGCTGTCGCATTAACCCCCGATGGCCCGCGCGGCCCAAGGCAAGTCGCGGCCCCCGGCATCGCCCAACTGGCCGCCTTGTCCGGCGCGCCGGTATTTGCCTGCGCGTCCTTCACGTCGCGCGCCCTGCGCCTGAATAGTTGGGACCGCATGGCCATCCCGCTGCCGTTCGGACGCGGCGCCCTGGTCTGCAGCGGCCCGATCATGGTCGGCCGGCACGATGCCGCTGCCGCCTTGCCGCTGATCGAACGCGCGATGATCGATGCCCTCGGGCGCGCCGCTGCATGACCACCTTGCCGCTGCGCATCTACGGGTTCGCGGCCAGAATGGCCGCCCCCTTCATCGCTTTGTTCCTGGCCCGCCGGGCGCGGACCGGCAAGGAAATCCCGGCGCGCATCAGCGAACGCTACGGCATCGCCGGCCGCACGCGACCCGCCGGCCCCTTGATCTGGGTCCATGCCGCCAGCGTCGGTGAAACCATATCGATCATGCCGGTGATCATCGAACTCGCTGAATATGCGACGATCCTGCTCACCACCGGCACCGTCACCTCGGCGTCCATTGCCGCCGGCAAAATCGCCGAACTGGATCTGGCCGATCGGGTCATTCACCAATTCGTGCCGCTGGACGTGCCGCGCTGGGTGGCCCGCTTTCTCGATCATTGGGCGCCAGATGCAGCGATTTTCGTGGAAAGTGAAATCTGGCCCCATCTGATCGCCGGGCTGACCGCGCGCGGGGTGCAAATTTTTCTGCTCAATGGCCGGATGTCGGCGAAAAGTTTCCAGCTCTGGCAGCGCGCGCCGCGCACGGCGGGATTCCTGATGGGGCTGTTCCGCTGGATCGCCGCGCAATCCGAAGAGGACGCCGTGCGGTTTCGCGGGCTCGGATCGGTTGCGGTGCTCGCGCAGGGCAATCTGAAATTCGCCGCCCCCGCCCTGACCGACAACGAGCCTTTGCGCAGCAAGCTTGCAGCGGGCCTCAGCGCCCATACATGGCTCGCGGCAAGCACCCATCCGGGCGAGGAAATCATCGCCATCGACATTCATCGGCGGCTGCTCGCACATGATCCGAACGCCACCACCATCATCGTCCCCCGCCATCCCGCGCGCGCCGGCGAGATTGCATCCCTTGCCCCGGATCTGACGATGCGGCGCCGCGCTCACGGCGAGACCCCCGAGCCGGGATGTATTTATCTCGCCGATACGCTGGGCGAACTCGGCGTATTTTTTCGCCTTTGCCCGATCGCCTTTAGAACTCGGCGTATTTTTTCGCCTTTGCCCGATCGCCTTTATCGGCGGATCTCTGGTGCCGATCGGCGGGCATAACGTGCTGGAAGCGGCCAGGCTCGGCTGCGCGGTGCTGATCGGTCCGCACACGGATAATTTCTCCGAGCCCGTGACCCGGTTGCAGCAGGCCGGCGGGTTGATGCGCGTCGCCGACGCAACCGACCTCGAAACCACGATCGTCCGGCTCTGGGAAAACCCCGCTCTGGTTCGCGCGCTAGGCGAAGCAGCACAACAGGCCGCCGACCAATCGGCTGATTTGCCCGCCCACCTTGCTGGCCTCGTCAGGCAGGCACTCCCATGAAGGCCCCCGCATTCTGGCGCAGGCAGGGCGCGCTCGCTACCCTGCTTGCCCCGCTTGGCCACGCCACGGCGACCATCACCGCCCGGCGGATCGCCCGGGCCGGGCAGAAACTCGATATTCCTGTGATCTGCGTCGGCAATGCCGGCGTCGGCGGGGCCGGGAAAACCATTGTCGTGCGCGATCTGCTCGCCCGGCTCAGCCGCTATCGCCGCCGCCCCTTTGCCCTCTCACGCGGCTATGGCGGCCGGCTGGCCGGGCCGGTGATGGTTGACCCCGCCCTTCATAATGCGGCCGAAATCGGTGACGAGGCATTGCTGCTGGCGGCCGATGCGCCAACGATCGTGGCGCGGGACCGCGCGGCCGGCGGCCGCCTCGCGGCAGCGAGCGGCGCCCGGATGATCGTCATGGATGACGGATTGCAGAATCCCGGCTTGATCAAGGATGTGAGCTTTCTGGTGATCGACGGCGCTTACGGCTTCGGTAACGGCAAATGCCTGCCCGCTGGGCCGTTGCGCGAGCCGGTTGCCGCCGCCGCCGCCCGCTGCCAGGCGGCGATCTTGATCGGGCCGGATTTGGCCGGCGCCCGCGCCGCTTTGCCCGCGCATTTGCCGGTGCTGCGCGCGGATTTGCAGCCGGCCTGCCCGATCGATCTGCGCGGGCGCCGTGTTGTCGGCTTCGCGGGCATCGGCAGGCCGGAGAAATTTTTCAGCTCAGTCCGGCAATTGGGGGCAGAATTGTTGCACGAGGCGCATTTTCCCGATCACCATATCTATAGCGCGGCAGAGATGCGCCGGCTGGCCGACCAGGCCTGCGAGCTTGATGCCATTCTGGTCACCACCGAGAAGGATATCGTGAAATTCCCCGCCTCCTGGCGCCAGGGTATAGCGGTGCTGACAGTCGGGTTGCTTTGGGAGGACGAGTTGGCGATGGAGCGCTTTTTGCCGTGAAACCCGTGCACCGCATCGAGTTTTTCGCCGCCCGCCTGTTTTTGCGTATCTTCCGCCTGCTCAGCCCGGCCACCGCTTCGAATCTGGGTGGCCTGATCGCCCGGCAGATCGGCAGCCGCCTGCCGGTATCACGCCGTGCCGATGTCAATTTGCGTGCCGCCCTGCCCGAACTGGATGACGCCGCCCGACGCGCCGTGACATTTGGCGTGTGGGATAATCTGGGCCGAGTATGCGCTGAATTTCCGCATCTCAGCACCATGAAGCAAACCGCGTCCGGCCCCGGTTTTGAAATCGAGGGCGGGGCGCATCTGGCCGCCATCGCAGCGCGCGGGGGGCCTGCTTTATTCGTCACATTGCACCAGGCCAATTGGGAAATTCTGCCGGTGGCACTTGCCCATTTCGGCATTGAACTGGGCTTTATCTACCGCGCGGCGGCAAACCGGGCGGTCGATCAGCTGATACTGGATTTGCGCGCCGAGGCGCTCGGCGTGCGGCCGAAAATGTTTCCCAAAGGCGCATCCGGGGCTCGCGGCGCTTACGCCCATCTCGCCCGCGGCGGTTATTTATGCATGCTCGTCGATCAGAAATTGAACGACGGCATTGAAGTGCCGTTCTTTGGCATGAACGCCATGACCGCACCGGCCGTCGCCGCCTTTGCTTTGAAATTCCGCTGCCCGATTATACCCATCCACGTTGAACGTCTGGGCCCGGCAAGGCTGCGCATCGCCGCCGAAGCACCGCTCACGCTGCCCGCCACCGGCGATCGGGCCGCAGACATCAAAACCATCATGATCGAGGTGAATCGCCGCCTGGAATCCTGGATCCGCGCCCGCCCCGCCGAATGGCTGTGGCTGCACCGCCGCTGGCCAAAGGCAGAGACCGCCAAAGTGAAGTGAGCGATCTACCCCAACGCGCGCCCAAAATCCTCGATCAAATCATCCCCATCCTCAAGCCCGATACTCAGGCGGATCACGCCGTCGGTAATGCCGATTTTCGCCCGTTCCTCGGCGCCGATCCGCATATGGGTGGTGGTGGCCGGGTGCGTGACCAGCGATTTGGAATCGCCCAGATTATTCGAAATCGTCACCAGCTTGAGCGCATTCATCAAAGCGAACGCACCCGCCTTGCCGCCTTTGACCTCGAAGGCCACCAGCGTGCCGCCGGCGCTCATTTGCGCCATCGCCAGCTCATGCTGCGGATGATCCGCCCGCGACGGATACCAGACCCGCTCGATTTTCGGATGATCGGCCAGATAATCGGCCACCCGCGCAGCCGTGGCCGAGGATGCCGCCACCCGCAGGGCCATCGTCTCCAACCCTTTGAGGATCACCCAGGCATTGAACGGCGAAAGGCTGGGCCCGGTGTTGCGAATGAAGGGTTGCAACACCTCATCGACCCATTTTTTCCGCCCCAGCACCGCGCCGCCGAGCACGCGGCCCTGCCCATCCATATGCTTGGTCGCCGAATACACCACGATATCCGCGCCGAAAGCGAGCGGCTGCTGCAGCAGCGGTGTGGCAAACACATTATCCACCACCACCAGCGCGCCGGCCTCATGAGCCAGGTCACACACCGCCCGCATATCAACGATTTCGAGCATCGGGTTGGAGGGGGTTTCAAGCAGCACCATCGTCGTGGGGTACGCCAGAGCCGCCGCCCAGGCCGCCAGATCCCTTCCATCCACGAACACTGTCTCGATGCCGTATTGCGGCAACAGGGTCGAGACGATCCAGTGGCACGAGCCGAACAGAGCCCGTGCGGCAACCACCCGGTCGCCGGCTTTCAGGTGCGAGAGCATGGCAGCATGAACCGCCGCCATCCCGGTCGCCGTCACCCGGCAGGCTTCCGCCCCTTCGATGGCGGCCAGCTTGGATTCCAGCATGGTCAGGGTCGGGTTGCCGAAGCGCGAATATTGATAATGCGGCACTTCGTTCTTGAACACCGCCTCGGCCAGCTCCGCGCTGTCATAGGCGAAGCCGGAGGTTAAAAACATCGCCTCGGCATTTTCGTCGAAATTGCTGCGCAGGCGCCCGGCATGGACCAATTGGGTGGCAGGGCGATATTTTGGGGTCTGGGTCATACTTCGCGGGTAACGCCGCAGAGTTGCATGGTCAATGCGCCACCTGTATCACAGCCACATTGCGGGTATGATGTAATGGTAGCCTGTCAGCTTCCCAAGCTGAATGCGCGGGTTCGATTCCCGCTACCCGCTCCAATCCCCCATCAACCAGTCCGCAAAAAATCCCTCACCGCATCGATCGTATCGGCCAGGGACGAACGTTGCATCGCGACCCCCGCGGGAAAGGCCGAGAGCAGGCGCGTCGGTGTCGCGCGGTCGAGCAGCACGAACACGCCCCGGTCATCCGCACGGCGGATCAGCCGGCCGAACGCCTGGCGCAGCCGCAGCCGGGCAATCCGCTCATCGTAATTTTTCGGATCGCCATCGGCCAGATGCGTGCGCCGCACCCGGTGCAGAATATCCGGCCGCGGCCATGGCGTGCGCTCGAACACCACCAGCCGCAGCGCGTTGCCCGGCACGTCCACACCATCGCGCATTGCATCCGTGCCCAGCAGGCAGGAATTCTCCTCCGCGCGAAATACATCCACCAATGTTGCATTATCCATCGCATCAGCATGCTGGGCGTAAAGCGGAATGCCCGCCTGCTCCAAAGCCGGGGCGATGCGCGCATGCACCGCGCGCAGGCGCGAGATGGCGGTGAACAACCCCAAAGCCCCGCCGCCCGCCGCCAGAAACAACGCCCGGTAGGCCGTGGCCAGCGCGTCGAGATTATTGGGCATCATATCGCGCACAACGAACACGCGGGTTTGCGCCGCATAATCAAACGGCGATGCAAAGGCCGCACGGATGGCCGGCGCCGCCAGATGCACAGCCCCCGTGCGCGCCTCGGCCCCGCGCCAGACCATTTCCTCATCAACCCCGACATCATCGCGCAAAGTGGCCGATGTCATGAGAACCCCATGCGCCGGGGCCATCACCGCCTGGGCGAAAGCCTGGGTTGGGTCCAGATGATGCGATAAAAGAGCCACATCGCGGTCAGCCATGGCATCGCGCGTGACCCGCAGAAACTGGATGTAATCAGGCCGCGCGCCCGGTTCGGGCGCGGGTGCGGCAAGGCTCGCCAACATCCGCACCCAGGCCGCCAGAGGTTCCAGCGCCCGGCGTTTGAGGCTGCGGATCGTGCCTTCCAGCCGCAAGCGGGTCGGTTCATCCAGCTCGGCATCGCCATCGAGCCGCCCCCTGATTCGATCGCGCATGGCCCCCAAAGGCTTAACCAGCCGCTCCAGCGCGCGGGCCAAATTCAGCGCGGCCCCCGCCACCGCCTCCTCGACCGGATATAAATCGACCTCGAACGGCATGGTGCCATCCAGCTCGCCCGCGCGCACCCGCGCACGCGCCTGCACCCGCAACGCACGGACCAATAATTCACCCGCATTGGCGCGGCCGGGTTCGATCTCCGCCTGATCCTCATCCTCTCCCGCAAGCCGGCTCTGCCAGTTCGGCGCCGGCAGCGCGCGGGCCGCAATCAAGGCTGCATCGAGCGGGGCGGCCAGCGTATCATCGGCGGCAACCAGATCCTCTAGCCGCTTGGCCAAACCGCGCGAGCGCGAGCGCGTGCCCTCCGCCCCCAGCAGCCAGCGGCGCAATTCGGCCATTTCGGCCCCCGATAACTCAGCCGAAAAGGCGCTGTCGGCGGCATCGAAAATATGATGCCCTTCGTCGAACACGTAGCGCGTCGGCACGGAATCCTCATCGAGCCCACCCCAGACCGCCTGGGCCATGACGAGCGCATGATTGGCGATGACGATATCGGCCTGACGCGCCCGGCGGATGACATGCTCGATGGTGCAGCGCCGCCAATGCGGGCAGGCGGCATGGATACACTCGCCGCGCCGGTCAGCAATGCCGGCCAGAAAGCCGGGGCCGAATAATTCGGCAAACCAGCCGGGCAAATCCCCGCCCATCACATCGCCATCGGCGCTGAGCATCGCCCAGCGGGCGATCAGCCCGAGGCCCACGGCCGCCTGGCCGCGCGTGTTTTGCGCCTGATCCTCATAATTCAGCAGGCATAAATAATTCTCCCGGCCTTTGCGCAGAACAATTTTGCGCCGCCTCTGCCGGGCGTCGGGCTCGATGCGCGCAAGCTCGGATTCGATCTGGCGCTGCAAATGTTTGGTGAAGGTGGAAATCCACACGGCACCCTGATTGCGCTCGGCCCACAGGGTCGCCGGCGCCAGATAGGCGAGCGTTTTGCCGGTGCCGGTGCCGGCTTCGGCGAGCACCGCATGCACCGCCGCCTCGCTCGAGCCCGGAGCGAACGCCGATGCAGCGGCGGAGGAAAAATCCGCCTGGGTCGGGCGCTGTTCGCTGGCCGCCCCCAGCATCTGCGCCAGCCGCGCGCGCGCTTCGTTGGGTTCAACCGGATAGGATGAAGGCGGCGGGCGGGGCGCTTCATCCTCCCATTCGGGCAGTCTTTTCCACAGACGCATGGCCGCCATATCGGCCCGCGCCGCAGGATCACCCAAGGCCGCGCACACAAACCGAGCCCAGGGCCAACCATCATCACCCATTTTAGCGGCGAGCCCGGCGGCATCGCGATTGGCCGGCAAATGCCGCGCCGCCGCCAGGCGCCCCAGCAACGCACGGACCAGATCAGGCAGCAAAATCGCTGCAGCTTCCAGGCTCGCCGGCAGCGGAAAATCCAACGCCCGGGCCAGGCCCGCCGCCGTCGGCGCGGCGGGGGTGGCGGGCAACACGAAAAGGAACAACTCCAGAATATCCAACGCCTGAAATCCCGCACCGCCGAGCCGCTTGAGTGTCGCCGGCAGATGCACCAGCAAAGGCGGTTTGAGGTCCTTCAAGGATCGGCGGGCGGCGGCCGGGTCAAGGGTCTGGATCTCGCCGTCCTGGTTCAGCAACGCCACGCGGCCATGGCCTGCAACCAGCGACGGCGCATCGGGAAAAAGCAAGGATTCCATTGTCCCACCCTATAAGAGCCCGGCCGGTTTGACCAATGCAGCACAAGCAGGGGCGGGTGCAATTCAGCCGGGCGGGGTGTGACCGGTCAATAACGTGAAAGCCTCGCGGGTCAGCCCACGCGTCGGGTCGGGCAGGCGGCCGCCCCGCTCGATCTCGGCTGGCGTGCGCTTGCGAATGATCATCTCGATCGCACATTCACCAATCGGCGTGGTGGTCTGGTCAAAGCGCGGCAAGCCGTAGCGGAAGGTCGAATCCAGCCGGTGCAATTTCTGGATATCCGCCGCCTCACCCAGGCTTTGAACCAATTCCAGAACATTCACCGAATGCGGGCTCCAGGATTTCGTCTTGAACATGGTGAAGCTCGATTTATGATCCGGATTATTCACCGACGGAAACACGCCCTGCTCATACATGTCCTCTTCGGGGATGGTCACGATCACGTAGCCGCCGGGCTTGATGATGCGGAACCAATGGCGCAGCCCCTCGAACGGATCGTGCAAATGTTCCAGGCAATGACTGGAATGGACGAAATCGAAGGTCTCATCGGCCACACCCGCCATGAATTGCGCGTCGCCATCGGCCAGATCCCACACCCGGATCGGGCCCATGCGGGGGAAAAACTCCTGATACAGCCATAAAGGATCGGGCGCGCCGCCAATATCGATGCCGCTACCGGCAAAATAGCGATTGGCGAAATTGATGTCAGCACTCCGGCGGATCACCGCTTTACTACATTCCTTCATGCCCAACCCCTGCTTAGAGCGTAATCGTTTTACAACGACACGCTCTATGTTCATTTTGTCGATCAATTTCATCGGTTTAGCTGGAGTCCAGCGACTCCATCTAAACCAATATTGATCTAGTCGTCAGTTTCATCCATTGCAGAATCGCCCTGAAAATGGAACCCAGGGCCGCCGCCATTTGACCGAGCCGTGCCCGATGCTTACAGCCGCCATATGAACGAACAAGATCCGAACATCCCCAATGCCTGGCCGTTTCGCGAGGCCGCCCGTGTGGCAGCCCGGCTGGCCCGCACCGGCAAAACCAGCGCCTTGTTCGAAACCGGCTACGGGCCGTCGGGCTTGCCGCATATCGGCACCTTCATGGAGGTCGCCCGCACCTCCTGGATCCGGCGCGCCTTTACCGAACTGACCGGCATGCCGAGCAGCTTGCTCGCCTTCAGTGACGATATGGATGGCTTGCGCAAAGTCCCCGGCAATGTGCCCGAGCAGGACATGCTGCGCGCCCATCTGGGCCAGCCTTTGACCAAAATCCCCGACCCGTTCGGCACCCACCCGAGCTTCGGCGCGCATAACAACGCCATGCTGCGGCGGTTTCTCGATAGTTTCGGCTTTGAATATGAATTCGCCTCCGCCACCGATTATTATCTCTCCGGCCGGTTCAATCACGCGCTCTCGGTGGTGTTGGCCAAGCATGACGCGATCAAGAAAATCATTCTGCCCACCCTCGGGCCGGAACGCCGCGCGACCTATTCGCCGATCCTGCCGATCCATCCACGCACCGGCATCGTCATGCAGGTGCCGATCGAGCAGACCGACATCGAGGCCAACACGGTGTTCTGGCGCGACCCCGAAACCAATGACCGTTTCGAGACCTCGGTGCTCGATGGCGGCGCCAAACTGCAATGGAAGGCCGATTGGGCCATGCGCTGGTTTGCGCTGGGCGTGGATTATGAGATGTCCGGCAAGGACCTGATCGACAGCGTCAAACTCTCTTCGCGCATCGTCCAGGAACTCGGCGTCGAACCGCCCGAGACCTTCACCTATGAATTATTTCTCGATGAACAGGGCCAGAAAATCAGCAAATCGAAAGGCAATGGCCTGTCGGTGGACGAATGGCTGGCTTACGCACCGCCCGAGAGCCTGGGCCAGTTCATGTTCAACGCACCCCAACGCGCCAAGCGGCTGTTTTTCGATGTGATCCCCAAGGCGATGGACGAATATATAGTCAACGCCGAACGCGCCCCGGCCGACCCGGACCCACGCACCAACCCGGCCTGGCATATCAATGGCGGCTACATCGCCAATGAACCGCCAAGCCCGATCGGTTTTGGCATGTTGCTCAATTTGGCATCCGTCGTGAATGCGGAAAACCCGGATATGCTATGGGGGTTCATTCAGGCTTATAAGCCCGATGCGACGCCGCAAAGCGCTCCCTTTCTGGCCCGGCTGGTCGATTACGCGGTGCGCTATTACCAGGATTTCGTCCGCCCGACGAAGAGTTTCCGCCCCGCCAGCCCGCTTGAACGCGAGGCCCTGGAGGATCTGGCAACCAGCCTTGCAGCTTTGCCTGAAGCAGCCGACGCCGAGACGATTCAAACCATGGTCTATGAGGTCGGCAAGAGGCATCCTTTCGCCTCGCTGAAAGATTGGTTCGGCTGCCTCTATCAGGTCCTGCTGGGTCAGGCCGAAGGCCCGCGCTTTGGCGGCTTCGTGGCCCTCTACGGCATCAACGAAACGATCAGCCTGATCAATACATCCCTCGCCCGCACCAACTGACCGGCCGACACGCGAAACACACAACGGCGTGACAGGCTGAAAAATACTCACTAGGCTGACCCCAACTTCACAAAACTGGGGAAAAAAATGGCCATCGTTATGAATGCCGACCGGCTCAGCCGTAACGCTCTGGGATTGCCGCAGATCCTGGCATCCACTTTGGCCAATATCGCCCCGGCGATGAGTTTTTTCTTCGGTTTCGGCACCATTGTCGGCGGCGCCGGAGTCGCCGCCCCCATCACCATCATTATTGCGATGGTGGTAATCCTGTTCCTCACCAACACGCTGGCCGAATTTTCCCGCTTCAGGCCCAGCACCGGCTCGTTCGTCACCTTCATTGGCATGGCCTTCGGCCCGGTTGCCGGTGCCACGGCGTCGGTCTTCGTCGTGTTCGGCTATGTCGTGGCGGCATCCTCGGTGGTGGTGATCTCCGGCGGCTGGGCGTCCGACACGCTGAAATTATTCCTCGGCATCAATGTGCCCTGGCAATTGCTCAGCCTGGCGGCAACAGGCATCGTCGGGCTGCTGGTCTCGCGTGGGGTCGGGCTATCGACCAAATGGGCGGCGATCTTCTTCTATTTCGAGCTGATCCTGCTGCTCGTCGGCGCCGTGGTGATGCTCTATGTCAACCGCGCCTCGCTCTCCTGGGCGCCGTTCATGTGGAGCAATCTGCCCGGCGGCCTGAAAGGGGTCGGGCTTGGTTTTCCGCTGGCGATTTATCTGTTCATCGGGTGGGAGAACTCAGCGATGCTCGCCGAGGAGACCACCAACCCGCGCCGCAACGTGCCGCGCGCGCTGATTCTGGGCACCATCGCGATCGGTATTCTGTATATTTTCCTCGCTTATGCGACCGAAATCGCCTTTCACAATAATGCCGACGCGATCGGCAAATCCGATATCCCCTTCGTCGATGCCATCAAAATGTCAGCGGCCGGCTTGTTGATCGTGGCGTATCTCGCAGGCGTCACCAGCATCTTCTCCTCGCTGATCGGCCTGACCAACGCCCAGGCGCGGATCTTGTTCAATTCGGGCCGCGAAGGATTGCTGCCGAATTTCTTCGGTAAAATCCATCCGCAGCATAAAACCCCGTTCGTCGCGATGTGGAGTTTCGTGCTGGTCGCGTTCGCCATCGTCATCGTGTTTGGCTGGAACACCAAGCCGGTTGATTTATTCGGCTTCACCGGCACATTGGGCACAATCCCGGTAATCATCACCTATCTGGTGACCAATCTGGCGCTGCCGGTCTATATCCTGCGCAAGCACCGGGCGGATTTCAACCCGCTGAAACATCTGATCATCCCGCTTGCCGGCACTGCCTTCATGCTCTTCCCGCTCTGGGGCCTGGTGCAGCCCGGCCAGCCCGCACCGTTCAATCTGTTCCCTTATATCGCGCTGGCCGCCTTGGTCGTGGCGTTGATTTACGGGATCATCCTGGCCAAAAGCAAACCCGATCTGGTGCAGCGCATCGGCTCTTATGTCGCCGACGAGGAATATTGATCACTCATGAAAACCTATCATATCGCCGTCATTCCCGGAGATGGCATCGGGCGTGAAGTGATGCCCGAAGCGTTGAGCGTGCTCGACGCGGTGGCCGCCAAATGCGGCTTTGCGTTGCGCACCACTCATTTTGACTGGAGCTGCGAGACCTACAAAGCCACCGGAAAAATGATGCCCGATGACGGCATGGCGCAGCTGGCTCAGCATGACGCGATTTTGCTGGGCGCCGTCGGCTATCCTGGTGTGCCCGACCATATCTCGCTTTGGGGCCTGCTCATCCCGATCCGCCGCGAGTTCGATCAATATGTCAATTTACGCCCGGTCCGCTTATTGCCCGGCGTGCCCTGCCCGCTGGCGAACAAAAAACCCGGCGATATCGATTTCTGGGTGGTGCGGGAGAACACCGAAGGCGAGTATAGCCAGGTCGGCGGGCGGATGTTCGCCGGCACGAAGCGCGAATTCGTCCAGCAGACCGCCACTTTCACCCGCATCGGCACCGACCGGATCATCCGCTACGCGTTCGATCTGGCTGCCAAACTCGGCCGCCCGCACGTGACCTCAGCGACCAAATCAAACGGCATTTTTCACTCGATGCCCTATTGGGACGAACGCTTCGCCGCTGTCGCCACCGACTATCCCGGCACCCGCATCGATCAATATCATATCGACATTCTGGCCGCACGCTTCGTGATGTCGCCCGAGCGGTTCGATATCGTCGTCGGGTCGAATCTATTCGGCGATATTCTCTCCGATCTCGGCCCGGGTGTGACCGGCACCATCGCGGTTGCCCCTTCGGCCAACCTCAACCCCGAGAAAAAATTCCCCTCGATGTTCGAGCCCGTCCACGGCTCCGCACCCGACATTGCAGGCCAGTTCATTGCCAACCCGATCGGCACGATCTGGGCCGCATCCATGATGCTTGACCATCTGGGTGAGCCCGAAGCCGGCAAAATGGTGCTTAGCGCCATTGAACGGGTTCTCTCACGGCCCGACGCACCGCTGACGCCGGATTTGGGTGGTCACGCCAAAACCGCCGATCTTGGATCGGCGATTGCAAAAGCCATCTGAACGATGACAGCGACAGCACTCATCGAAGCCTATTATGCCGCCTTCAATAACCGCGATGAAGCCGGATTTCTCGATCTGCTGACCGATGACGTCATTCACGATATCAACCAGGGCGGTCGGGAAATCGGCAAGCCTGCTTTCGCCGCTTTTCTGACCCGGATGAATCTCTGTTATCGCGAGACCATCCAGGATCTGGTGGTGATGTGCGATCGATCGGGCACCCGTGCCGCCGCCGAATTTAGAGTTCATGGGATTTATCTACAGGCCGATGAGGGGCTACCCAAAGCCCGTGGGCAGACTTACATCCTGACTGCCGGCGCATTTTTTACCCTCAAAGCCGGCAAAATCGCGAGGATTTCCAATTACTACAATCTCCCGCACTGGCTCGCCCAGGTCGGATCTGAATAACGACAATCTGTTGCGTCTTTTATACTCAAAACGAGCGCTATCTCTGCCTTTCCCAGGAGTTTGCCATGCTTGATACCAGCCAATCCTTCAAGGAAAACGCCGCCGGTGCGATGGCCAATGCCGGGCTGCAAAAGGCGCTCGCGCGGGCGAAGCCGCAATTTCACGCCAAACGCGCTTATGCCGTGGCGGCGATGCCCGAATTCGAGCAACTGCGCGACGAAGCCAAAGCGATCAAGGACCATACACTCAGCCATCTCGATCATTATCTGGAGCGCTATGAAGCCGCTGTGCTGGCCAGCGGCGGGCATGTCCATTGGTGCAAAACCGCAGAGGACGCGCGGGCAACCATTCTGAAAATCTGCCGCGACGCCGGGGCCCAAACCGTCACCAAGGGTAAATCCATGGTCTCCGAGGAGATCGGCCTCAATGAATATCTGGAGCGCCACCAAGTGACGCCGGTCGAGACCGATCTTGGCGAATATATCCTGCAATTGCGCAACGAACCGCCAAGCCACATCATCGGGCCGGCTTTTCACCTTAACCGCGAGGATTGGGAAGAAAGTTTCCGCAAAGCCCATACCGATCTGCCGGCGGACCGCGTGTTCCATGAACGCCGGGATATTCTCACCGAAGCCCGCATCAAATTGCGCGAAAAATTCCTCGCCGCCGATGTCGGCATCACCGGCGCCAATTTCCTGATTGCCGAAACGGGCTCGTCGGTCATCGTCACCAACGAGGGCAATGGCGATCTTACGCAAACCCTGCCACGGATTCATATCGCTCTGGCGACCATTGAGAAAATCGTTCCCACCATCGAGGATTGCCTGAGCCTGCTGCGCGTGCTCGCCCGCTCGGCCACGGGGCAGGACATGTCGGTTTACACCACCTTCTCCACTGGCGGCCGGCGCCCCGGCGATTTGGACGGGCCGCAGGAATATCACGTGGTTCTGCTCGATAATGGCCGCTCGAACATGGTCGGCACCGAGTTCCAGGACATGCTCCGCTGCATCAAATGCTCGGCCTGCATGAATCACTGCCCGGTTTACGGCGCGGTCGGCGGCCATGCCTACGGCTCGGTTTACCCAGGCCCCATGGGGTCGGTGCTGACGCCGATGCTCGTCGGTGTCGAGCAAGCCGGCCTGTTGCCCAATGCCAGCACATTCTGCGGCAAATGCGAAAGCGTCTGCCCAGTGAAAATTCCCTTGACCGGCTTGATGCGCCATTGGCGCGAGCGCGAGTTCGAACGGCATTTGACGCCGCAAACCATGCGTACCGGGTTGGGTCTATGGGCGTTTTTCGCCAAGCGCCCGGCTTTGTATCGCGTCGCCACCCGCCTCGCGATGGCCGCGATGGGGCTGATCGGCCGCAAGCGCGGTTCGTTCTCCTCCCTGCCACTGGCCGGCGGCTGGACAAAAGGCCGCGACATGCCCGCCCCTGAGGGCGAGACATTCTTTGCCCGCTACGCCCGGAGCCAGCGTTCATGAGCGATAAAGCTGCGATTTTGGGCGCCATTCGGCGCGGGCTCCGGCGCGGCCCGTTGCCGGCGGACCAGATGGCAATGCTCGATTCACGAACCGCCGCACATCCGCGCCATATCATTCCCGCGCGCGGCCAATTGCCGCCCGCGGGGCGGGTTGCCTTGTTCATGAAATACATTGAGCGGGATTACGGCTCATCCGCGCGCCTGCCCGACATGGCAGCGATACCCGCGGCGATCGCCGCTTATCTCGCCGGTCAGAATCTGCCCGCTGCTTTGGCCTATGCACCGCACCCTGATTTTCTGGCACTCGATTGGAGTACAGCCCCGATGCTGCGGATCCGGGCGGGTGAGGCGATCGGCAGTGACATGGTGGCATTGCAGCGCGGTTTCGCCGGCATCGCCGAAACCGGCACATTGATGCTGCCGTCAGGTTCCACGACTCCGACCACGCTTAATCTGCTGGCTGATACTGCCATCGTCGTGATCCAAGCGCGCGAGATTGTCGGGTTTTACGAGGAAGCGTTTGATCTGCTGCGCCAAGCAGGCCCAATGCCGCGCAACGTCATGCTGGTCACCGGCCCATCGCGTTCTGCGGATATCGAACAGACGCTCGAGCTTGGTGCCCATGGCCCACGGCAACTGCATGTGCTCATCATTGGTGATGAAGAAGCCACACGCCAAGCCGCTTAAAACCGACGATCTGCATGTTTGGGCATTATACAGCCAGACAGTCAGACCGCTGCCCGGCCGCTTCGTGCTTGCCCCTCCACCAACGCCACCACAAGACCAACCGGCGCCAGCGGCGCCGGTTATTGCCCCCGCATCATCCAAGCGGCGGGTCATCAGCACGCATGTAACGATCGACACGGCGCCGGCCGGGCTCGATCGGTCCAGCTGGCTCAAATTCAAAAGCGGTAAAATGCGCGCAGAACAGAAACTCGATCTGCACGGAATGACCGCAGCGCGGGCGCATCATGCGGTCATTGCGTTTCTGCATCGCGCCCATGACGAGGGCACGCGCTGTGTCGAGATCGTCACGGGGCGGGGCGGTGGTGCCGAAGGCGGTGTCTTGAAGCGGGAATTTCCGCTCTGGCTCAACCTCCCGGCCTTGCGTCCGCTGATCCTTGCGGCGTGCCACCCGCATCAGGCCAATACAGGCGCGGTGCGGGTGCTGCTCCGGCGCGAACGATGACGCCCTTTGGCCAGCGCATCCGGCAATTGCGCGGGGCAAAGCAAGTGTCGTTGCGCGCCATGGCGGCTGCTCTGGAAGTATCACCGGCGTATCTGTCAGCCCTCGAGCATGGCAAGCGCGGCATGCCGACGGCCGGACTCGTCCATCAGATTTGTGCTTTTTTTGATTTGATCTGGGACGATGCCGATGAAATCGCCCGCCTCGCCCGCATGTCCGACCCGCAAGTGACACTCAATTGCCAGGGATTATCACCCGCCCATACCGAGCTTGCCAATCGCCTGGGCAAAATCTGGCCCCAACTGAGCGAGGCCGAAATTCAGTCTTTCCTCACGCTGCTCGATCAGCGCGCCTGACCAGGCAGGTTGCGCCTGGTGATCCCAGTCAATAAGCTGGCAATCAGCGTAGGGGCCACCTCGATTAAACCTTGCCGCATCTAGAGCGTTTTCCGATCAATCGGAAACGCTCCATCTTATATTTTGGCGAGCAACTTTATCCGATGAGGTTGTATCTACGATTCAACCTGATCGGATGTTGCTCTAATCCGGCAAAACATTTTGGTCTCGTAAAAATTGCAACAAGGGAAGCAAGGGTAAGCCCAAAATGGCGCTATGCTCACCCGCAATCTGGTCAAATAATTGAATACCCAACCCCTCCAAACGGTAGGCGCCAACGGTTGTGCACAGAGCCTCACGCTCCTGGTCCAAGTAATCTTGCAGAAAGCGATCGGTGAAAGACCGCATGGTGAGCAATGGCGTCTCATGATGCTGCCAGATCGGCGCACCATCTAGGCAGACGCATATACTCGTCTCCAGCGCATGAGTTTTTCCGCGCAGATACTGCAAGTGGGTTCGGGCTTCTGTCATGTTCTTCGATTTATCAAACCAGATATCGTCACATACCAGAATTTGATCCGCGCCGATGACGACACAATCCGGATGAGCTTGCGAGACCATTTTGGCTTTTGCTTCCGCCAAAATCCGTGCGGCATGAGCCGCGGACAATCGATCCTGGGCTGCCTGATTTTTGATAATTGATTCATCAATATCGGCCGGAATCACGTCGAATATAAGCCCTGCTTGCTGCAGCAGGCCACGCCGCGCGGCCGAGCCGCTTGCCAATATCAGCCTCGCACGCAAACCTTATGGCGCTTTCGCTTTGGCATGGCGCTGGTGCCAACTCTCCATCAATTTCAGGACTGCGGCAGCTGTTTCTTCGATCGAGCGCCGGGTCACATCGATCATCGGCCAACCGCGCGCGGCACAAAGCCGCTTGGCCCATAATAATTCCTTCTCGACCGCTTCCTGATCGACATAGTCGCCATTGCTGTCCTTGATGAAGGTCGGCTGATTATGCGTACCCAGCACGTGCAGGCGATGCCGGCGAATATCGATCAGCATGGCGGAGTCGATGAACAACCCAATGACCGGGCATGTCGGATTTTCCAGCCCTTCCGGCGCTGCAGTGCCCGGCACCAGCGGAATATTCGCCGCTTTCACACCCCGATTGGCGAGGTAAAAGGCTGTCGGGGTCTTCGATGAGCGCGATACCCCGACCAGGACCACATCCGCCTCGGTCAACCCGCGCTGGGCCTGACCGTCATCATGCGCCAGCACATAATGCATGGCATCGATCCTGCGGAAATAATCAGCATCGAGAACATATTGCCGGCCAGGCCTTGAGACCACAGGGGCCCCAAGCTCTTCATGCAGAAGCGAAATCACCGGGTCCAAAACATGCAGTAGTTTGACACCTAGGCGCTGACATGTGGCCTCCAAGTCGGACCGCAACGCCTGATCAACCAGGCTCGAGAGCACCGGGCCAGGCTCAGACTCAACACCTTCCAGGACCCGGTGGAGTTGCAGGCGCGTTCGGATCAGGCTCCAGCGGTGATAATTGATTTGTACCGAGTCGAATTGTGCCACCGCGGCCCGGCTCATGGCGTTGAGGGTATCCCCCGTCGCGTCGGACACCAGATGCAGATCGATCGGTTTACGCTCTGTGGGTTTACTGTCCATAAATGACTTATAGCGGGGATTAAATCAGTTGAAACATCAATGCCGCGTCTCAGCGGGGATAAGCGACACAAACTCGATCACTGGGGACGCTTTTAGACATGATGATTGAGCTTATGGGGATAAAATCAGTCTATAACGTAAAATCAGTAAGATACAGGCCATTATATCCTGTGGATAAGTCTGTGGAGAGAGGCCTTGGATGTTTAACCCCCGTTATTCACAGGCCATAACACTACCATCACACTTTTTAATCTTTAAAGAAGAGTAGTAAGGGATGAGCATGAGTGATGATCTAGAGACACCAAGGCTGCTGCGGGTCTTGGCCGGAGAAGCTGTGTGGCCGCCGCCGGTATGGCTGATGCGCCAGGCTGGGCGTTATTTGCCGGAATATCGTGAGATACGTGCGCAGGCCGGGGATTTCCTGACTTTATGCCGGACACCCGACCTCGCGGCTGAAGTCACGATCCAGCCAATCCGGCGCTTTGGCATGGATGGGGCGATCCTGTTCAGCGACATTCTCATCGTCCCCTGGGCGCTTGGACAGTCTTTGCGCTTTGCCGAAGGCGAAGGTCCCCGCCTGGGTGATCTGCATGATGCAGTCGATCTGCGCCTGGACGAAGTGCCAGACCGCGTCGCCCCGATTATTCAAACGGTGGCCAAAGTCCGGGCCGCCCTTGAGCGGAAAACCACATTGATCGGCTTTGCCGGTGGGCCCTTCACAGTGGCTTGCTACATGGTCGATGGCCGAGGCGGCGAGTTCCTGAAAACCCGTAATCTCGCTTACACCGATCCGGCCTTGCTCGGCGCCATTGTCGAAAAAGTTACTCAAGCGACCATCACTTACCTGACCATGCAGATCGAGGCGGGCGCTGATTGCGTGATGCTGTTCGATAGCTGGGCCGGCCTGCTGCCGCCTGATTTATTCGCAACCTATGTCATCGCGCCCAGCAGACAGATTGTGGAAGCCTTGAACACACGCTTCCCGCACGTGAAAATCATTGGATTTCCACGTCTGGCCGGGCTTCTGGCGGTCAATTATGCCGCCCAGACCGGCGTCGATGCCATGGCGATGGACACCACGACCGACCCCGCTTTATTGGCAGCCCATGTGCCCTCGAAACTTGCGTTGCAAGGCAATCTCGATCCGCTGCTGCTGCGCGCCGGCGGGCCTGCCTTGCTCGCGGGGGTCAGCCGGATTGCAAGCGCGATGCATGGCCGGCCGCATATTTTCAATCTAGGCCATGGCATTCTGCCTGACACCGCGCCGAGCCATGTCGCCGATCTCGTCGGTGCACTTCGTGCGCTTGCCGAGCCGCCAGATATGTCCACATAAGGCGCATGAAACTCGCGATCATCCTGTTTAATCTGGGCGGACCGGACGGACCAGACGCTATTAAGCCGTTCCGCGTCAATTTGTTCAGCGACCCGGCGATCATTCGTGCGCCGGGGTTCGTGAGGTTTTTCCTCGCCCGTTTCATCGCCTCCCTGAAGGTCAAGGAGGCCATCGCCAATTACCAATTGCTCGGCGGAAAATCTCCCTTGCTGGATATCACCACAAGGCAGGCACGGGCGTTGGAAGCAGCCTTGCCGGAGATTGATGCCCGCGCCTTCGTGACCATGCGCTACTGGCACCCGTTTGCCGCTGAAGTCGCCGCAGAGGTCAAAACATTCGACCCTGACGAAATTCTGTTGCTGCCGCTTTACCCGCAGTTTTCCACGACGACGACCGGCAGTTCCGTCAGTGACTGGCATGAGGCCGCAAGCAAAGCCGGCCTGATGAAGAAAACGCAGATTTTATGCTGCTATTTCGATGACCCGGCCTATATCGCTTCAGTTGCAGGCCAAGTGCGGCAGGGCCTGGCCAACGCACGGGCCGGCTTGCCAGCCGGCGGCCCTTTACGAGTGTTGTTTTCCGCTCATGGTCTGCCGGAATCGATTATTTTATCGGGTGATCCCTATCAGGAGGAAGTCGAGAAATCTGTCGCAGCCGTGATGGCCACGCTCGGCGAGCCGGAGCTCGATTATCAGG
This sequence comes from Rhodospirillales bacterium 20-60-12, assembly GCA_002255495.1. Taxonomy (GTDB): domain Bacteria; phylum Pseudomonadota; class Alphaproteobacteria; order Acetobacterales; family Acetobacteraceae; genus 20-60-12. The sequence continues at coordinate 3,566 of NCAP01000043.1, read as the reverse complement.
TCTGCTACCAATCCCGTGCGACCCCCCAGCAATGGCTGACCCCGAGCACTGAGGACGCCATTGAAAAAGCCGCCCACGATAAAACAGCCGTCCTGGTCGTGCCGATCGCCTTCGTCTCTGACCATATCGAAACCCTGGTCGAGCTTGATGTTGAATATCGCCATGTCGCCGACGAGCTTGGCGTGCCCGGCTATTTCCGCGCGCCTGTCGCCAATGACGACCCCGCTTTTATCACAGCACTGGCCGGATTGGTTCGCCGCACGATTGCCAGCGAACAGCCTTTGTGCAGTCACAAAGGTGGGCGCGCCTGTAGCCTGAAAAACAAAAATTGCCTGTTCGCCAAACGCAAGCAACAGGATGTTGCCGCGCAACCGCCCTTCCTGAGCGTGGTCAAACCGACCGAACTCGCTGCTGAATAATGAGGCTTGCCCCCGCACTCATCATTTTTGATTGTGATGGCGTGTTGATTGACAGCGAACACGTGGCCTCACGCATCATTGCCGAGGAACTCTCTGCCCAAGGCTGGGTCATGAGTAGCGCCGAGAGCGAAGATTTATTTCTGGGCATGTCGATCACCGATATGGTGCCGATGATCGAGGCGCATTTGGGCCGTGCCCTGCCTGCCGGCTGGCGCGACATGATTGCGAGCCGGCTTGTTACAGCCCTTGCCCACGAGGCCGTACTGATCCCCTATGCGGACGACATTCTGCGTGCCGTCACCGCCCTGGGCATTCCTTGGCGCGTGGCATCAAACTCCTCGCAGGCAGAAATGAACGCGAAATTTTCCCGTGTTGGTCTGAACGCGCTGATGGCGGGCCGCACCCATAGTGGGGGCGAGGTTGCCCGGCCAAAACCCGCCCCTGATGTCTATCTGGCAGCCGCCGCTGCTCAGGGTGTCGGCGCCTCACAATGTCTGGTGATCGAGGATTCACCTTTGGGCGTGCGCGGTGCCGTTGCTGCAGGGATGACGTGCCTGGGCTTTGCGCCGCACGGGAACACAGCTTTGCGGGCGCTTGGTGCTGTTGATGTTCTGACCGATTTGCGTGATTTGCTCCCACTTCTCATCCCTGATGAAAGATTGCGTGCATGACCATCGCGGCGTTGATCCCGTTTTATCGCTGGGAGTTGGCTTTTCATGTGATGTCCGTCATCGCCTGGATGGCCGGTTTGTTTTATTTGCCGCGGCTTTACGTATATCATTGTGACGTGCCGGTCGGCTCCGCCGAATCAGCCCGCTTTAAGGTCATGGAGCGGCGGCTTCTCAAGCAGATCTGCACACCGGCCATGATTTCCTCTTGGCTGTTCGGCTTCCTGCTGATCCTCACGCCGGGCGCTGTCGATTGGGGTGCCGCCTGGTGGTGGACCAAGTTTATCGGCGTTATTCTGATGTCCGGTTTTCACGGCGCCTGCTCCAAATGGCGGCGTAATTTCCTCAATGATGCCAATGTCAAAAGCCATAAATTCTACCGCTTCGCCAATGAAGTGCCGACTTTGCTGATGATCGTCATTGTCATTGCCGTTGTTGTGCAACCCTGAGCCGCGCTTGACCACTGCAGCGTTCAGCGCCTAAGAATATCGCAGAAGCGCGGTCCAGCGCGCTTTCGCCGCGCCCGGCTCAGGGCTTTCCTCCTCCTCTATCCGTGCTGATCGTCGTGTCATCGCCGGAAAGCCAGGATTTTCTGCCGAATGGATAATCGATGCATCTCGCCGAATTGAAGGCCAAAACCCCCGCCGATCTTCTGGATCTGGCCGAATCCCTCCAAATTGAAAATGCCTCCAACCTGCGTAAGCAGGACATGATGTTTGCCATTCTCAAGGCATTGGCCGAGAACGAGCAGGCCATTTTTGGCGATGGCACACTGGAAATCCTCTCTGACGGTTTTGGTTTTCTCCGCAGCCCGGAATCCAATTATCTGCCGGGCCCGGATGATATCTACGTCTCCCCGGCCCAGGTCCGTCGCTTTGGCTTGCGCACCGGCGATACGGTGGAAGGCCAGATCCGCGCGCCGAAAGACGGCGAGCGCTATTTTGCCCTCTTCAAAGTCGATACGATCAATTTCCAAGATCCCGAGCAGGTTCGCCATCGCATCAATTTCGACAATCTGACGCCGCTTTATCCTGACGAGCGGCTCAAAATGGAAAACGAGCTGGCCCCGGTGACAGCCAAAGGCGGCCCGGCGAAGGATTTCACGCCGCGCGTTATCGATCTGATTGCCCCGATCGGCAAAGGCCAACGGGCATTGATCGTCGCACCGCCGCGCACCGGCAAAACCGTCATGTTGCAATCCATCGCCGCCGCCATCGCAGCGAACCACCCCGATGTGTTCCTGATCGTGCTGCTTATCGATGAGCGGCCGGAAGAAGTGACCGACATGGCGCGCAGCGTGAAGGGTGAGGTTGTTGCCTCCACGTTCGACGAGCCGGCCACACGCCATGTTCAGGTGACTGAAATGGTTCTCGAGAAAGCCAAGCGTCTCGTCGAACATAAGCGCGACGTCGTGATCTTGCTCGACTCAATTACCCGCCTTGCGCGCGCTTACAACACGGTTGTGCCATCTTCAGGCAAGGTATTGACCGGCGGTGTCGATGCGAATGCGTTGCAAAAGCCCAAGCGCTTTTTCGGCGCGGCCCGCAATATCGAGGAAGGCGGATCTTTGACCATTATCGCGACCGCCTTGATCGATACCGGCAGCCGGATGGACGAAGTGATTTTCGAAGAATTCAAAGGCACCGGCAATTCGGAGATCATTCTGGATCGCAAACTATCTGACAAGCGCAGCTTCCCCGCCATCGACATCACCAAGTCAGGCACCCGCAAAGAAGAGTTGCTCGTCGAAAAAGCCACTCTGTCGAAAATGTGGGTCCTGCGGCGTATCCTCAACCCGATGGGCACGACGGACGCGATGGAGTTCCTGTTGGATAAGCTTAAATACAGCAAAACCAACAATGATTTCTTCGAGGCGATGAACACCTGATTTGACCGTCATTGTGTCGAGGAATTGCAACAAAAAGACGTTCCCGATTTGGTGTCTCAGCCAAAACACACGAGCCCGATTGTATTTTTACTGAGCGTCCGCCCGTTACCTTCAGTGACAAAATTTCACTGAAGGGCGCGGTGCGATGGGTTAAATGAACCATCATTCCCACCCCAGGATTGGACTATGTCCGCTCGGCTTACCTATGTCGCATGTCTTGTCGCACTTCTGACTATCGCCAACACTGGTCTTGGTCATGCGAACCAATTGCGGCACGTGGACCCACAGCCCGCGCATATGTTTCATCCAGGCTTTCAGCAGCAACGCCAGGAGCGGCGGCAATTTTTTCAGCAAGGCCAGAATGACCGGACCTATAATCCCATGACCGGCCGTTATGAACGCCTACCACCCCAGAATGACCGACCCGGCTATTAGACCAATGAGATTGATCGGAAAGATATGGCTAGAGCGGGTGCGCGATGACGCATCCCGCCCTAGGTCACCGACTCATAAATCGCATCCAAATCCTTGCTGACGCGAGTTTCACCAGAGCCATATAGTTGGCGTCGTGCTTCTCGAAGCGGGTGGCGA
>NCAP01000042.1 GCA_002255495.1 Rhodospirillales bacterium 20-60-12 | reverse complement strand
GTCAGGGATTGCCGCCAGCGACGGGCCAAACACCCGAACACACAAGAGCACGAATCCATCATTATTGGACGAAGTCGCGTGAGCAATGGTGCGCTAAAATTAATCGAGGCTACCCGGATGAAGTTACAAGAAAGCTAGAAATTTTTGATGATCAAGCAAAAATATACTCGAATAGTGTAATCAAGATTATTTCTGCTGCCATCGAAGTGGCGAAAACTCTGCACTGGGATAATTGCGCTGCTTTTTTGTCAAGCAGATACTTTCCGGAGCGGATAAGCTTAGAACATGAATTGAACTTTGTCACATTAAGTGGTGATGTCTGTTTGAGGAGTTTTGCTTTGGATATAGTGGACGAATCTAATTCGCAGAACTCGTTGCGGGCAACAAATTATCGATTTGGCGCGTCTGTGGTCGCATGTGCGAGGTGGGAAGAGCATTACATCGTTGAATGGTTAAATTACTATCGGGCAATCGGGTTCGATCATATTTATTTATACTGTAATGATGATGATCCATTAAAGTTGTTTGAGGCAGTGCTGCCTTTTACGAGTGGACCAGATCCATTTGTCACTTTTCATTTTTTCCCACTGCAGGGACAGCAGCACTTAATGTATCTGCATTTTCTGAAAAATTATAAAAATGAGACTGAGTGGATGACATTCTTGGATATTGACGAGTTTCTCCGCCTGCCGAGTCAAATTAAGATAAAGAACTTTTTGCAAGAGTTTCCTGGTAATCCTGACTCAATTTATTTTAATTGGTGTTTCTTCGGAAACAATGGCCACAATACTCGCCCATCGGGTTCCGTACTTTTGAATTATACGAAAAGGTTCAATGGATTTTATAATCGAATGACGAAGCATATCACTCGTTCTGCGGTCATTGATCCTAACCTAATCCACCGAGGAAGTAGTACGGATTTTTGGCATTATTGGCACGGAATTTCAACATTTTCTTCGTTGCAGGTTGTCAATGTTCTCGGAGACGATATGCATGGATATTATGATGACCCTGATAAAACCGACGCATATTTAGCTACGGATGGTCGTCTCGAAGCTATGTTGGCACGCGGTATTGTAAATCATTATGTTTATAAGTCTCGAGAAGATTTTCTAATTAGGGCACGTAGGGGAACGCAAAGTGTATTTGCTCAACAAGCTTGGTACGAGCAGGCATATCATTCGGGACAGGTTGATGATGTCATGCGTCGGCTAAATCAGGTTGATGATTTCACACTAAGCGATTTTTGGCATAGATATTTAGCGAGAGCGTCCAAGACCAATATTTTTTCAATACCTGAAGGTCAATTGCTATCGCTCAAAAAGCATGCGACGCAAAGCTCGATTAGCGAACATTCACGATTTCAAAATGTGGAGGACGATGCGTCCGGTGCAGTAGATGGTTTAATTGATGGCGACTATAGTTTTCACACAGGTACAGAGTTAAACCCCTGGTGGATGGTAGACTTGGGCCGTGCGTGTGACATATCCGAGATCGTAATTTATAACCGAGTTGATCATAGAAACTTGGCCGCTCGCTGTATTCAAATAAAGGTTGAAGTGCGTGGTATTGTCGGTGATTGGGTTGAGATTTTCCGTAAGGATGACGACCGCATATTCGGTGGAGCTGATGGAGACCCCTTACATATCCGATTGAACCATGGCGTTACTGGGCAATGGGTCAAAATAACTTTGTTGTCTGTTGGCTGCCTTCATTTTGATCAGATTCAAGTGTTTGGATCGCCAAAGGATAATATCTCGACGCCTCAATTAACCGAAGAATACGCTCGAAATGAGAACAAAAAAGAAAGGCTAAATTTAGCACTCAATCGGCCAGCGACCCAGAGTTCAACATCACCCTGGTCTAGGAGTCCTACACCCGAACAAGATGCTGCGGGTGCGGTAGATGGTCACCCTGTCGGTATGGCGAAATTTCATACAAATATAGAAGCAAATCCGTGGTGGCGTGTCGATCTCGGCGGCCAATTTTCAATCACGGAAGTCAAAATATATAATCGTTTGGATCAACCAAGCGTTGCTGAACGGGCGTCAAAAATTTCGGTTGAGATCGGGTGGGACGAAAATAATTTTGTCAGAGTCTTTCAACGAATGGCTGATGAGCCGTTTGGTGGAATAGATGGAAATCCACTCATTATTGTGCTTGGCCGACCAATAACAGGACGATTTGTGCGTGTCATGCTATTGTCTCGCAATTACCTTCATTTAGATCAGGTTGAGGTGTACGGCGAAGCGGTCGCATTCACTCAGCAGCTTGGGGGTAATTTCAATTTAGCCGATTAAAGATAACATTGAGACATTCTTGCGTTGCCATTCGCTCCTGGCCTTGGTTTTTCGCCAAGGCCAGGAGCAAACATTACCCCCGCGCGACGCGTGCGGTCTGGCGGGCGGCGAGGCCGCAGGCTTGGGCCATCAGGCTGTCGATCCGGGCCGGGGCGAGGGTGGATGTCGCCCAGTCCAGCCCCGCCGCGGCGAAGGCCTGGTTGGCCGCCTCGTCCTGATGCAGACGCAGGATGCGGGCGGCGAGGCCGGCTGCATCCTCGGCGATCAGGGCGTCCAACATGTCCGGCAAGCCCAGGCCCTCGGCGGCAATCGGCGTCATGGCGCAAGGCAGGCCGGCGGCGAGGCTCGTCATCACCTTGCCTTTGGCGCCCGCCCCGAACCGCAGCGGGGCCACCATCAGGCGCACTTCATCGAACAACTCGGCCAAATCCGGAACATGGCCCTTGATGATCACGCGCGGCTCGGCACGGGCCGCGAGCGCGCCTGGCATGTCGGTTCCGGCGAGAACGCAATTGATCGACGGGTCATGCTGCCAGACGATGGGCATCACCTGATCGAGCAGGAAGAACGCCGCATCGCGGTTGGGCACATGGGCGTAATGCGCGAGGAACCCCACGCCATGCCGTGCCGCCCAGGCCGGCCGGGCGCCATGGCCCATGCTGGACCAGGGAATGACATGAACCGGCGCGTGCGGGGACGCTGCCCGGATCATCTCGGCCTCGGCGGTCGAATGCGTAATCACCGCATCGGCCAAAGCAAAGCCAAGCTGTTCACGGGCACGGGCGAGGGCTGCCTCGCGCTGGCGTTCCAGGCTGCCGGTCGCCAAAGCCTGCCGGCTCAGGCGGAGCGATTCAAGGTCGGCGACGTTGAAGATGATGCGTGCGCGCGGCGAATAATGCCGGATCATGCCGGCGTAGCGGGCGGCGATGGCCGGGCGATGCAGATACACCACATCGAACCCGCGCGGTGCGAGCCGCAAGGCGGCTTCCAGATTATCGATAAACGGCCCGGCGAGGCATTCAATGTCACGCGCGGCCAGCGCGCTGCGGGCTCGCGCGGTCATGACGCCGGACGCCGGCAGGAAGCTGACCCGATAACCAAGGGCGGCCAGGGCACGCATATGATCCAGCAGCGCGTCAGACCCGGCATCATGGTTGGCTTCTGGTGCCACTTCGTCGATCACCAGAGCATGGCGCGCAGTGGCCCGGCCGTCGGTGATGCGGCCCGGCAACGCACCGCCCGCCAGGCGGCGGGTCAGCAAACTGCGCCGCGCATCATCCAGCGTGGTGATCACCTGATCCAAAGCGTCGTCTGCAGGTGCCCCGGCGACCAGTTCGGCCACCGATTCCCGCAAGGCGTCCTGCATTGGCGCATCGACCAATCGCGCCACCGGCACATGCCAGGGGGCGTTTTGCAATAGCGTCTGATCCGCGGCGCGGCGCACCACAATGTCATGCGCACGCTCGGCGGCGAGCTTGCTGCTGAAATGCAGGCTGAACCCGCTATTGCCGAAGCCGAAGCCGGCGCTGGCAATGTCCGGCCGCATTTGTTCGGCGAGCACCTGGCCGAGCAGCGTGGTGCCATCGAGAATATCGAGCAGCACGGGGGTCTCGGGGTGCGCAGGCTGAAACGCCCAGCCGGTGATTTTGTGGCGGTCCACATGATCGATAAAGCCGATCAAATCCCCGCCTTGCGGACCGGGGGCAGCGATGCCGGGAACCCCCGCGCGGGCGGCGATGCGGGCGCGCAGCGCATCAAGTGCTGGCCCGGCGGTCACGCGCGGCGCGAAGCTGTTAAAGCGCGGCCGGTCCTCGAGCGGGTAAAGGGCGGCATATTCAGAAGCGTTGTGGAAAATCGCCCGGCTGTCATCGTCGGCAAAGCTCTCCGCGGGAACGGCTTCGGCGAAAATGGCTGCATGTTCGGCGAGTTCGATGTGGAAATACTCGATTTCGGCAAAATCGTCCCGCCGGCGGATGGTGCTGTTGTTGATCAGGCACTCCGCCGGGATCAGCATGCCATCGAGGAGCAGCGCGTGCTGGCCGGAGACGAGCAGCGGGCGGCGCGGCAAACCCTCCCCCAGCGCGCCGGCGCTGAACTCGACAGGCTGAACGCCGCGGTTGCGCGTGATGAATGGCTGGCCATAGGCGCGCCGGCCGATCCATTTGATCGGTTCGATGGAGCCGCCGCTGGTCACCACCAGATCGCCGATGGCGAGCGACTCAACCGGCACTTCGCCGGCGGGCGTGGTGATGGCGGTGCCGCGCAGAAAGCAGGTGACGCCGATATCGGTGCCGGCGATGGGGTCGGTGCTGAAGGTAAATTGCGCGCCCGTGTAAGTGCCGTTGGTCAGCACGATATTGCCCAGAACGGTGCCGCCGGCATTGTCCAGGCTCAGCGTGCCGCCTGGGGCCGTGGCGCCGAACAAGCCGGTATTTTGCGTGTAAGTCAGATGATCCACACCGGTGACGCCGCGCAGGGCGATTGTGTCGGTAAAGGCAAAATTATTCAGGCTGTCGAGCAGGTTCACATTCAGGCCGGGATCGAGAATGATCTCGTTATGTGAGCCGGCGAAATTGATCGCCGAGAGCGCATTCACCCCGGCCAATTGCGAACCGAGTTCCAGCGTGCCGTTGCCGGGATTTGTGCCGTTGGTGTCCGCGCCGACATTGATAACCGACAACGCCGAGACCTGAGCGATCGGATCAAGAATGAGTTCCGCCCCGGAATTCACATCCATGGTCACGAGAGCGCTCAGACCCGCGATCTGATTGATATCGACCGCGATACTGCCCGTCACATCAAGCTTACTCAGCGCGCTCACCTCCAGCGCGTAAGTGCCGCTCGTCGTTTGGGTTACTGTTTGCGCTAAGCCGATGGTGATTGTGCCGCTCATTTTTCTTCAATCCCGTTAAAAGCAAAATTGAGACAAAAATTAGTAATTAGGCGGTATCATCGTTTTATTGTTTATATCCTCTTTTTCGATTTGGCAAATGAATTGATGTTACAGAATTATTGGAGTTTCGTATTTTTATGTAACTGTTGTAATAAAGTAGAGTTTGAGAAAACTTAGTCCGAATCCGAACATATAAATAACGGCTTCGTGAATGGACAGAAGCATCATATTTGCGGAGGCCAGGTCAAGTGAATTCAACCTGTAGTAACAAATCTCATCTCGTATATTTAATGATACACGGATTTACGGGGCTGATGGGGCACAGCGATGCGCCACGCGCCATCATTCATGCGATGACGGGGCGGGGCGTCGGCGCGCTTTGCTTGAAAAAACGCAGGTGATCGGATAGGACACACCCACACCGGCACCCCTGGAGGCCGGTTTTCGCCGTTTTCGGCGGATCAATATACGCAATAGGAGCGATTTATGGCCAATTTCGAAACAATCGAGGCCGAGATTCGCGCGCGTGCCGGCAAGGGGGTGGCGCGGGCGACTCGGAGAGCGGGCATGGTGCCCGGCGTGATTTACGGCGCGAAGCAGGAACCCACCCTGATCGCGATTGACCCGCGCGTGGTGATGCGCGAACTCAAACGCGGCGGCTGGCGCTCGCGCTTATATGATATCAAATTCGGCACCGACAGCTCGCGGGCTTTGATGCGCGATGTGCAGTTCCACCCGGTCACCGATCAGCCCGAGCATATCGATTTTCAGCGGCTTGCGCCGGGCGAGAAAATCAAGGTCGCGGTGCAGGTGGTGTTCCTGAACGAGACGACCTGCCCGGGCATCAAGCGCGGCGGCGTTCTCAACGTGGTGCGCCACGCCGTCGAAGTGGCGTGCGATCCGGATCATATCCCCGAGAAGTTCGAAGCTGATCTCGGCCCGCTCGATATCAACGATAATATCCGCTGGTCGAGCCTGACCGGGACCGAAGGCACGAAGCCGACAATCCTAGATCGCGATTTCGTGATCGCGACCGTCGCGGCGCCGACCGTGGTCGCCGAAGCGGCCGAGGACCCGAACGCCCAGACCACGGCCGCCCCGGCCAAGGCCGGCGGCTCCAAGGCCCCGGGCAAGGCAGCTGCACCGGCCAAGGGTGCGGCTCCTGCCAAAGCGGCGCCGGCCGCCAAACCGGCTGCGAAAAAGAAGTAAGTTTCGCAGGTTAACGATCGCGCCATGCAGCTCTGGGTTGGGCTTGGCAATCCCGAGCCGGGCATGGCGCGCCAGCGCCACAATATCGGCTTCATGGCTATCGATGTCATCGCCATCCGCCACGGTTTCTCACCGTGGCGGCAGCGATTCTCGGGGCTGGCGGCCGAAGGGCAGATTGCTGGCGCGCGGATTTTGGCGCTCAAGCCGCTCACTTATATGAACGAATCCGGCCGCTCGGTGCAGGCGGCCTGCCATTTCTTCAAGCTGGAGCCGCAAGCGGTGACGGCGTTTCACGATGAGCTTGACCTCGCGCCGGGTAAAATCCGCGTCAAACAAGGCGGCGGTGCGGCCGGACATAATGGTCTGCGCAGCATGGACAAGCATTTGGGCAGCCCCGATTACCGGCGCGTGCGCCTGGGCATCGGCCATCCAGGCCATAAAGACCGCGTGCTGGGCTACGTGCTGGGTGATTTCGGTGCCGCTGACCGCGATTGGCTGATCCCGGCACTGGATGCGGTGGCTGACAATGCCGATCTGCTCGCGCGCGGCGAGGTGGAGCAATACATGACGAAAATCGCTTTGGTGTTAGGGCAGAAAAATGGGGTTTAATTGCGGAATCGTGGGTTTGCCGAATGTCGGTAAATCCACTTTGTTCAATGCATTGACGGCAACCGCCGCGGCACAGGCGGCGAATTACCCGTTCTGTACGATCGAGCCGAATGTCGGCCGTGTGGCGGTGCCCGATCCGCGTCTGGCACCGCTGGCGAGCATCGGCAAATCGCAGAAAATTCTCCCCACCAGCCTTGAATTCGTCGATATTGCGGGCTTGGTCCGCGGTGCCTCGAAAGGCGAGGGGCTGGGCAATCAATTCCTCGCCACGATCCGCGAGGTCGATGCCATCATTCATGTGCTGCGCTGCTTCGAGGATGACGATATCACCCATGTCGAAGGTTCGATCGACCCGTTGCGCGATGCCGAGACGGTGGATACCGAATTGATGCTTGCGGATTTGGATAGTCTGACCCGCCGGCTGCCGGCCTTGCAGAAAAAAGGCAAAGGCGGTGATCGCAATGCCGCGGCGGAAGCTGCCTTGATCGAGCCGATTCTGGCCGCTTTGGAGCAGGGCAAGCCGGCCCGCACGGCGATTGCCCCGGCCGACGCTGAAGCCGCCAAGCGCCTCAATCTGCTCACCGCGAAGCCGGTTTTATATGTCTGCAATGTCGAGGAAGCCTCCGCCGCGACAGGCAACGCCCAGTCCGCGCGCGTCGCCGTCATGGCGGCAAAGGAAGGTGCCGGTTCCGTCATCGTCTCGGCGGCGATTGAAGCCGAAGTCAGCCAATTGCCCGATGAAGATCGCGCGGGCTTTCTCACCGATCTCGGGCTCGATGATAGCGGGCTCGATCGTGTCATTCGTGCAGGTTACGCGCTGCTCGGGCTGATCACTTATTTCACCGTCGGTCCGAAAGAGACCCGTGCCTGGACGATCATTAAAGGCACCAAGGCGCCGGGTGCGGCGGGGGTGATTCACGGCGATTTCGAGCGCGGATTTATCGCTTGTGAAACCGTCGCCTTTGATGATTATGTCGCCTTCAAGGGCGAAGCCGGGGCGCGCGAGGCCGGCAAATTGCGCATCGAAGGTCGTGATTATGTCGTGAAGGATGGCGATGTATTGTTATTCCGCTTCAATGTTTAATGTGGCCAGCCGGGCCCGCGTTCGATGAGCGGTCAGGCCGGGTTTCTCACATTGGCACTGTATCAGGGGCCCGGCCGGATGGCCGATATGGCGGGCGTCATCGCCCTCATCGCCAGCCAGGCGCAGATTGCACGGGCGCAGGGCGCTGACATTCTCCTGCTGCCGGAGATGTTTCTCTCAGGCTATAATATCGGCGCCGAATGCGCGCGCGCTTTGGCGCAAATGCCCTATGGCGAAGTGATCGACCGGGTCGCGGGCATTGCACGGGATCATGCTATCGCCTTGTGTTTTGGCTATCCAGAACTGGTCGGCGATCACGTTGCCAATGCGGCGATGCTGATCGGGCCGGATGGTTGCATGTTGCTCAATTACCGCAAAACCCATCTCTTCGGCACGCTCGACCGCGATATGTTCGCATGTGAGGGCGAGGGTTATCCAACCGTTTCGTTCAACGGTTTCACCATCGGCCTATTGATTTGCTATGATATCGAATTCCCTGAACCCGCGCGCTTGCTGGCGGTACAGAATGCCGATTTGATTTTGGTGCCAACATCGCTGATGCCGCCTTACGATATTGTGGCCGACTGGATTATCCCAGTGCGGGCTTATGAGAATCAGCTTTATGTCGCCTATTGCAATCGCAGCGGTGCGGAGAATGATCTGCCTTATATCGGCAAATCGCATATTTGCGGACCGGGGGGTGCAACCTTGGCGCAAGCCGGACGCGGCGAGGAGATGCTCATCGCCTCACTCTCGCGCGCGCAGATCGATGAGGTGAGAGCGCGCGATAGCATGATGCGCGACCGGCGGCCCGCTTTATATCAGGGCCTTGTCTCATGAAGCCGATCACGATGTTCGGCCCCGATTTTCCCTTCGCCTACGATGAATTTCTGGCGCATCCCGCCGGCATCGGTGTGGCGCCGGAGTCCATGCACGGCACGGAGATTGCCATCATCGGTGCTGGTATTGCCGGCATCGTCGCTGCTTATGAATTGATGAAACTCGGCCTGAAGCCAGTGATTTTTGAAAGTGACCGGATTGGCGGGCGGCTGCGCTCGGAACCGTTTAAAGATGGCGCGGGTGCGTTCGCCGAGCTTGGCGCCATGCGCTTTCCCCCTTCATCGACCAGCCTGTTCCATTATTTCAAACAAATGGGCATCCAAACACGGCCTTTTCCCAATCCGCTGACCGAGGCTGCCGGGTCCACCGTGATTGAGCTGAACGGCAAGCGCCATTATGTCGCTCAGAAATCCGATCTGCCGGCGATGTTTCAGCAGGTCGAACAAGCCTGGCAGAGTGCTTTGGACGAGGGTGCTGATTTTACCGCTCTGGTCGAGGCGATCCGTCAGCGCGATGTTGGGGCGATCAAACTCATTTGGAATAATCTCGTCCGGAATTATGACGAGGAGAGCTTTTACGGCTTCATCGCCAACGCTGGATCATTTCAGAAGCTAGGCTTTCGCGGGCGTGAGGTCTTCGGCCAGGTCGGCTTCGGCACGGGCGGGTGGGATACGGATTTCCCCAATTCGATCCTGGAAATTCTGCGTGTCGTCGCAACCGGTGCCGATGATGATCATCAACTCGTCATCGGCGGGGTTGAGCAATTGCCGCGCCGGCTTTGGGCGCACGCACCAGAGGATATCATCTATTGGCCGCGGGGGACGAGCCTTGCGAGCCTGCATGGCGGCGTGCCGCGCCCGGCGGTCACGCGCATTGCCCAGGCCGATGAAAACCGCATTGCCATCACCGACCGTTTTGACAATGTCAAGAATTTTGCAGCCGCCATTGTCACCTGTCAGGTTTGGTTGCTCTCCGCGCGGATCGATTGCAGCGAAGCGTTGTTCGACCATGATTTATGGATGGCGATGGAACGCAGCCATTATATGCAATCCTCGAAAACCTTCGTCATGGTCGATCGGCCATTCTGGCGGGATAGAACGGAACACGGCGAGCATGTGATGAGCATGACACTCACTGATCGACTAACACGCGGCACTTATCTGATCGATAACGGACCTGACAAACCCGGCGTGCTCTGCCTGTCCTATACCTGGAACGACGATGCGCTGAAATGGCTTGCCCTGCCGATGGATGAGCGCGTGCGCCTGATGCTGCACAGCCTGCGCCAGATCTACCCCAATCTCGATATTGCCCCGCATATGATCGGCTCGCCGATCACGGTCTCGTGGGAGTCGGATCCGAATTTCATGGGCGCGTTCAAGGCCAATCTGCCCGGGCATTACCGCTATCAGCGCCGCTTGTTCAGCCATTTTGTGCAGCATGATCTGCCGGCGCATCAGCGCGGCATTTTCCTCGCCGGTGACGATATCTCCTGGACGGCCGGCTGGGCCGAAGGGGCGGTGACGACGGCGTTGAACGCCGTGGCCGGAACCTTGCGCCATTTGGGCGGCCATAGCGCGCCGGATAATCCTGATCCGATCGATCTATGGCCGGCCCTCATGCCGGTGGAATTGCCTGATTAGATCAATATGCGTTTAAATTGAATCGCAAGATTCAATTTGAACGTATGAAATTGATCGGCAAAGTTAACATAGAGCGTGTCGTTGTAAAACGATCACGCTCTAGCCGCAGGCGGTTAATCGCAACCGCTTAACCATGGGCGTGCTTGGCATGCATGGATTTCGCCTCAGTGCGGAAAATCTGGTCCGCCTTCTGCTGCTGGGCGGGTGTCAGGCTCGTGTAGAGCGTTTGAAACGCCGCTGAGAGGCGCGTCATGTCATCGGCCTGGGTCGAGGCGATGGCGGTGTAGGATTCCATGTTCTGCACCGCGTTCATCGTGTCCACCGCATCGGCGCGGGTTTTATATTGCGCGGCCAGCCCCGTCGCGTTGTCGCGCATGACCTGGGCGAAACCCTCCCAGTTATTCTCCTCGGCGGGGGTGATGGCGAGGGATTTTTTCAACGATGCCAGATGCTCGTTGACATGCATGATCATCGGCGAAACCTTCGCTGCCGATGGTTTGGCCATAGGTGCCGTGGTCGTGGGCGCCGTGGTTGATGTTTGGGCCTGGGCGGCACCCATCAGCAAGGGCGAGGCCAGCAGACCAGCGGCGGTGAGAGCGGAAAATCCGAAATTGCGCTTATTCATGGTCAGTCTCCGTGTGGGTAGTGAGCGGACTAAGCGCCGCGGCGATGGCAAAGACGGTGCAGGATCATGGCAAAACCGTGCCCTACACCGATGTAACGCGCCGATCATGTGGCGGGGTATAGCAAGCGGCTCAAAACGCGCCTTCGCCACGCAGATATTGCGGCGGCCAGTCCAGTTTCACACCCAACCGCTGGGCGGCACGCAGCGGCCAATGCGGGTCGGCGATCATGGCGCGGGCGAGGAACACCAAATCGGCCCGGCGGTTGGCAATGATCTCGGCGGCATGATCGGCCTCGCGGATCATGCCGACGGCGCCTGTCGGAATGCCCGCTTCATTGCGAATGCGCTCGGCGAAGGGCACCTGATAACCCGGATGGATGGAGGGGATTTTCTGCGCCGGGGCGATGCCGCCGGTCGAGGCGTCGATCAAATCGACATCGCCGCGCTCGGCCAGCATTTTGCAAATCTGCACCGCATCATCGCCGGTCAAGCCGCCTTCCATCCAGTCGGTGCAGGACAGGCGAACAAAGAGCGGCAAATCATCGCCCCATACCGCACGCACCGCCTTGATGGTTTCGTTCAGCATGCGGGTCCGCCCGGTCAGGTCGCCGCCATATTGATCGGTGCGCAAATTACTGATCGGCGAGAGAAATTCATGGATCAGATAGCCATGGGCGCCATGTAATTCGGCGATCTTGAACCCGGCACGGCGGGCCCGCGCCGCGGTTGCCGCGAAATCGGCAATAATGCCCTGAATGTCGCCGACGCTGAGCTCATGCGGGGCAGGGCGCTCGGGCGAGAATGCCACGGCACTGGGTGCCACCGGCAGCCAGCCCTCTGGTTCATCCGGGGTCAGAAAGCCGCTGCCCTGTATCCATGGCGCCGTCGTGCTCGCCTTGCGGCCGGCATGGGCGATTTGAATGGCCGGCACGGCCCCGCTGCGGGCAATCACGGCAGCCAGTCGTGTCATGAATGTTTCTTGTTCGTCGTTCCACAGCCCCAGGCAATGCGGGGTGATGCGGCCTGCCGCACTCACATGGGTTGCTTCGGTAAACACAATCCCCGCGCCGCCGGCCGCACGCGCGCCCAGATTCTGAATATGCCAGTCATTCCCGAGCCCGTTATCGGCGCTGTATTGGCACATCGGCGAGACAACGATACGGTTGCGGGCTTCAACGCTGCGGAATTTCACTGGTTTGAACAGCAGCGGAGTATGATCAGCCATTTATCTCTCCTTTGGTTTTGCGCGTTGGACATGGCATCGTCATTGACCTGTTGCAATGTGCGCGCCATCCGCCGCGATTGCCATCCAGCCATGCGAGGCGGCATGGTTGGCCCCAACATGCCGATTCTCTCGATCCAGTCCCAGCTCGTCACCAGTCAGGTCGGCAACGAGGCCGCGTGCCTTGGTTTGCAGCGCCTTGGGCATGATGTCTGGCGCCTGCCGACCATTATACTTTCGCACCATCCCGGACATGGCGGCGCACAGGGCAGCGCGGTCGAGCCGGCTTGCCTGTCGGCGTTGCTCGACGGCATGGATACGCGCGGCATTTGGGCGCGCTGCGAGGGGATCATGTCGGGCTATCTGGCGCGGGCTTCAACCGCCGATATCGTGCTGCGCGCGCGCCGCAGCGCGCCACCCGGCACGCGCTTTCTGTGCGACCCTGTGATCGGCGATGCCGGCCGGCTTTACGTGCCGGCGGATGTCGCCGAGGCGATCCGCGACCGACTGTTGCCGGTGGCGGATATCGCAACGCCCAATCAATTCGAATTGGAATTTTGCACCGGCCGCACGCTGGCCGACGAGGCCGCCGCCATCGCCGCCATGCGCGCGCTGGGCCCGCCCATTATCCTGCTGACCAGCTTCGCCGGCAGCCCTGTTCAGACAGGTGCGCTGGATATGTTGCTCACAGCCGGGCCAGACGCATGGCGGCTGCGCCTGCCAAGTCTGCCACAGCATTTCTCCGGTGCGGGGGATTTGCTGGCGGCGTTGTTTTTCGGCCTGCTGATCTCGGGCTGGCCGGCACACTTGGCCATGCAACACGCCGCATCCGCCGTATTTGGAATCTTATCCGCGACCCTTGTGGCGCGCGCGGATGAATTATGTCTGGTCGCGGCGCAGGGCCAAATTCTCAACCCTACGCGCCGCTTCGAGGCGGAGTTGATCGGGTGAGTTTTTTCACCGTCTATCGCCGCGTCCTCGGCTTGCTGGCGGCGGAGAAATATCTCGCCATTTTCATTGCCGTGGCAAATTTGCTCGTCGCGGCCTTCCAATTTGTCGAGCCGGTCTTGTTCGGCCGGCTGATCAATCTGCTTGCGTCATCCGATCAGGTCCCCCGCGCCCGCCTGATCGCGCAGGCGGTGCATCTGCTGGGCATCTGGGCATTGGTGGGGCTGGCCGGCATCGGGGCGAATATGTCGGTGGCTTTGCAGGCCGATCGTCTGGCTCATCGCAACCGGCTGGCGGCGATGGCGCGGTTTTTCAGACATGTTCTCTCCCTCCCGCCCTCCTTTCATCGTGACCGGCAATCGGGGCGCTTATTGAAAATCATGCTCTCAGGCGCCGATAATCTGTTCGGCCTGTGGCTGTCGTTTTTCCGCGAACATCTGGCAACCTTCATTGCCACCATCATCCTCTTGCCACTCACTTTGATGCTCAATTGGCGCATGGCTTTGGCGCTGATCGCGCTGGTCGTGCTGTTTTGTGTGCTGACGAGCCTGATCATCCGGCGTACCCAGGCCGCCCAGCGCGAGGTCGAGAAATATCACTCCGAACTTGCAGGATCCGCGCAGGATACCCTATCCAACGTCATCGTGGTGCAGGCTTTCACTAGGCTGGGTGCAGAGATTTCGCATTTCGGTTCGATCTCCCGCCAGGTGCTGGACCGGCAATTTCCGGTGCTGAATTGGTGGGCGCTGCTCAGCGTGCTGACCCAGGCGGCCAGCACACTGACCGTGATCAGTATTTTTCTGCTCGGCACCTGGCTGCATTTGCAGGGGCAAGCCAGCGTCGGCTCGATCGTCTCGTTCATGGGCTTTGCCACCTTGCTGATCGGCCGGTTGCAAGGGGCGATGGGATTTGTCTCAAGGCTGTTCTTTCAATTACCCACATTGGCCGATTTTTTCGGCGTGTTGGATCAGGAAAACGCCTTGCCCGAACCCGCCGGTGCAGCTTCCCTTGTCGTCTCGGCGGGCGAGGTGCGGTTCGAGAATGTGTCATTTCACTATCGCGAACATGCAGCCGAAACAACGCCGACTTTGCGCGATGTCTCATTCACCGCCACCCCCGGCAGCGTGGTGGCACTGGTGGGTGCGACGGGTGCGGGTAAATCGACCGCAATGGCGCTGTTGCAGCGCCATTGGGATTGCTCCGCGGGGCGCATTACGATCGATGGTCAGGATATCAGGTCGGTATCGCTCGACAGCCTGCGCGCGGCGATCGGCGTGGTGTTTCAAGACTCGCTTTTATTCAACCGCTCGATCCGCGAAAATCTGCTCGTCGGCCGGCCCGATGCGAGCCAGGAGGAATTGGAAAAAGCCTGCCAGATGGCCGAGGCTTTGCCGTTTATCCGGGCCCAGGCCCAGGGATTTGACACGCTGATCGGCGAGCGCGGGGCAACCTTGTCGGGCGGGCAGCGGCAACGTCTGGCGATTGCCCGCGCGATTTTGAAAGACCCGCCTTTGCTGGTGCTCGATGAGGCAACGAGCGCGCTCGATGCCGCAACCGAAGCCAAAGTGGCCCGCGCTTTGCGTGCCTTGATGAAGGGCCGCACAGCCTTTGTGATTGCCCACCGGCTTTCGACAATCCGCGACGCCGATTTGATCCTGGTACTCGATGAAGGGCGGATTATCGAGCAAGGCGATTTCGCCGGATTGATCGCCCGCGATGGTGCGTTTGCAAATCTGATCCAGGCCCAGTTACCATCCGGCCCGCCGCAGGGTTAGAATATTCCGAGCGTGGCGCAAGAACACCACGCCCAAAACCCAAAAAGTTTTTTTGTTTCTTTTTGTTCACAAAAAGAAATTCTAAATCCTTTCCCTATAACTCCCCCGCCAACTGCGCGAGCTCCGTATTAAACCGCATCGCGTGTTCAATCATCGGCGCATGCCCGCATTCGGGATAGCGCGACAGGCGCGCGCCGGGGACATGGGCTGCGATATGCTCGGCCATCGAGGGGAGCACGATTTTATCATTATCGCCGACGCTGACCAAAGTCGGGCGATCGAGATTTGCCAAAGTCTCAGTAAAATCCAGGGTCCGCATCAGCAAAAACGCGCGGATGGCAGGCGGTGTCAGGCTGACGGCACATAAAGCGCGTTCGGTATCGGCATGGCTCATCGGGTGATGCGTGGTGGCGTGCACCACATGCCGCACGCCCTCGACCATGATAGCGGGGTCAGAACTTGCCGCCATCATCGCGCCATCGATGAATTCAAGCCCGATATGGCGCGGCGGGCTCGAGGATATCACCGCGGCGCCGACGAAATTCACCGCCCCCACATTGCGCGTGCCGTGGCGGGCCAGATAATCGCTGATCACGAAGCCGCCATAGCTCCAGCCCACCAGCACCGGCTTTTTCAACGCCAGCGCAATCATTATGGCAGCAACATCATCCGCCCAATGCGCGCCGTTCTGATAGGCTTCGGGATCGAGCGGCTTGTCGGAAAACCCATGGCCGCGCAAATCCATACAAATCAACCGGAACCGGTCGCGCAGCGCGCTGTCATATTGATGCGACCAGGCCAGATAAGCCTGGCTCCAGCCATGAATGAACAGAATCGGCTGCGCATCCACATTGCCCCATTCGCGGACATGCAGCCCCACCCCGTTCGAGCCGAGCACCCGATGCACCCGGCCCGCCTGATGGTCCTTCATGCTGCGCGGTTATCCACGAGGTCGGTCACCACGCCAGGATCGGCCAGCGTCGAGGTGTCGCCGAGCTGGTCAGTCTCATTGGCTGCGATTTTGCGCAAAATCCGCCGCATGATTTTGCCCGAACGGGTTTTCGGCAGCCCCGGCGCCCATTGAATCACATCCGGTGCCGCGATCGGGCCGATTTCCTTGCGCACCCACACCACCAATTCCTTGCGCAATTCCTCGCTCGGTTCGCAATCGGCAATCAGCGTGACATAGGCATAAATCCCCTGGCCCTTGATGTCGTGCGGATAGCCAACCACGGCGGCCTCGGCCACTTTCGGGTGCGCAACGAGGGCGGATTCAACCTCCGCCGTGCCCATCCGATGGCCCGACACATTGATCACGTCATCAACCCGCCCGGTGATCCAGTAATACCCATCCTCATCGCGACGCGCGCCGTCACCGGTGAAATATTTGCCGGGGAAGGTCGAGAAATAGGTCTGGATGAAGCGCGGATGATCGCCATACACGCTGCGCATCTGGCCCGGCCAGCTATCGACGATGCATAGATTACCCTCGGCCGCACCGAGCAATTCATGCCCTTCGGCATCGACGATCATGGGTTTTACGCCCGGCAGCGGCAATGTCGCGGAGCCGGGCTTCTGGGCAATCGCGCCGATCAGCGGCGTGATCAGAATGCCGCCGGTTTCGGTCTGCCACCACGTATCCACGATCGGGCAGCGCTCGTCGCCGACCACACGATAATACCAGGCCCAGGCTTCGGGATTGATCGGCTCACCAACCGAGCCCAGCACCCGCAGCGAGGCGCGCGAGGTTTTCTTCACCGGGCCATCTCCATCGCGCATCAACGCGCGAATGGCGGTGGGCGCGGTGTAGAAAATATTGACCTTATGCTTATCGATCACCTGCCAGAAGCGCGAGCTGTCCGGGTAATTGGGGATCCCCTCGAACATCAAGGTGGTGGCGCCATTGGCGAGCGGCCCATAGACGATATAAGTATGCCCGGTGACCCAGCCGACATCGGCGGTGCACCAATAAATCTCGCCCGGATGATAATCAAAGACATATTGATGGGTGAAGCTCGCCCACACCATATAGCCGCCGGTGGTGTGCAGCACGCCTTTGGGTTTGCCCGTGCTGCCGGACGTATAGAGAATGAAAAGCGGGTCCTCCGCGTTCATCGGGCTTGGCGGGCAATCGGGCGAGGCGGCTTCGGTGATGGTTTCATACCAATGGTCGCGCCCCTCATGCATCGGCACGTCGCCGCCGGTCGCTTTCACCACAATCACGCTCTTCACCGCCGGGCAGGTTTTCAGCGCGGCGTCGGCATTGGCTTTCAATGCCACTTTGCGCCCGCCGCGGCGGCCTTCATCGGCGGTGATCAGCATGGTCGAGTTGCAATCCTGCACCCGGTTGGCCAGTGAATCGGGCGAAAAGCCGCCGAAAACCACCGAATGAATGGCGCCGATCCGCGCGCAGGCCAGCAAGGCCACCGCCGCTTCGACGATCATCGGCAGGTAAATCGTCACCACGTCGCCTTTTTTCACGCCCAGCGCCTTCATCGCATTGGCGAGCCGGCAGACTTGCTCATGCAATTGCCGGTAGGTGACATGCTTGTGGGTGTTCGGATCATCGCCTTCCCAAATGATCGCCACCTGCTCCCCGCGCGTCGCCAGATGCCGGTCCAGGCAGTTGGCCGAGGCGTTGAGCACACCGTCTTCGAACCATTTGATTGCGACATCGCCGGTAAAGGAGGTGTTCTTGATTTTGGTCGGCATCGTCATCCAATCGATGCGCTTGCATTCTTCCGCCCAGAACCCATCCGGCGTCTGCGCCGCACGGGCTGCCATATCCTGATATTGGGCTTTGTTGAGCAGCGCATGCGCCGCAATTTCCGGCTTAACCGGCACGATTTCAGGATGTGACATTCTTCCTCCGCCATTTTCTAAGATTTAATCTTACCCATAATGGCAGAAATCCCAGAAACCGGAAGATGCCCTATTGAGCCCTCTGCGGCGCTTTGATGCGGCAGCGGCAATTGCCCCGTGCGATAGGCGGCGAGCTGCGGTGCGGTGGGGATGGTGCTGGTGACGAGCCCTTGCTGGTTGCGCAACTCAATGATCACGAGGCCCAAAGCGGGGTCGAATTCCAGTGTCGGATTGGGCAAATCGATATTTTGCCCGGCCGTCGTCCCCGCTGGACCGGCGGGAGAGGGCGGGCGCGCCGTATCAACCCGGGAAGGGGACGCCGCCTGAATCGAGATCGGAACGATACCATCGGTCAATTTTTTTTCCGCCTACCCTCGCCAGGTCCCCTGGCCGCCGGAGCTCGATAGACATTTTGGCCTATGGTCGGAGGACAATAGGCCGAAGTCATTCATGTTTGGTTAACGGGGTCGGTGAAGTCTTTCCGCACTGGCCACACAGTCCATGTGGATATTGGTGGGCCGGCGATGTTATGCGGTTAAACAGCATGCGTAGGACGGGTGAGCGCAACAATACCCACCGCTAACAGGGCAGAGCGGTGGGTGGATGTACGCGACACTCACCACCCTACGGAATCAACCGGTCCGCGCGCAATGTGGCGAACAAATCGAAAAACGCGTCATCTGTCGCCTCGTAGCCGCAAAACCCGAGGCGGCGGCTTTTCGACATGTCGGTCACGCATTCGATCGGCCGGCCGAGATCGGCATCCGTATGCCAGGGGGAGGCGAGGCGGGTGATGTCGGGCTCCGCGAGCTTGTCCGGCTCTGCCATCTGCCGCCAGATCTCCGCGTCATCCGCCATCTGCACCGCAAGCGGTTTTATGCCGTCATCGAACAATGCTGCTTCAATCCCGAACCAGTCTGCAATCCGCTGCCACATATTTTGCCAGCGAAAAATATCCCCGTTCACCACATTGAATGCTTGATTATGCGCCGCCTGCGTCACGGTCGCCCAAAGCAGGTGCCGGGCAAGCTGCCGCGCCGATGTCATGTCGGTCAGGCATTGATATTGGACCGCCGAGCCCGGAAAATAGAATGCCCGGCCGGTCTGCCGGCATAGGCTGGCATAAACGGCGAGCGTGGTGCCCATATTCATGGCATTGCCGACCGCCTCGCCGATGATCGTATGCGGCCGGTGCACGCTCCAGGAAAACCCATCGCGCCCGGCTGCGGCAAAAAGCTCGTCCTCTTGCGCATAATAAAAATTCTCAACATCCAGCCGCCCTTGCGTCTCGCGAAACGGTGTTGCCGGCAGCACAGCTTTGCCATACGCCTCGAACGGCCCCAGATAATGCTTCAGCCCGGTCACCAACGCCACATGGCGCGGCGTCGCCCCGGGCTGCAAGGCGGCCAGCAGATTGCGCACCATCGCGGCATTGACGCGAATATTCTCAGCCTCGTTCGCCTGCCGAGACCAGGTGGCGATATATACCGCATCGGGCCGGATTTCAGCGAGCGAAGCCGCCGTCTGCGCGGCATTTTGCAAATCGGCTGCCACCGGCCAAACGCCCGGCTGCCCCGTCGGCCGCCGCGCCAACCCCCATACAATCCAGCCTTCATCCACCAGCAGCTTGGACATCGCACGTCCCACAATGCCGCTCGCACCCACCACCAAAGCCGTCTTGGTCATTCTCTGTCCCAACATGTCCCGCGCAGAATGCCATACATCCTGCCCGATCAATCATTTGGGGATGTGGGGGTGGAAAATGAACGCCTCATTTTGGGAAAGGAACCCGGCCGATCGGCTCGCACGGGTCAAATGTTACATAACTGCACGAATAAGCCGTTCAAACCGGATAAACAGCGCCCTCGCACCTTGCTCCGCCTTGCTTCTCGTTGACATCAATCCTGATTTCTGCGCTTTTAAGGGCACAATCGATTTTGGCTTGCTTCGCTGCGCCTCCGGATACCGGGTGCCTTCAAGCTACCAATTCCCCGGTTGTCCCTCTGATCCGCACGGATGTCGTGCGGTTGGGTAGTTTATGGAGCGACGACGCAGCAATGGCGATCGGTACTGTTAAGTGGTTCAACACCACAAAAGGCTTTGGTTTCATCGTGCCGCAAGATGGCGGCAAAGATGTTTTCGTGCACATCACTGCCGTTCAGGCAGCTGGTCTGCGTGGATTGAATGAAGGCCAGAAGGTGTCTTACGACATCGCGATGGAACGTGGCAAAGCTGCCGCGATCAATTTGAAAGCCGTCTGAGCTTCATCGCTCGGATTTCGATCGGAAAACGGGACCCTCGGGTCCCGTTTTTTTTGCCCCCATTTTGAGGGGAAAACGCCGCCCGTCAGCCGATGCGCAGCAAGGCCTGGCCATGCGCATCCAGCCATGACCCCGCTGCCTCACGATGCGGTGTGAGCTGCTCGGTCAGCGCCCAGAAACGCGGGCCGTGATTCATATGCCGCAAATGCGCAACCTCATGCCCGACCACGTAATCCTGCACGAAATCCGGCGCCATGATCAGCCGCCAGCAGAACATCAAGGTGCCATCCGGCGCGCAACTGCCCCAACGTGTCCGTGTGTCCTTGACCCTGACCCGCTTGGGACGAACCCCGGCGGTCTGCGCCTTCTCCATCGCCAACTCGGCAAATCGCCGCCCGGCCATCTGGCGCAGCGCATCGCTCACCCGGCGCGAGAGGAATTCCGGCGATCCCGCGACCTTGATCATCCGCTCCTCGATCCACGCGCCGCCTCTGCCGCTTGGCACCGCGACGATCAAATGCGGCTCCCCGCATACCGGGATCATCTGACCGGCGGCGATCATTTGCGCCTGCGGCAGGGCCGCGAGCCGGGCTGCCACCCAGTTTTCATGATCTCGCAATAAGGCAAGCCCGGTCCGGCGCGAGGCACGGGGCGGCAAGGTAATCACCACGCCACCGGCGCAGGGGTCAATTTTCAAGGAAACCCGGCGCGCCCTGGTGCTGCGCCGCCAGGCGATTTGCGCCTGCTTGCCCGCCAGCAACATCATTTCCGCAGCCGGCGTATCGTTCATGCTCATCGCCCGCTTGCACCTTTTTTGGCCATCCTTGGCATCCGGCCCGGCCAATCGACCAGATGATGCTCCAGCGGCCCGGCATGGCGCTCATCGACCGCCCGGCCCGATACCGACGCCCCGCCCGGCGTGATCGCGAGCTTCTGGCCGGTATTTAACGGATGCCAATCGGGCAGATCCTGTCCCTCTTTGAGCAGGCGGTAAGCGCAGGACGGCGGCAGCCAGTCTATTTCAGCCAAGCTGGCCGGGGTCAGCTGCACGCAATCGGGCACTTTGACCTGCCGATGCGCGTAATCGCTGCACTGGCAGGAGGTTAAATCCAGCAGCCGGCAGGCGACATTGGTATAGGAAATTTCATCGGTATCCTCGTCGCGCAATTTATGCAGGCAGCAGCGGCCGCAACCATCGCACAACGATTCCCACTCCACCCGGGACATCTCACCGAGCGTTTTACTGCGCCAGAATTTCCCATCCGGTGAACCTGCCGACATGACCTGTTCATACATAAGCCCGGCCCGCACGGGAAGAGGAAACCGCGTGAGCCCAGCACCCGATCAGAGCGGCGGCGGGATTTCCGCATCGCCCGGCGGCGGAATTTCAAGGCCCAGCGGCGGCTCACTGGCAGCCTCGTCGGTTGGTGAAATGTCAGGCACGGCCTGAGGTGCGGGCGATTGAGCGTCAGCGGCGCGCGATTCCAGCGCCACCACGCGGGCCTCCAGCGCTTCGGCCTGGGCGCGGGCGCGCGAGGCCAGCTCACTGATCGCGTCGAACTCTTCGCGCTTGACCAGATCGAGCTTGCGAATGGCCTCCTCGATGCGGGCTTTCACCAAAGCGGTCATTTCCTCGCGCAATCCCGACAGGGCGGATAACGCGCCGCCAGCCACGCCGGCGAGGTCGTCAAAAAATTTCGGGCGTTCATTCATGGTGATGACCTTTCGGCAGAGTGGTGACTGATCACTGCTCCCTCTCTATAAGCCGGCGAATGATTTTGGTCACGGGCGGCGCAGGGTTTATCGGGTCAAATTTGCAGGCAGCTTTGGTG
>NCAP01000041.1 GCA_002255495.1 Rhodospirillales bacterium 20-60-12 | reverse complement strand
CCTGGATTATTCTTTCCCTTGCGTGATGAACATTTTTTTATATGTGATCATGACACCGTTCTTGATTCTCATGTATCGCGGCATGCGGGAGAGTCGCTGGCTTGATCCGAATTCATTGCCTCACGAATGGGAAATCAATATGCTCGATGACCCAACCACGCCAAGCTACCGGCCGCGCAAGACAAAGCGCAAGGATGATTGAATGGGGCGCCCAAAGTCACTGAGCCACAATTCAGTGGAACGGCGCAATATAAGCCAACCGGGTGATCGTCCGCCGGGGTTGCCTCGTGCTGCTGACTAAATTTCATCTGCGAATAGCGGCATTGGCTGGAAAGGCAACCTACAGAGCGCCACCCAGACTTCTGAGTTTGCCCAGTGCGCGATCGTTCACCGCAGCCACGCAGTTGATGCTGTCTATCACGAGCTCAACATTCACCCTTGTGGTCATATAACGGGCATAGTAACCAAAGGATGGAGGTTGTCATGCCATCCCACATCTGGCCATACAGCAAATCGAATGCTCAGACCACCCTGACCTATGGGCCATACCGCACAAAGGCGAAGGCCGCCATTCATTGTTGCCAATTTATTGCATCCGTTCATCCGGGCGAAAATACCAGTAGCCTCGGGGTGTTATGGATCGAGGCCGCAGGTATAGACGTGCTGAGATTACCTGTTTTCGCATCCGACACAGGGCTTGGCGAAACTATCATTATCGAGTGGCACGGCACTGTTATGCCGAAGCCGGAAACAGAGCCAAGCGGCCTTAACTGGACCTCGATTGAAAATGCCGTCAGCGGATTTTATGCCCGAATTGGGCGAGGCGTTCACGAGTTTAGCCAGAGCCTTGATCAACAAAGTGCTGATCTGACTAAGCAACTAAACCAGCCAGCGACCAGTTTCGGTGAGCAGATGTACCAACAATCGCTCATGGAGCAAGAAGCATCGGTTCAAATGTGGATGGGCCTGCGTGGTGCGTATCGCACGGTTGAACATTGGCTTACCGACCATCCGGTTGCTGCTACCGGACTGGCTATGGCACTGGACGCTGTGGGGGTTGTTGGATCAGCCATCGGTATTATCGCGCTGTTACCTGAGGCTGGTGCCGTGGCCATCGGCCTTGCCGCCGCCGCCGGCATCTCGTCGGTGGCACTCCTGGGGGCAGATGGCTACGATGAATTTCTGCGGGTCAGCGCCGATCGCGCAGCGACACTGGGTGATGCAAATAAAGCCCTTGAGGACGCGTATCAAATTCAGTCTTTGGAGACAAGCGACACATATCGGACGATACAGTTACTCGCACCGCTGATTGCATTGCCTGATGCAGGGCGCGGCATTTATTCAGCCGGCAAAGAAATAGCGACAGCGCGAACGGCTCTGTCCAGCTCTGAAGAAAGCTTACAGGCGGCACGCATTGGGGCAACCGATGCAGCTGGTAAGTTCACGCAGGCAAAATCTAAGGGTAATGTTCCGAAACCACAATTAAAAGATCTACGCAAACAATCTAATCGTGCTGCCTACATTTTGAAAAAAGCTAATGAACTAAATGATCAGCGTAAAGGAAAATTGAAATTGGCGCTTCAGCAGGCATTGTATCGGCCAGCTGCCAAAACCCATGAATTGCCCGTATCTCTCACTTTGGCCGGGATTGATTATACCGGATGGACGACACCGTTATTGGTCAAGGGCATGAATCAGCCTGAGGTTCTGCCGAACGTGATCGATCTGTCCGGTCCACAGGGGGCAGGTGCAAATTTACTTCCTGATCCGATTGGTCATAGCAATGCAAAATCAAAAGGTTTTTTGAGTTTTAAGACCCTCATATCGACTAAATTTGGCCAACCAGGAGGCTAGAGCTTGCTCGGGAAAAATACGGCTCCTGAAATGCCCGGTGACCGTCCGCCGGGGTTACCACGTGCTGCTGTGTTGCCATGCGCCGGCATTATTTTTGTGCTGCTGGTGGTGAGTGTTTCACTTGTTGGCGATTATAGTTTCGTCTTCTCCAGCGAGCCCGAGGCGTTTTTGCATAATGTCCGATATTTATATATCGGGATTCCCGTGACGATTCTGCCGCTGGTCTATGTTTTCAAAAGCGGTAAATTATGGGCAATCCGCTTGATCAGGGCATTGGTTCGATTGGCTAATGCAATCTATGGCCTGGCGATCGTTTTAGCGGCTGTTTCGGCGTATTTTTCTACTGAAGATTCATGGTTGTATTTTCTATTGGTCCCCCTGCCGGCGTTGGCGCTTGCCGCGCCGCTGGTGTATCTGATGAACACCAAGATGGCGCGTTGCCGGTGGCTCGATCCTCACTCGTTGCCCCATGAGTGGGAGTTGCCCGCCATCCATGACCCCAATGACCGGGCTTATCGCGGACCGCGATAGACCAATCGGTAACCCCAGGGGCCGGCCACCGGAGTGACCTGCCCTAGCACCTTAACCGTGGCCCCGATGACCTTGGCCAGCCGAGGGCCCAGGCGGCTCATTTGGCTCAGATGCCTCTGGTGATGAGACGGATCAGATGTTACAGCTTCGTCCCAGGAAGTACGCAACGAGTTTGCGTATATTCGTGGGGACGTGAAAATGGTCAGTCAAATCGATATGCTGGACGTCGATACACCGCTCGGGCCGGGGGTGTTCGAGCCTGTTGAGCTCACCGGGTCGGAGACCCTGAGCGCTCCGTTCAGCTATGAGCTCGTGCTCCGCTCGGGCCTGGAAAAGATCGATCAGACCAAATTACTGTACCAAGCGGTCACCATGACGATCGCACCGACCACCCCGCATATCCGTTACGTTAACGGCATGGTGGCGAAAATATCGCAATACCCGGCTAATTCCGCGCAGACCTGGGATTACCACCTGACGATTGTGCCGAAAATCGCGTTTCTGGAGCAATCCAGCGATTGCCGGTTTTTCGAGAGTTTGAACGCGATCGATATCGTCAATCAGATTTGCGGCAAGTTTGGCTTGCCCAACCCAACCTCACGGGTGAGCCCGGCCCCGCCGGTGCGGCCTTATACGGTGATGTTCAACGAATCCTATTTGCACTTCATAAACCGGATCCTAGCGGCTGAAGGAATTTTTTATTTCTTTGAATTCGCCAATGGTTCGCACACGATGGTGCTTGGCAATTCCTCGACCTCGTTTAATGAAGTGCCCAACTCGCCGGTTACATTCGCGACCAAAGGCGGCATCCTGTCGGGCATCGATAGCTGGCACCGGCAGGATGGTACGACGATCGGCAGCAAGTCGGTCGCTGATTATAACCCGGAGACCAGTTCGGCGAGCATTGGTGACGAGGAGACGAGTGTTCTGGGCGATGCCGGGAAATCCGGCCGGGTTCATTACCATTGGCCGGCCGGCGCCCCGGACAAGGCGACAGCGACCAAAATCACCAAGCGGCATATGCAGGCAGCCGAGGGACGCGCCCAGCTTTATCACGGCAATGGCTCGGTGCCGGATTTATATGCCGGCGGGAAATTCACCCTCGATCCCGATCCGACGACCGGGGATGCCACCGCGTATATCGTGCAAAGCTTCAGCATGGCGGTGCATGATGCCGGACGCGCCGGCAGCCATGGCGGCAAGAGCAGCATTTTGGTGGCATGCACAGCCTTCCCCGCCGAGACGGCCTGGCAGCCCGCCTATATCCCCAAGCCGAACATGCCGGGTATTTATACCGCGACAGTGATTGGTCAGTCTGGCGAGGATATTTTCACCGACGACAAGGATATGGCGCGGATCAAGGTGCAGTTCCCGTGGGACCATGAAGGCGACACCACCAGCAGCGGGTCGTTTTGGGTGAGAGTGGTTCAACCCTGGGCCGGCGCAGGCTGGGGTGTACAGTTCACCCCGCGTGTTGGCATGGAGGTGGCGGTTGCCTTCCTGGAAGGCGATATCGACCGGCCGGTGGCCATAGGCTCATTGTATAATTCGACGAACATGCCGATATTTCCGGCAGCGAAGAAGAATATCAGCGGATTTCGTACCCGTTCGACGCTGAATGGCGGGACGGATGATTATAATGAATTCTCCTTTGACGATACCAAGGGCTCGGAGATCGTGCTGCTGCATGCTCAGAAAGATTACAATATTGAGGTTGAGCACGACCAGACGCTGACCATCGATAATTGCCGCTTTTTGAACGTTAAAAAAGATGAGACTGTCAAAATTGACGGCGACCAGTCTTTCACGATCAAGGGCACGCAAACGACCAAGGTTACCGGCGCGGTGCTGCACCAGTCGCAGAACCAGATTGTGCTGAAAGTAGGCGAGAGCAGCATCAAGATCGATAATTCGGGAATTACCTTGACGGCGACGCAAATCAAAATCAGTGGCACCGCATCGTTTGAAGCATCCGCGCCGATGTCGACGGTCAAAGGCGAGGGCATGCTGACATTGACGGGCGGCATGACCAAAGTGAATTGTTAATGCCATGACCTCAGCATCCATGATCAAACTGGCTGATGCACCCCTGGCCGATGTGCTGAACCGGTGCAGCCTGAGCGATGAGGCCCGCGCGGCAATCGATGGCGCCGACGCGGTGCCGCTGACTACCGAGCGGTTGGTGGCGCACGGATTTCTGATCGAGGCGGCGCGGGTCTTCGCCCATGCTTTGCCCCACCGCGAAGCGGTTTGGTGGGCGTGCATGTGCGCGCTGCATACAGCACCGCCCAATTTGTCCGATGCTGACCGGCATGCCCGCGAAATGGCCGAATTATGGGTGCGCAAGCAAAGTGAGGAATTGCGCCGCGGGGCCATGGCCGAGGCGGAAAAAGCCGGATTTCAGAGCCCGGAAGCATGGGCGGCGGTGGGCGCATTCTGGAGCGGCCCGTCCATCGCACCGGCCAACGCCATAGCCGTGCCGCCGGCGCCGCATCTGGCGGGGCTTGCAGTGGCGGGCGCCATGGCGCTCTCGGCGGTGCGGCGCTTCCCGGAACGGCAGGAATTTCGCTTGACGCAGTTTCTCGCATCGGCCCGTGATATCGCCGCAGGCGGCTCCGGCCGACTGACGCCGGAAGCAGCATGACCCTGACACTGTCCGTTTTGCGCTGCCCCGATGCGGTGCCGCCGGAGACCAAGCGACTGCAGGGCGGCGAGTTTCGGATCGGCCGGGGGCCGGATAATGATTGGGTGTTGAGCGATCCGGATCGGGTGCTGTCCAAGCGCCATTGCGTGATTGCGTTTCGCGCCGGCGGCTGGCAGATCGCCGATACCAGCACCAACGGCACCTATCTCAATCGCGACAGCGAACCTTTGGGATCGGCGGGACCGAAAAACCTCAATGATGGCGACCGGATCCGGCTGGGCTCCTACGAAATCGAGGCACGGATTGCTGAAGTTAGCGGTTTTGCGAGCGCAGCTCTGACGGCCAAGCCATCGCCCTTCGATGATCCATTCGGCGATGACCCGTTTGCAGCACCGAAATCCGGCTTCCGGCCGGACCCATTATTCGGCGCGGCGGAGGGCGGATTTGGCGGACAGAGCCCGGCGCTGCCCGCGCATTTCGATCCGCTGGCACCGAGCGACGATGAGCAGCCATTCGGCGCGCCGACCCAGGCTGACCATACGCCTTCCTATAGCGATGCGTTCCGTCCGCCGCCGGTTGCGCCGCGGCTGATCCCCGATGATTGGGATCTGGATCTGTCGCCGCAGGCGGTCCCTGCCCGGCCGCAACCGCCGCGCCCCTCAGCACCGACGCCGCACCTGTTCGCCGAACCGGGAGATTTTGGCGGGCTGGGCGAGCCAGCACCCGCCGCCTTGCCCGCAGCCGCCCCTGTTGCTGCGCCCGCCCAGCCCGCCCCGCCTTCTATGGCGGCGCGAGCCGAGACGCCGGCCGCCATGCAGCCTGCTGCCTCCGGCGATCTGCTCGCGGCGTTTCTCGAGGGTGCGGGCATGGCGGGGCAGAATCCTGCCGATCCGGAGGCGATGATGCGTGCACTCGGGGCCGGGTTTCGCGCCCTGGTGTCAGGCATTCGCCAGGCGCTGATTGCCCGCGCCGCGATCAAAGGTGAGTTTCGCATCGAACAGACGATGATCCGCGCGCGGGGCAATAATCCGCTGAAATTCTCCGCCGATGACGATGATGCCCTGGCGGCGTTGCTCGGCACCGGGCGGCGTTCGGATGTCAGTGCGGAAGCAGCGATTGCCGATGCGCTGCGCGATATGCGGCTGCATGAACTCGCTTCGATGGCGGCGATGCAGGTGGCGGTGCGCGCTTTGCTGGCGCGGTTGGACCCGGCGGCGCTGCGGGCTGGTGCCGAGCAAGGCGGCATGAGCGTGCTGCCGGCGCAGAAAAAAGCCCGGGCGTTCGATGCGTTTGAGGCGCTGCACGGCAGCATCACCCGTGCGCTGGCCGATGATTTTGACAGTGTATTCGGCAAAGCCTTCGCCCGCGCCTATGAACAGGCCTTGCGCGAAGCCCAGGCGCGGGAGGGTTAGACATTATGACATCCAGGAGCATCATGCAGCAGCGCCATCGTTCGATCAGCCGATCCCTCAAACCGGGGCGCTGGCTGTCGGCTGTCGCTTGTATGGCGGTTTTGCTGCTCGCTTCCTGCGGCACGCCGCCACCGCCGCCGGCGGTTCTGACATTGAACATCACCGGGGCGGCAGATCAGAATCCGGATGAAGCGGGCCAGGCGGCCCCGGTTGCGGTGCAGGTTTATCAGCTCGACGCGACCGGCAAATTTCTTGCAACCGACGTGTATAGTCTGATGGGCGCTGAAGCCGCGACTTTGGGAAGCGAGGAAGCGACCGGTTCGGAGCGGTTCCTGGTGACGCCCGGGCAAAGTGAATCGGTGGTGCGGGCATTAAAGCCGGGCGTACAATTCATCGGCGTTGCGGTGCTGTTCCGTGACATCAATCACGCCCAATGGCGCGCTGTGGCACCAGTGGCGGCAAGCGGGCCGAGCACTCTGATTTTGCAGATCAAAGGTGAGACGGCCAGTTTGATGCCGGGCAAGACGCCGTGATGAATAACGGAAGGCGGAACCAGGAACCATGAGTTGGAGCAACCGCGTTGTCTGGCAGGAGGGCATGTTCCTCAGGTCGCAGCATTTCCAGCAGCAGGATCGCTGGCTGGAATCGCTGATCAGGGGCCGGGTCGCGGCGTTGCGGCCGCACCCGTGGGGACTGACGAGGGTGGCGCTGGATCGGGATTTGTTGGGCACGGGGCGGTTCGCGATCAGCGAGGCGGCAGGTGTGTTTGAAGACGGCACGCCGTTTGTGCTGCCAGCCGAGGCGGATCACCCGGCACCGTTGGATATTCCTGAGAATACCCGCAATATGCTCGTGCATCTGGCCTTGCCGATCCGCCAGTCCGGAGCGCCGGAAATCGCCGCAGAGGATGGCAGCACCGAGGGCCGCTACAAGGCACGCAGCTTCGAGGTTTATGACACACATTCGGCATCGCCCGAGCCGGCGGAGTTGCTGATTGGCCGGTTGAAATTGCGTTATCTGCTCGATGCGGAAGATCGGGCGGGATATTTATGCATTCCGCTGGCGCGGATTCTGGAAGTCTCGGCCGATAAGCGGGTCAGTCTCGATGATCAATGGATTGCCCCGGCTTTGGTCTGCCACGCGGTGGCGCCGCTGGCCGGATTCATCACTGAATTTTCCGGCATGATTCACCAGCGCGGCGAGGCGATGGCGGCACGCCTGACCGCGCCAGGCTCGCGCGGGGTGGCTGAAGTCGCTGATTTCATGCTGCTGCAGGCGATCAATCGCTGGCAGGCTTTGTTGCAGCATTGGGCGGACGCGGCCAATATCCATCCCGAGACGCTGTATGCGGCCTTTGTCGAAATGGCTGCGGAATTCGCGACATTTACCGAGGCGACGCGGCGCCCCAATAGCTATCCGGGCTACCGCCACGAGGATTTGCAGCGCAGTTTCGCGCCGGTGATTGCCGATTTGCGGCGCGCTTTGTCTGCCGTGATCGAACAGAACGCGACATCGATCCCGCTGCAAGAACGTAGGCATGGGGTGCATGTCGGGCCGATCACGGACCGGAATATTTTGCGCGCCGCAAGCTTTGTGCTCACCGTGCAAGCCGATGTGCCGACCGAGACCTTGCGCCGGCTGTTCCCGGCACAGGTGAAAATCGGCGCGGTCGAGCAGATCCGCGAATTGGTCAATGTGGCGCTGCCGGGCATCGCCATCAGGCCGTTGCCGGTGGCACCGAGGCAGATCCCGTTTTACGCCGGGGCGAGCTATTTCGAGCTGGATCGTGGCAGCCCGCATTGGCAGCAAATGCAGAATTCCGGCGGATTTGCCCTGCATGTGTCGGGCGAGTTTCCGTCTTTGAAATTGGAGCTTTGGGCAATCAAGGGGTAGGTCGATGAGCGATAATCCGTTTTCCGAGCCTGACGATTCCGATCGCACGGTGATCCGCCCGGCGCCGGGCGGCAAGCGCGCCACGCCGGCCGCACCTGCTGCGAGTTTCAACCAGGGTTTTGCCACTACCCCAGCGGCGCCGATGCCGGGCCCGGCCATGGCAGCACCGGCGGGGCCTGGTGCGGACCGGCTGACCATGGGCGGATCGCCCTTGATCGCGGCGGCGGCGCCCCTACTGCAATTACTCGCCCGGCTGCGCAATACGATGAGCCAGCCTGATGCCGGGGATTTGCGTGAGCGCGCAGTCGGCGAGATGCGGCAATTCGAACAGGCGGCCAGGGCTGCGCAAATTCCGATGGATCAATTGCGCCCCGCTCATTATGCGCTGTGTGCCAGCCTTGACGATGTTGTGCTGGCAACACCCTGGGGCAGCCAAGGTGCATGGGCTGCGCGCTCGATGGTTTCCACCTTTCATCAGGAAGTGCGCAGCGGCGAGCGGTTTTTCGATGTGCTGGGGCAGATCCGGCAAAACCCGGGGAGCTTTCTGCCGGTTCTGGAATTGATGTATTTCTGCCTGTCGCTCGGCTATATGGGCCGGTATCGGCTGTCACCGCGCGGGCCGGCGGAAATCGATAAATTGCGTGAGGACACTTACGCCATCATCCGCCGTCAAAAGCCGGCGGGCGAGCCTGGTTTGTCACCGCATTGGCAGGGCGTTGCCGCACCCTATAAGCCACGCCGGCTGGTGGTGCCTTTGTGGGTGGTCGGTGTTGCCGCTGTGGGTATTATTGCCCTGGTCTATGGCAGTTTTCTGTTCGCCCTGAGCGGACGCAGCGCAAACCAGTTCCAGGCGGATCTGGCAGCGCCTCTGGCCACGGCACCCGCGATAGACCGCGCCGGACCGGTGGTTCAGCCGCCGCCGCCGGTCAGCAACCAGCCGACCGTGCTTGACCGGTTGCGCGGCTTTCTGGCGCCGGAAATTGCCGCCAACAAGGTCAGTGTGCTGGGCACGGTGAATGCACCGATCGTGCGGATCAATAATACCGGTTTGTTCGGCTCGGGCAGTGCGAGCGTGGAACCGACAGCGGACCGTCTGCTGCACAAAATCGGTTCGGCGCTGGCGGCAGAAAAGGGCAGCGTGCAGGTGATCGGTTATACCGATAACCAGCCGATCCATACGCTGCAATTCCCATCGAATTATCAGCTTTCGCTCGACCGGGCGAAAGCCGCGGCGGCGATACTCGATCAGACGATCGGCGATCAAAGCCGGTTGACCGCGCAGGGTATGGGTGACGCCGATCCGGTGGCCAGCAACGCGACCGCTGACGGGCGGGCGCAGAATCGGCGTATTGAAGTGGTATTGCAACGTAACGGCGGTAACTGAGGCACACATGAAGGCTTTTTTTTCCGCTCTGCTGTCGCGCTGGGTGTTGAGCTTTGTCGGTGTCGCGATCCTGGCGGCGCTGGTCTGGTTTTTTGCCCCCTTCATTGGCGCGTTAGCCGGGATTACGCCGCGCGCGATCATCATTCTGGTTCTGGTTTTGGTGTGGGCATGCGTCAATTTGCTGCTCGACCGGCGCCGGCGCGGGCGGGATGCGGCGTTGGAAAAAGGGGTCGCTGCCAGTCAGGGCGATGCGCAGGCGGGGGCCAATGCCGAAGAGGTTGCGGCTCTGTCGGCGAAACTGACCAACGCCCTGGCCCTGCTGAAAAAAGCCCGCGGCACGCGCGGTTATTTATACGAGCAGCCTTGGTATGTGATTATCGGCCCGCCGGGGGCCGGCAAAACCACGGCCTTGCTGAATGCCGGGCTGAAATTCCCGCTCGCCGCCGAAATGGGCCAGGGTGCTGTGGCGGGTGTGGGCGGCACGCGGCTTTGCGATTGGTGGTTCACTGAAAACGCCGTGCTGATCGATACCGCAGGGCGTTACACCACTCAGGATTCCGATGCCTCGATCGACCGGGCGGGCTGGGAAGGGTTTTTGGACCTGCTGAAAAAGACCCGGGCGCGGCAACCGCTGAACGGGGTTATTGTTGCCATTGCCTTGTCGGACATCGCTGCCGGCACGCGGGAGGAGCGGCTTGGGCATGCCCGCGCCATCCGCCGGCGGATCAAGGAGATTACCGAGAAATTAGGGGTCAAGATTCCGGTTTACCTGACCGTCACGAAAGCCGATTTGCTGGCCGGGTTTACCGAGTTTTTCGACGATCTGGATACCGAGCGGCGGGCAGACGTGTGGGGCATGACATTTCCGGTGGCCCCAGGTCCGCAAGGGCCGGTCGGGCTGTTCGCTGGGGAATACCGGCAATTGGTCAATCGGCTCGATGAACGGCTGATTGATCGTTTGCAGGCCGAGCGCAGCCCCGAGCGGCGCGGCATGATGGCCGGCTTCCCCGCCCAGGTGGCGAGCCTGGAGGAGCCGCTGGGCGAGTTTTTGAGTGAGGCTTTTGCTGGCTCGACGCTGGACCCCGCACCGTTTTTGCGGGGGGTCTATTTCTCGTCGGGCACGCAGGATGGCACACCGATCGACCGGCTGACCGGGGCGCTTGCGCGCAGTTTCGGCATCGATCAGCGGCGCGCACCCTCGTTGCGGGCGAGTGCCGGGCGGAGCTATTTTCTCGGTCGGTTGTTGCGTGATGTGATTTTTGGCGAGGCGATGCTGGCCAGCGCCAACCCGGCCTCGGTGCGGCGTGGATTGCTGCTGCGCACCGGCGGCTTTGCGGCTGTGGGGTTGCTGTCTCTGGCCTTATTGGCGGGGCTGGTGATCAGCAGGAGCAATAATAGTGCGGCGATCACCGCGGCCCAGAACGCCCTGGCTGCCGAGCAGAAAACCGCCGCCAGCATGGCGCTCGATCCGGTGCGCGACGCCAATTTGCCGGCCATATTACCGCTGTTGGACCAGGCGCGGGATTTGCCGTTTGGCGCGGGTGACCAGACATCTCACGGCGTGATGGGTTTGGGGCTGAACCAAAGCGGGCAGTTGCGGGCCGCAGCACAAGCCGCTTACCGCAACGCGCTGGATAATATCATGCTGCCGCGCTTGCTCGTGCAGCTTGAGGCGGAAATGCGCGGCGGGCTGAGCCGGCCGGAATTCCTGTATCAGGCGACACGGGTTTATCTGATGCTCGGCAATCAGGGCCCGCTCGACAAGCCGCTTGTGATGGCCTGGATGAATTTGGATTGGCAGCGGCTCTACCCCGGCCCCGCGGCACAGCCGATCCGCGATGATTTGATGCAGCATTTGACCGCCTTGCTTGACCAGCCTTTACCGAACCTCCCTCTTGATGGCGGGCTGGTGGCTGCAGCACGCGCGACCTTCTCGCGGGTGCCGATCGCTGAGCGGGTTTATTCGCGGATTCGCGATTCTGCCCAGGCGGCATCAGTGCCCGCCTGGACGCCGGCTGAGGCTCTTGGGCCGGCCGGGACACCCTTGTTCAGCCGGGTTTCGGGCAAACCGTTGACCGACGGAATCCCTGGTTTTTTCACCGTGCGCGGCTTTCATTTCGTGCTGCTTCCGGCTTTGAGTCATGCCGCGAGCGATGTGGCAAGTGAGAGCTGGGTGCTCGGCGAGGATGAGAAAATCGACCCGACGAGCCCGCAAATGCAATCGCTCGAAACCGATGTGATCAAATTATATGAGCAGGATTACGCAGCGCATTGGAACGCGATGATCAATGACCTGACATTGGCGCCCTTTGGCAGCGCCGGGCAGGCGGTCCAGTCGTTATATATTCTATCCTCACCGCAATCGCCGATGCGGGCATTGCTGGCCTCGATGGCAAGGCAATTGACCTTGTCCAAGGCACCGGCTTTGCCCAAGGGTATGAAGGCGCCGGCGGTCAATTTGCCGGGCCAGGCGGCGTTCAACAAAGCATCGTCGCAATTGCAGGGATTGCTGGGTGCGGCACCGGGTACGGCACCTGCTTTGC
The DNA here is from genome assembly GCA_002255495.1 of Rhodospirillales bacterium 20-60-12. Lineage (GTDB taxonomy): Bacteria > Pseudomonadota > Alphaproteobacteria > Acetobacterales > Acetobacteraceae > 20-60-12. Next base: position 9,869 of record NCAP01000041.1, on the reverse strand, counting down.
CGGGCAGCGAGATCGATGCGCAATTCGCGCCGCTGCGCGATTATGTCGGAACCGGCGGACCCAATGCGGCCGGCGCACCGGTTGATCTGACATTGCAATTGCTCAATCAGGTGCAGCAGCAATTGGCGGCCCTGGCAGCGACTGCCCCCGGTTCGGGTGCGCCTGCGGCGCCGGCGGCAGGTGGCGACCCGGCCAGTTTATTGCAGGGTGAAGCAGCGCATGACCCGAACCCGGTGTCACGCTGGCTGAACGCGATTGTGGCCACGGCGAATAATTTGCGCGGTGGGAGTGCGGCGCAGGGTGCGGCGGCTGCCTTCAACGGCGCGGGCGGACCGGCGCAGCTTTGCCAGCAAGCCGTGGTGGGCCGCTACCCGTTTGATCCGAGTGCGAGCCAAGGCATTCCAATGGGCGATTTCGCGCATCTCTTTGCACCCGGCGGTTTGCTCGATCAGTTTTTCAGTACTCAGGTTCGCCCCTTTGTGGATATGACGGGTGCGACCTGGCATGTGCAGGCTGTGAATGGGGTGAGCCCGCCGGTCAGCCAAGGAGCGGTGGCTGAATTTCAGCGGGCACAGGTGATCCGCCAGCTATTCTTTGCGTCGGGCGGCACGGTGCCCTCGGTGCAGTTCAGCATTACGCCTGTGAATTTGAGCACCAGTGCGGCGCAGGTCACGCTGCAATTGGGCGCATTGAATGTGGTATATGCGCATGGTCCACCGGTGCCGACACAGATCAGTTGGCCGGGCAGCGACGGGATGCAGGTCGCACGATTGATCATCACCCCTGCATCGGGCGGCAATCCGGTGGTTCTGCAAGCAACCGGCCCCTGGGCATTGTTCCGGCTGTTTAATCAAGGCAGCCTGCGGCAGGATGGATCGTCGGATAAATATCTGCTCGATTTCAGCCAAGACGGCCAGGAGGCCAGCTTCGAGATTGAAGCCGGATCGGTGTTCAATCCATTTGCGCCGGGCACGCTGCAGGATTTCCGCTGCCCTTCGCTGCACGGATGAGCCTTGGCTTTGCACCGTCCGGGGTAGGGTTCTACGGCAAGATCCCCGTGCGCGGGGATTTCGTCGGGGCGGGGTTGCCGCGCGATCTGGTTAATCGGTGGGATGGCTGGTGCCGGCTGGCATTGCATGAAAGCAGGCAAGCTCTGGGCGAGTCTTGGCTGGCGGCCTGGATGGAAGCGCCGATTTGGCGCTTTCGCCTGGCTCCCGGCTTATGCGGGGCGGCGGGTATTTTAGGGGTGATGCTGCCCAGCGTCGACCGGGCCGGACGGCATTTTCCCTTCATGCTTGCTGCGTTCTCCGCAAGCGGTGCTGATTTATGCGAGGGTGCGGACTGGCTGGCGCAGGGCGAACAAATTGGCCTGGCGGCCGTGCTTGATGATCTGGCACCCGATGAGATTACAAGCCGCCTCGTACAAATCGATGCCAAGCGCAGCGCATTTGCGTGGGACGATGCGCCCGCAATCTGGTGGACGGATGGCGCGCCGCGCCGTGCGGCGGGGCAGTTGCGCTTCACCCAAATGCCGCCGGCCGCTTTATTCGCCTCGATGCTGAGCCATAGTGAGACAATTCTGTGACCAGTGTGAAAAGTTGGGCGCAAAGCCATGTCGGTACGGTGCGCAAACATAATGAGGATAATTATCTGGCCCGCCCGGATTTAGGATTATGGGTGGTGGCGGACGGCGCGGGCGGCCATCAATCGGGCGAAGTGGCCTCTGGCATGATCGTGGCAGCCCTTGACCGCTTGCGGCCGAACATGACGGCGGGGGAAATGCTCGCTGAGATCAGGCTGGCGATCAACGAGACGCATGAGGCTTTGCGCGCCGAAGCGGCGTCGCGTGGCGGCGATGCGATGATCGCTTCGACAGTGGTGATTTTATTGCTGCGCGGCACCCATTTCGCGTGCCTGTGGGCGGGGGATTCGCGCGCTTATTTGCTGCGCGGCGGCATATTGACTCAAATCAGCAAGGACCATTCGCTGGTTCAGGATTTGGTGGATGAAGGTCGGCTGACGGCGGAGGAAGCCGAGCATCACCCGCATGCCAATGTGATCACCCGCGCGGTGGGTGCTGATTGCGATGATATAGAACTTGATAAAGTGATCGGCGAAGCGCGGCCGGGTGATCGGTTTTTGTTATGCAGCGATGGTTTGAGCAAGACTTTGTCCGAGGCGGAACTCACCAGCCTGCTCGGCACGCCCGAGGGTGTGCCGGCGACGGAATTGCTGATCGCCGCGGCACTGGCGCATCGGGTCAATGACAATGTCACGGCGATCGTGGCCGAGGTGAGCGGTTAGATCAATATGCTTTCAGCGGGTGCGCGATAACGCATCCCACTGTAAATCGTTCCATTAATATTACGTTCTGGTTATAATACAAAACCCGGCGCTCGCGCACCGGGTTCTTTGCAGCAACATGGAGAAACGGGCTTACCCCATTTTCATTTTCGCGAGGTCGTAGGACACTTTGACCGACGTATCGGGCGTGCCGTCGGGCTTCATGGGGATGTTGCCAAATTCGATTTTAACATAGTTCATGCTGATTGATTCCGCAGGACGATCGCCGCCGGAGCTCATGCTGTAGCCGGAGATGATGACATCTTCGAGTTTGATTTCGAGATATTTTTCAGCGCCGGTGCCGCCGGATTTGGTGCGGGTAAAGGCGAAATTGGCCTTGGCCGTGCCATCGCCGCTGAGGGATTCCTTCAGCAGATCGGAGCTTGCGACGTCGTATTCTTTGGTGACGGTGATTTCCGAGAGGCTCGGATGGCTGGCTTCACGATCGGCAGCGCTACCGAGCGGGGAGGCCACGCCACGGCCGAGACCGAATTGGAAGCTGCTCAGTTGAATATAATCCTTGAAGCCTTCCGCCGTCACATCGCCCTTGATGGACGCATATTTTAAATAGATGGCCATGATTGTCTCTCCTTGGAGTTTGATTTCAGCCGATTCAACTCAATACATATCGGAACGATCCGCTGGGATCAATCCCGACCGATATGTGAGAGATTGCGTTTCCTTCAGCCAGTCGGCAAAGCACTTCGGCCGATAATTCTGGCAGAAGTGTTCGTGACAGGATGTTTTCCACATTGCGCGCGCCAGACGAACTTTCTTTGCAACGCGCAGCGATCGTCTCCACCAGGATTGGATCATAGACGAACTCCGCGCGATATGCATCCTTAATTCGTTGGCCGATGCGGCCTAATTGCAATTGAACAATTTTCTTGATGACATCTTCGGAGAGCGGAAAATACGGCACGATCGTGACCCGGCCGAGGAAAGCGGGTTTAAAATATTTCATCAATTCCGGCCGCAAAGCTTCAGCAAGGCCGGCGGCATCGGGAGCGGTTTCGGGGTCGGCGAATAATTTATCGATCAGATCGGTGCCGGCATTCGAGGTCATGATCAGAACCGTATTCTTGAAATCGATGTCGCGGCCTTCACCGTCCTTCATATTGCCTTTGTCGAAGACCTGGAAGAATACGTCCTGGACGCCGGGATGGGCCTTTTCCATCTCATCGAGCAAAATAACCGAATAAGGCCGCCGGCGTACCGCCTCGGTCAGAATGCCACCTTCGCCGTAGCCGACATAGCCAGGAGGCGAGCCCATGAGGAGCGATACTTTATGCTCCTCTTTGAACTCGGTCATATTGATGGTCGTCATGTTCTGCTCGCCGCCATACAGCAGATTTGCCAATGTCAGCGCGGTTTCGGTTTTACCGGTGCCTGATGTTCCAACCATGAGGAACACACCGATGGGTTTGCGCGGATCGGTCAGGCGCGCGCGCGAGGTGCGGATGGATTGCGCCACCGCCTCTAACGCGTGTGGCTGGCCGACGATGCGCGCCTCCATCGCTTCTTTCAGTTTCAGAACCGTATGGATTTCATCCGATTGCATGCGGCCGGCGGGGATGCCCGTCCAGCTTTCGACGATTTCAGCGACCGCCTGGCCATCGACTACAGGGAAAATCAGCGGGGTTTCGCCCTGCAATGTCTTTAAACGATCATGAAGCTCATTCAACTGCGCGCGCAATGCGGACCTATCCACAAGCGGCGCGCTCGCTTCATCCGCCGTTGCCGGGTCTTTGGCTTCGATTTTACCGCGAATGTCGGTCATTTCGATGACCAATTTCTTCTCATCTTCAAAGCGCTGATCGAGCGCTTGCAGTTCGAGCTGGGCCTTCGCCTTCTCCTCGGCCAATTCGCTCTGACGCGTTTCATGGGCGGCACCGGCAGCCATTTCCCGTTCCAGAATTCCCATTTCGGTATCGATCAGGTCGATCCGACGCCGCCGATCCTCGATGGGTGCGGGAATCGCCGCCTGGCTCATCGCGACGCGCGCGCAAGCGGTATCGATCAGGCTGATCGCCTTGTCGGGTAATTGGCGGCTGGGGATGAAGCGCGCCGAGAGGCGCACGGCCTCGCTGACCGCTTCATCGAGAATGCGCACTTTGTGATGCAATTCGAGGGTTTCGACGAGACCACGGATCATGGCAGTGGCCATGGCCTCGGAGGGCTCTTCGACTTTGACCACCTGAAAGCGCCTGGTGAGGGCGGCATCCTTCTCGAAATATTTCTTGTACTCGGCCCAAGTTGTGGCGGCGATGGTGCGTAATTCGCCACGCGCCAAGGCCGGCTTGAGCAGATTGGCGGCATCGTTCTGGCCGGCCTGACCCCCGGCACCGATTAAGGTGTGCGCCTCGTCGATGAAAATAATGATCGGCTTAGGGCTCGCTTTGACTTCGTCGATGACCGATTTGAGGCGGTTTTCAAATTCGCCTTTGACACCCGCGCCAGCTTGCAGCAGCGCCATGTCGAGCGTGCGCAACGTGACGTTTTTCAGCCCCTCCGGCACGTCACCAGCGGCAATTTTCAGAGCCAGGCCCTCGACAACAGCGGTTTTGCCTACGCCTGCCTCGCCGGTCAGGATCGGGTTATTCTGCCGGCGGCGGGTGAGGATATCGATCGCCTGTCGGATTTCGAAGTCTCGTCCGAGCACCGGGTCGATTTTGCCTGCTTTGGCGCGAGCGGTGAGATCGTAAGTGAATTGATCAAGGGCGGCCGATCCGCCGGGACGGGAAGGTGCGTCACCTGGCTCGGGTGCGGGACCATCAACAGCACTCGGGGCGGTTTGCGCCTCGATGGAGTTGGCGGTGATGGTCAGCAGGTCGCGCTTGAGGGTTTCGGGTTGGATTTTGAGGAGTTGGCTGGACGCCTCACGCGCGCGGCGGGCCAGCGTCTCGTCGGCCAGCAACGCCCAGAGCAAATGGCCTGAGCGAACCTTCGACAAGCCATGCTCGATCGAGGCGAGCAGCCAGGCCTCCTTGCCGAGTTCCACAATGTCCGGCGACAGGCTGGGTGCGCGGGAATTACCGGTTTTCATTTTATCCAGTGCGCGATTGAGATCGATCAACAGCCGGCCGTGATCGATATCGTAATGGCGAAGAATGGCCGCGATGTCGGTATCGGTGCCTTCGGCGAGCTTGATCAGCCAATGTTCGATTTCGACGTTATAATGGCTCCGCGAGAGGGTCAGCCCGGCAGCGGCTTCTAATGCGCGTCTGCAATGATCATCCAGCCTTGCGATGAGAGATCTCAGATCGATGGCGGCCATATGTTTCCCCTGCTTTTTGCACCCCGCACTACAAGCGAACGGCAGAAAGCCGTACGGGGAACACGTAGTCAGGGCGCAACCTATGTGCTAACGTTACATCTTGTCTAGTGGTTGTGGACGGTTAATAAGGTTGCTGGAAGGCTAGATCAATATTGGTTTAGATGGAATCACTTGACTCCAGCTGAACCAAGGAAATTGATCGGAAAAATATGGAAAGACCTGGTGCGTGATAACGCATCAGGCTTTAGAGATAGAGTGATGTTGGGGGCGCGATGACGGCGGAAGAATTTGATCTCGAGGCGTTGCTCGCGCCGATTGCCGGAGATATCCCTACAGGCGTCGATTTGCGGCAGGATTTTTCGCCGACGTCACTTTATTTTCGTTTACGTGATGCCCGATCCGAAGCGCGCGCTGCCGAGCGCGCCGCCGACACTGATCCAACAAGTGACACTTCTGCGGTGCAGCATTGGCGCGCGGTCACCACGCTTGCCCGCAAGGCGTTGCTGGAGCAGACAAAGGATATTGAAATTGCCGCATGGCTGACCGAGGCGCTGGTTCGCAGCGATGGTATCGCTGGGCTGGCGATGGGGGCCGCACTGATCGACGGACTGATCGATCGGTATTGGGAGCCGCTTTACCCGCTGCCGGACGAAGACGGCATGGAAACCCGGGTGGCGCCGATCACCGGGTTGAACGGCGAAGGTGGCGATGGCACGCTGATCCAGCCGCTGCGCAAGGTGAAGCTATTTCCGTTACCCGACGGCACGCCAATGATGTTTTTTGCCTATGAGCAATCGGCCGAACTGACGACGATGACCGATAAAAAACGCGTTGAGGCGCGAATTGCCAGTGGCACGGTGCCGTTTGACGTTGTGCAGAAAGCCGGCGCGGCCGCCAATAAAGCGGCGCTTGCGGGATTGCGCAAATCGTTGCGCGAGGCAGGGGGCTTCTGGCGCGCGATGGGCGAAAAGCTTGATAACCTGGCGGGCAGTGCCGCGCCGCCGACCAGCAGGGTTGCCGAATTGCTCGATCAAATCGGCAAAATTGTCGATTTATATGGGCCGCCCGAGACGGCTGCCGTAAGCGAGATGGAGGCTGAAGCCGTGACGGGCGACGCGCAATTACCGGGTGGACCGACCGGCGGCGGCGGTGGCCCCCGGCGGTTGGCCAATCGCGAGGATGCTTTGGCGACATTGACCGAATTGGCTGAATTTTTTCGCAAGAATGAGCCGCAATCACCGATGGCCTACACAATCGACGAGGCGGTGCGGCGCGCGCGGATGAGTTGGCCCGAATTGTTACAGGAAATCATTACCGATGAATCCGCCCGGCAGAATATTCTGCTGCGACTGGGGATTAAGCCCGAATGAAATGATCAGTATTATATGCGGGTTAGCCAAATCTGATTGACCATAGGGTGAGGGAGCGCTTAGGGTCTCATCCGGCCGGGCCGGCTCGTGGCGCCTTACCGCGTGGTCTTTGAAGCCCTCATATATTTTGCGTTATGTCTCAAATAAGCAGGAGTGAGCGAAACCATGAGTGCCAGCATTCACCAAAAGCTAAACCGGGTCCGTAAGCCGCGCGTCCACATCACTTATGATGTCGAGACCGATGGGGCGCAGATCGAGCGCGAACTGCCTTTTGTTATGGGCATCATGGGGGATTTCTCCGGTGATCCGACCCAACCCCTGAAGCCGATGGCGGACCGGAAATTCATCCAGATCGACCGTGATAATTTCAACGATGTCATGGCGCGCATGACACCGGGCTTGAAATTGAAGGTCGATAATAAGCTCGCCGATGATGGCAGCCAGATGGCGGTTGATCTGAAATTCAATTCGATCGAGGATTTTGATCCGACCAGCATCGTCAATCAGGTGCCAGCGCTGAAATCGCTGTTGGAGACGCGCAATAAATTACGCGATCTGATGAGCAAGGCCGACCGTTCGGACGCCCTTGAAGGGCTGTTGGAGCAGGTGTTGCAGAATAATGCTGAACTGAAAGAACTTTCGAGCCAGCTCGGCCTCGACAAGAAGGAGGGCTGAGCCATGTCAGGCGCTGAAACCCAAGGCCAGTCGGCTGGCGCAGTTGTTACGGAATCGACCGGGCTTAATCTGCTCGATCAGGTTGTCTCGGCAACCAAACAAACCGAACCAGACCGGGCGCAGGACCTTGTCAAGACATTGGTCGAGCAGGCGCTTGCCGGCACCGTCACCTTTGACAAAAATCTCAGCCGCACGATCGACCGGGCGATTGCCGCGATCGATCGGCAACTTTCCGCGCAGCTGAACGAGGTGATGCATGATCCGCGCTTTCTGCAACTCGAAGGAAGCTGGCGCGGCCTGCATCATTTGGTGATGAATTCCGAGACCGGTACGTCATTGAAGCTCAAGGTCATAAATATGACCAAACGCGAATTGAACCGTGATCTGACCAAGGCGGTGGAATTCGACCAGAGCCAGCTATTCAAGAAAATTTATGAAAACGAATTCGGCACGCCCGGTGGCGAGCCTTATGGCTCATTGATCGGCGATTATGAATGGACCAATCACCCCGACGATGTTGAGTCGTTGCGGCTGGTCAGCAATGTGGCGGCGGCTGCCTTCGCGCCGTTTATTTCTGCCGCCGGCGCGGGAATGTTTGGATTCTCCGATTGGACTGAATTGTCTAAGCCGCGGGATTTGGCGAAGATTTTCGATACGGCCGAATACGCCAAATGGCGCGGCTTCAGAGAGACCGAGGATTCGCGGTTCGTGTCGCTGGTGATGCCGCGCGTGCTGGCCCGGGTGCCTTATGGCGCATCGACCAAGCCGATCGAGGAATTCGCTTACGAGGAGGCGCCATTCGATGCGGCGGGAGCCGCCAAGTCGCTCGATCATAAAGAATATTGCTGGATGAATGCGGCCTACACGATGGGTGTGCGGCTGACCGACAGCTTCGCACAATCGGGCTTCTGCGTTGCCATTCGCGGCGCCGAGGGCGGCGGCAAGGTTGAGAACCTGCCGTTCCATGTATTCCAGTCCGACGATGGCGATATGGATTCGAAATGCCCGACCGAAATCGGCATTACCGACCGGCGCGAGTTCGAACTGTCCAATCTCGGGTTTCTGCCGCTCTGCCACTACAAGAATACGGATTATGCGGTATTTTTCGGAGCCCAGACGACGCAGAAGCCGAAGAAATATGACCGTCCGGATGCGACCGCGAATGCCGCTATTTCTGCCCGCCTACCCTATATCATGGCGTCCAGCCGGTTTGCGCATTTTCTGAAAGTGATGGCGCGCGATAAAATCGGCAGCTTCATGGAAGCCAATGAATGCGAGCGCTGGCTGAACCGGTGGATCGGCAATTATGTCAATGGCAATCCCGATGCGGGCCCGGAGAGCAAAGCGAAATATCCGCTGCGGGAAGCGCGGATCGAGGTAAAGGAAATTCCCGGCAAGCCGGGCTCCTATAATGCCGTGGCTTATTTGCGGCCATGGCTGCAAATGGAGGAATTGACGACCTCGATGCGCATGGTCGCGCGCATCCCACCGAAAGCCTGAACGTACACCTGCCGCAGGGCGATGGCACTGAGCGAGACGCAGCACGAGTTGGACCAACCGACACTCGTGCTGCGGGATGCGATGTTGGCCGGGCGGTTTTTCGGCGCCGCCCATGCGGGCGTTGCGGAAAGTCTAGCTGCATTTCTGACCGATACGAGCGGCGCCGGATTGAAATTATGGTTTGGCCCACGCGCTGCCTCGCTCGCGGGAGACCGTCGTGCGTTGCGCGGCGCTTTGGACCGCGATCTGGTTGCCCTTGATGACATGATCAGCGCCATGCTCGATGAGATTTTACATCATCCGCGCTTACAGAAACTCGAGGGAAGCTGGCGGGGCTTGCACTGGCTGGCCAATCAGATCGAGGCGGGCGGGCGGATTAAATTGCGCGCTTTACCGCTCACCTGGGCAGAGATTTGCCGCGATTTGGAACGCGCGCCGGAATTTGACCAGAGCCAGCTATTTCGCCGGGTTTACGAGGATGAATTCGGCATTGCCGGCGGCGAGCCTTATGGCCTGCTGGTGATGGATTACGAGGTGCGGCACCGCCCAGGGCCGGGTGCTTTAACCGATGACGTCTCGGCCCTGGCGTCGCTTTCGGCGATTGCGGCGGCCGCGTTTTCGCCGATGATATTCTCCCCCGCGGCGGCATTGTTCGGGGTTGATAATCTGGGCGAACTGAGCGGCGTGGCTGACCCGGCGAGCGG
>NCAP01000040.1 GCA_002255495.1 Rhodospirillales bacterium 20-60-12 | reverse complement strand
GTTGAATCTACGATTCAACCTGATCGGATGTTGCTCTAGCCTTTGGAAACCTTTGATCTGGCTCTCAGCGAAAAGGGGCCGAGCAACGTGTTTCAAGCAGCGTGCTCAGCCCCTTTTCGCTGAGAGCCGCACCAGGGTCCAGGGGATTATCCCCTGGCAGGGGTTTCAGGGGACAGCGTCCCCTGATCTTGCTTAACCGCCCCTTCGGGCCGGGCGTCAGGTGCGGGTGGTGCGTAGGACGATGGGGATGGAGGCGAGGGCGAGGCCGGCGGCGAGGAGGAAGGGGGCACCGGGGAGTCCGGCGTGGCTGTGGGGGTTGATGGCGGCGCTGAAGGTGAGCGTGAAAAGCAGGGGGCCGATGAGGCCGGAGGTGCTGAACAGGCTGCTGCTGGCCCCTTGGAGGAGGCCCTGGTCGGATGATCCGACGCGGCGGGACATGATGGCTTGGATGACCGGGTTGGCGAGGCCGGAGAGCGCCCAGATGGGGATGCCGATGAGGAACATGTTGCCTGATTTGGCGAGGGCGAAGATGAGGAAGCCGGCGCATCCGCCGGCGATGCCCAGCGTGAGGGTTGCGGGTTCGCCGAGATGGCGCACGGCGGGGGCGACGAGGGCGCCGCCGATGAAGCCGGCTGAGAGGCCGATTGCGGCCAAGGCGAGGCCGACGGCGGCGGTGTTCCAGCCATAGCGGAAATCGCCGTAGAGCACGAAGATGGCGGGGACGGATTGGAAGGCGAGGTAGTTCAGGAAGGCGATGACTGCGAGGCCGGTGAGTTCGGGGTGGGAGCGCAGCAGATTGAGGGCGCCGATGGGGTTGGCGCGGGTCCATTTGAAGCGTTGGCGCTGGCGTTTGGGCAGGGATTCGGGCAGCACGAAATAGCCATAGGCGGCGTTGAGCAGGCTGAGGGCGCCGGCGACGAAGAAGGGCAGGCGGGGCGAGGCTTGGCCGAGTATGCCGCCGATGGCCGGGCCGATGACGAAGCCGAAGCCGAAGGCGACGCTGAGCAGGCCGAAGCTGGAGGCGCGTTCGGCGGGTGGTTTGACATCGGCGATGTAGGCGCCGGCGATGGTCATGCTTGATGAGGTGATGCCGGCGATGATGCGGCCGACGAACAGCAGATAGATGGTGGGTGTGGCGCCCATGATGAGATAATCCAGGCCGAGCCCGATATTGGACAGCAGGATGATCGGCCGGCGGCCGAAGCGGTCGGACAGGACGCCGAGCACGGGGGACGCGAGGAATTGCATCAGCGCGAAGACGGTGCCGAAGATACCCAGCGCGTCGGCGGCCAGGGAGGCGTTATTGCCGACGAAATCGAGCACCAGGCGCGGCAATACGGGAATGGTGATGCCCAGGGCCAGCATGTCGAGCGTGACTGTGGCGAGCACGAAGCCGAAGGCGGCGCGGCGCGGCGTTCGGGTTTGGCTCATGCGCGATGTGATGCTGGGGTATTATGCGTATTGCTCGTCATGACGAACCCCTGCATCATTGAGGCAATGAACGTCAAACGCACATGACATCGCTGCCCGGGTTGCTGCATGGCGGGTCAGAGGAGGCGGATCGGCGCGCGGCCGGGCGGCCGGGCTGGGATCATGCACATCAGCGGGCGGTCGGACTTGTCGATATTGTCTTGCAGCGTCGCGGTGATGTGACCGGGTTGCGGCGTTTGCATCAGGCGGGTTGTCTGAAAGCGAGATTGCCGCGGGTTGAAATGGCCGGGCAATGCAATATCGTAACGATGAACATATCCGGCGGAATTGCCGGAGGGGATCGGCTGGATCAGAGCATTGATCTGGCGGAGGGATGTCGGGCGGTGATGGCCAGTCAGGCGGCGGAGCGGATTTATCGGGCGTTGCCCGACAGTGCGCCGGCGCGGATTGGCAATGTGGTTGAGTTGGCTGCCGGTGCGCGGCTGGATTGGTTGCCGCAGGAGACGATTATTTTCGATCAGGCGCGCTTGCAGCGGCGGTTGCGGGTGACGATGGCGGAGGATGCCTGTTTTACCGGCGTGGAGATGATGGTTTTTGGCCGGGCGGCGATGGGCGAGCGCGTGCGTTGGGCGGAGATTGATGACCGTATCGTGATATGGCGCGGCGGGCGGTTGCTGGTTCATGATGCGATCCGGCTGCGCGGTGCGGTTGGTGAGATGCTGGCGCGGCCGGCGGTGGGCCAGGCGGGCCGGGCGATGGCGACGATCATCCATGTGGCGCCGGATGCTGGGGGTTTGCTGGGCGATGTGCGGCAGGCTTTGGACAAGGCGGCATTATCGGCGGGTGCGACCAGTTTTGATGGTGTGTTGCTGGCGCGCCTGGTGGCAAACTCGGTCGGCGGTTTGCGCGCAACGGTGCAGGCGGTGCTGATGATTTTGCGCCAGGGTGCGGCGCTGCCGCGCGTCTGGCAATGTTAGGGAGGATCGAACATGCATCTCACACCCCGCGAGAAGGATAAATTATTGATCTCGATGGCGGCGATGGTCGCGCGGCGGCGGCTTGAGCGGGGGGTGAAGCTCAATCATCCCGAAGCGATTGCGCTGATTTCCGATTTCGTGGTGGAGGGCGCGCGCGACGGGCGCAGCGTTGCGGATTTGATGTCGGCGGGCGCAGAGATCATCACCAGGGCGATGGTGATGGAAGGGGTGGCGGAGATGATCAGCGATGTGCAGGTGGAGGCGACTTTTCCCGACGGCACCAAATTGGTGACTGTTCATGAGCCGATCCGATGATCCCGGGGGAGGTGATTGTCGGCGCCGGGGAGATTGAGATCAATGCCGGGCTGGCGCGCATCGTTGTTAGTGTGGCGAACACCGGGGATCGGCCGATTCAGGTGGGCAGCCATTATCATTTTGCCGAAACCAATGGCGCCTTGGCGTTTGACCGGCAGGCGGCGCGCGGGCATCGGCTTGATATTGCCGCCGGCACCGCGATTCGATTTGAGCCCGGGCAGAGCAAGGATGTGACATTGGTGCCGCTGCGTGGGGCGCGCATTGTGATCGGGTTTCGCGGTGATGTGATGGGGGCGTTGTAGAGATGGCGAAATTATCGCGCGCGGCCTATGCGGATATGTTCGGCCCGACCACGGGCGATCGGATCCGGCTTGCCGATACCGAGTTGTTCGCTGAAGTTGAGCATGATTTCACGATTTATGGCGAGGAGGTGAAATTCGGCGGCGGCAAGGTAATCCGCGACGGTATGGGGCAATCCCAGCGCAGCAATGCGCAAGGGGCGGCCGATACGGTGATCACCAATGCGCTGATCATCGATCATTGGGGCATCGTGAAGGCGGATGTTTCGATTATTGCAGGCCGGATCCATAAAGTGGGTAAGGCGGGCAATCCGGATATTCAGCCTTGTGTCGATATCATCATCGGGCCGGGGACGGAGATTATTGCCGGCGAGGGGAAAATTCTCACCGCCGGCGGGATTGATGGGCATATTCATTTCATCTGTCCGCAGCAGGTGGAGGATGCGCTGGCATCGGGTGTGACGACGATGATCGGCGGCGGCACGGGGCCTGCCACCGGCACGGCGGCGACGACGTGCACGCCCGGGCCGTTTCATCTGGCGCGGATGATCCAGGCGGCGGAGGGATTGCCGGTTAATCTGGCGTTTGCCGGGAAGGGCAATGCCTCGCACCCGGCGGCGTTGGAGGAAATGGTGCGGGCTGGGGCCGCGGCTTTGAAATTGCACGAGGATTGGGGCACGACACCGGCGGCGATTGATTGCTGCCTGTCGGTTGCCGACCGTTTTGACGTGCAGGTGATGATCCATACCGATACGCTCAATGAGAGCGGGTTTGTGGAGAACACGATTGCCGCCTTCAAGGGCCGCACCATCCATGCCTTTCATACCGAGGGGGCGGGTGGCGGCCATGCGCCGGATATTATCAAGGTTGCAGGTCTGCCCAACGTATTGCCGAGTTCGACCAACCCGACGCGGCCTTATACGGTCAATACGCTCGACGAGCATTTGGACATGTTGATGGTCTGCCATCATCTGGACGCGACAATACCCGAAGATATCGCCTTCGCTGAATCGCGCATCCGCAAGGAGACCATTGCGGCGGAGGATATTCTGCATGATCTGGGCGCTTTGTCGATGATATCCTCGGACAGTCAGGCGATGGGCCGGGTCGGCGAGGTGATCATTCGCACCTGGCAGACAGCGCATAAAATGAAAATCCAGCGGGGCGCGATGCCGGGGGATTTGCATGCGGATAATACGCGCATCAAGCGCTATATCGCGAAATACACGATCAACCCGGCGATTGCGCAGGGTATCGCGCATGAGGTGGGATCGATTGAATCGGGTAAGCTCGCTGATCTGGTTTTATGGTCGCCGGCGTTTTTTGGGGTGAAGCCGGATTTGGTGATCAAAGGGGGGAGCATTGTGATGGCGGCGATGGGCGACCCGAATGCATCGATCCCGACGCCGCAGCCGGTGCATTATCGGCCGATGTTCGGCGCCTATGGGCGTGCGATGATCGAGTCGTCGCTGTTGTTCGTCTCGGGGGCGGCGATCGATGCTGATCTCGGTGGCCGGTTGGGGCTCACGCGTAAATTGGTGGCGGTGGCGAATACACGAGGCGGGATCGGCAAGAGATCGATGATCCATAATGATGCCACACCGTTTTTGGAGGTTGACCCGGAGACCTATGAGGTGCGGGCGGACGGGCAGTTATTGATTTGTGAACCCGCCGCCATTCTGCCCATGGCGCAGCGTTATTTCCTGTTTTGATGCGCGCGATTGCGGTGCGGCCGGCGGGGAGTTGGCCTTGGGGTGAGCAGATCGATGAGATTATGCTCGATCATGACCGGCGGCATCGGCGGCGAATTAAATTGGTGACGGCGAGCGGTGCGGATTTGCTGCTCGATTTGGCGCAGACCGCGCATTTGCGCGAGGGTGATGCTCTGGTGATCGAGGCAGGGGGCCTTGTGCATGTACATGCGCAGCCGGAGGCGTTGCTGGATATTGCGGCACCCGATGCCGATACGCTGGCGCGGCTCGCGTGGCATTTGGGCAATCGGCATTTGCCGGTGCAGTTTTTGCCGGGTGCCATTCGGATTTTGGCGGATCATGTGATTGCCGAGATGATCCTCCAGATGGGTGGTGCGGTGCAGCCGGTGACAGCAGCGTTCGACCCTGAGCAGGGGGCGTATCATCATGGTTGAGGACAGCGCACTGTTGCGGCTTCTAACCTGGCTGTCGCCGGCTTTTCCGACCGGCGGCTTTGCCTATTCGCACGGTCTTGAATGGGCGGCGGAGGCTGGTGACATACGCGACGAAGCTGGCTTGTGCGGCTGGATTGGCGATTTGCTGCGTTTTGGCAGCGCGCGCTCGGATGCGATTATTTTGCGCGCGGCGCATCGTGCAGCACCCTGTGATGTGGCGGGCATTTGTGATTTTGCCCTGGCGATCGCGGGTTCGGCCGAGCGGCGGCTGGAGAGTTTGGCGCAAGGGGCGGCGTTTCGCGCGGCCTCATCGGCCTGGGTTGTGGCTGCGCCCGCTGATGGGCAGGCTGAGCCTGAGATCTGGCCTTATCCGGTCGCAGTCGGGGTATTGGCGGCGGCGCATCATGTGCCTGCGCATGATGCGGTGCTGGCTTATTTGCACGGCTTTGCCAGCGCGCAGATTTCAGCGGCGATGCGGCTGGGTTTGTTGGGCCAGGCCGGGGGGATGCGCGTGCAGCATGATTTGGAGGCGGTGATTTTGCAGGTGGCGGATGAAACTGACCGGCTGGGGCTGGATGATTGCGGTAGCGCATGCCTGATGGCCGATATCGCATCGATGCGCCATGAAACTCAATATACGAGGCTGTTCAGAACATGACCAAACATAGTACGGGCCCTTTGCGCGTTGGCATCGGCGGCCCTGTCGGCAGTGGCAAAACTGCGTTGATGGATGCTTTATGCAAGAGTTTTCGCGACCGGTACGATATCGCGGCCATCACCAATGACATCTATACCAAGGAGGACGCAGAATTTCTGACGCGTGCGGGTTCATTGACGCCGGATCGGATTTTGGGGATCGAGACCGGCGGCTGCCCGCATACGGCGATTCGTGAGGATGCGAGCATCAATCTCGCGGGCGTTGCGGAATTGTGCCGGAAATTTCCGGCGTTGGATTTGCTTTTGATCGAAAGTGGCGGTGATAATCTGGCCGCGACGTTCAGCCCGGAACTGGCTGATATTACCATCTATGTCATCGATGTTTCGGCGGGTGATAAAATTCCCCGCAAGGGCGGGCCTGGGATTACCCGCAGCGATTTGCTGGTGATCAACAAGATCGATCTGGCACCCCTGGTCGGGGCGAGTCTTGCGGTGATGGATCGTGATGCCAGGCAGATGCGCGGCGACAGGCCGTTCATTTTCGCCAACGTGAAGGCGGGCATTGGCGTTGCGCAGATTGCAGCCTTTGTTGAGGCGGCGGGCGGTTTGGGTCAACCTACGTCAAACGACACATAGGGCATTGCAGCCCGCCCCTTGTATGATCCCAGAACAGGATCAGCAATGGGAGATATTCTATGAGTTTGAGAAAAATTGGCCTGGCGGCGACGTTATTGGCGGCGACCATGTTCACCGGGGCGGCCCATGCGGACGGCACCGTTAAGGTCGGTGTTCTGCAATCGCTCAGCGGCACGATGGCGATCAGTGAAGTGCCGCTCGAAAATGCCGAGTTGCTGGCGATCGATCAGATCAATGCCAGCGGCGGCGTGCTGGGTAAGCAGATCAAGGCGGTTGAGGAGGATGGTGCATCTAACCCTGAGACGTTCGCTCAGAAGGCGACGAAATTGATCGAGGAAGATAAGGTCGTGACCGTGTTCGGCGGTTGGACCTCGGCGAGCCGCAAGGCGATGTTGCCGGTATTCCAGAAATTCAATAATCTTTTGTGGTATCCGGTGCAGTTCGAGGGCAATGAATGCTCGCCGAACATCATGTATTCGGGCGCGCAGCCGAACCAGCAAGCCCTGCCCGCACTGACCTGGGCGGAGCAAAAAGGGTATAAAAAATATTTCCTGATCGGCTCGGATTATGTCTATCCGCGCACGGCGAATTTGATTTTGAAGAAGCATATCGCTCATGATGGGTTGACCTTGTCGGGTGAGGATTATGTGCCGCTCGGCGGGACTGATTTCAGCGCGGTGATTGCGAAAATTCAGCAGAGCAAGCCCGATATCATCATCAACACCCTGAACGGCGACAGCAATGTGGCGTTCTTCAAGCAAATGGCCGCGGCGGGCATGACGCCTGACAAATTGCCAGTGATGAGCTTCAGCATTGCCGAACCGGAGGCCAAGGCCATGGGGCCTTCGATCCTGCAGGGCAGCTACGCGGCGTGGAATTATTTTGAAAGTCTGCCGGGTGCGGAGAATGCGAAATTCGTCGCGGCTTATCAGGCGAAATATGGGGCGGGCGCGCCGGTCGATGATCCGATGGTGCATGGCTATGTAAATGTCTATGAGTGGAAAGCGGCTGTGGAAAAAGCCAAGAGCTTCAACCCGACGAAAGTGCGCGATGCGGCGGTGAGCCTTGGATTTATGCCAAGCCCGATGGGCATGGTGAGATTCGCCAAGAATCAGAGCATGGTGCAGACTGGATATATTGGCGAATTGCAGCCCGATGGGCAGTTCAAGATCATCTGGCAGTCGAAGGGTGAAATTGAGCCTCAGCCATACGATCCGCTCGCGTTCCCAGGTAAGACCTGCAAACTTCACTAATCGTCACGAGGGCGTTTCCGATCATACGGAGACGCTCTCGTTTTATTTTTGCGAGCAATGTCGTTGGATGGGCTGTTGCTCAAGAGGAACAGGATTATGGGCGAGACCGCATTTCTGATCGGGCAGGTCTTTAACGGCTTCAGTGTGGCGTCGCTTTTTGTGCTGGCAGCGCTGGGTCTCGCTCTGAGTTTCGGGCTGATGCGCGTGATCAATATGGCGCATGGTGAAATGCTGATGCTGGGCGGGTATTTGGCGTATTTGACCATTCTGGTCGTGCCGGGGCCGCTTGGTATTCTGGCGGCCATGCCTGTCGCGTTCATCGGCGCGGCGTTGGTGGGTGCGGTGTTGGAATCGACGATTATTCACCGCCTGTCATCGCGGCCGCTCGATACGCTGCTGGCGACCTGGGGTGTCAGTTTGATTTTGCAGCAGGCCGCGCGCGACATGTTCGGCCCGATTGGTGTGGCGGTGAACGCGCCGAACTGGCTTAATCATACAATGTCCATCACATCCGGGCCGCTCGCCGGTCTCACCTTGCCCGATACGCGCTTGTTTATTCTGCTGGTCACGGCTTTGGTTTTGGCGGGGCTTGGGCTCATCCTGTCGCGCACACGGCTTGGGTTATATGTCCGCGCGGTCAATCAGGATCGTTCGACGGCGGCGGCGATGGGGGTGAATGCGCGGCGCATCGATTTGCTGGTGTTCTCGCTCGGCACAGGTGTGGCAGGGATGGCGGGCGTGATTTTGGCATTGCTGGGTCCGGTCACGCCTTCGGTCGGGCAGAGCTATATCGTGCCGGCCTTTCTGGTGGTGATTCTGGGCGGGCTGGGCAGCCTGGTGGGCACGACCATCGCCTCGATCATGGTGGGTATGATTTCGGCGGCGGCGGAAATTTTTGTCGATGTGAGTGTCGCCCAGGTGATGATTTTGGTGTTCGTGATCCTGTTTTTACAATTCCGCCCGCAAGGTGTGGTGGCTGTGCGCTCGCGCGCGCTGGAAGGTTAGGTCATGCTCTCCGCGCGGCGTGCCAATCTCGTGGCCGGCCTGCTCATTTTACTTGGCCTTGCCGCACCCTGGATCATCTCGGCGTATGAGCTGAGCCTGCTCGCGCGTTTTCTCTCGCTGGCGATTCTGGGCATGGGGATTGTGCTGATCTGGGGTGAGGGGGGAATCCTCAGCCTGGGGCAAGGGGTTTTCTTTGGCCTCGGTGGCTATGCGCTGGCTTTGCATCTGAAACTGGCCGGGCTCGCGCCGGGTGATTTGCCCGATTTCATGCAATGGAGCGGGCTGACCGATTTGCCGATATGGTGGGTGCCGTTCAAGAGCAGTTTATTCGCCACCTTGGCGGTGGTTTTGGTGCCTTCGGTTTTGGCAGCGGGGTTTTCCTGGCTGGTGTTTCGCAACCGGGTGGGTGGGGTTTATTTCGCGCTGATCACCCAGGCGCTCGCGCTGGCGTTCGCCACGTTGCTGATCAGCCAGCAGGCCTACACTGGCGGGTTCAACGGGCTGACCAATTTTTCGACGTTGTATGGGTTTGATCTGACCTCGAATGCCACGGCCAACGGGCTTTATTATGTGACGTTGGCTTTGGTGAGTGCGACGTTCTTCGGGCTGCGCTGGTTGCTGGGCTCGCGTTTCGGGGTGATTTTGCGCGCGACCCGCGACGGCGAAAACCGGATGCGGTTTTTGGGCTATAATCCAGCACCGTACAAGGTTGTTGCCTTTACCATTGCGGCGATGCTGGCGGGCATTTCGGGTGCGTTGTTCACGCTCATCGCCGGGGTGATTTCTCCGGCGCTGGTGGGTGTGGTGCCGTCGATCGAAATGGTCATTTGGGTGGCGGTCGGTGGGCGGGGCGCGTTATGGGGTGCGATTGCCGGGACATTGCTGGTCAATTTCGCGAAAGACCAGATCAGTAGTGCGTTTCCGTCATTATGGTCCTATGCGCTGGGGGCGTTGTTCATTCTCATCGTTACCTTCATGCCCGGTGGCATTGCGGGGCTGTTGCCGAATATGCTGAATTTTCCGCGTAAGCCGAAGGCTGCCTCGCCGATCGAGATGCCGGATGGCATAGAAGCCGGGAGTGCCGAATGAACGCCATACCCGCACCGATTTTAATGGTGGAAAATGTCACGGTTGATTTCGATGGGTTCAAGGCGCTGACCAATGTGAGTTTGAGTGTGACACCCGGCACGCTGCGGATCCTGATCGGCCCGAACGGAGCTGGGAAATCGACCTTTTGCGACACCGTCATCGGCCGGGTGAGGCCCAGTGAGGGGCGCATCATGTTCAAGAACGAGGACATCACGCGCTTGCCTGAACAGGAGATCGTCAAGCGCGGGATATGCCGGAAATTTCAGACGCCGGGGGTACTGCCGACCTTGACGGTGTTGGATAATCTGCTGGTGGCGGGCCGGCCGAACCGAAATTGGTGGCGCGCGTTCGGGACCGGGGCGACGCGGGCGGAGGCTGAGCGGGCCAGGGAAATTCTCGATATGATCGGGCTCGATGATCGGGCGGGTGTCATGGCGGCGGATCTCGCGCATGGCGAAAAACAATGGCTGGAAATTGGCATGGTGGTGGCAACCGATGCCGATTTGCTGCTGCTCGACGAGCCGACCGCGGGGATGGGGCCGCAGGATACGGCGCGCACGGCCGCCTTGATTTTGAAATTGCTCGGCCGCCATGCCGTGCTGGTCATTGATCATGATATGGCCTTCGTCGAAGCGCTCGATGGCCCGGTTACGGTTTTGCATATGGGGCAGATTTTGAAGGAGGGCAGCGTCGCCGAAATTCGCGCCGATGCGCAAGTCACCGCTGTTTATTTGGGGCGTTCAGAAGATGACGAAGCTGCTGCAGCTTGAGAAAATCGCCGCCGCCTATGGCCAGAGCCGGGTGCTGTGGGATATTGATATGGATATTGAGGAAGGCAGTGCGACGGCGCTGATCGGGCGCAATGGGGTGGGCAAGACGACGCTGCTCAAAACCATTGTCGGTGTGCAGAAACTGACATCGGGCAAGATGCTGTTTCGCGGCAATGATGTCTCGATGCTGGCCGCCCATCAGCGCGCGCGGGCGGGGATTGGTTATGTGCCGCAGGGACGCCACGTGTTTCCACATCTCTCGGTGATGGAAAATCTCACGGTGGGGCTTGCGGCTTTGGCTGGGCGGGGGGCGGTGTCCCATGAGGGGATTCCCGATTACGTGTTCGATTTATTTCCAAAACTCACCGAAATTCGCAATCGCAAGGCCGGGTTGCTGTCGGGCGGCGAGCAGCAGCAGCTTGCCATCGGCCGGGCATTGGCGGGGCGGCCGAGCCTGCTGTTGCTCGATGAGCCGACCGAGGGCATTCAGCCATCGGTCGTCAAGCAGATCGAGCGGGCGCTGCGCCGCATTCGGGTCGAGCTCGGTGTCACGATCATCATTGTCGAGCAATATTTGGATTTCGCCTGGTCCTTTGCCGATTCTTATCTGGTGATGCAGCGCGGCAAAATTATTCGGGCCGGCAGCACCCATACGGAAAGTGCTGCCGACATCTCGCATCTGGTGAATATTTAGAGCGTGAAGCTGTTGGTATTATGCTTTTTTGAGAGCGAAAACAGGGTGTCGGGATGACACCCTGTGGGCGGTGCAAAGCTGGTCAGGCGTATTGGCGTTTGGGTTGGGGCGCGGGGTAGGCGAGTGTGGCGGCGAGTTCGATGGTGATGGGGCCATCTTTCGCGAGCGTGGCGGGGATGATGGCGCGGCCGTTGGTCCAGCGGCCATCGGCTTCCACGGTGTGCCAGCCTGCGGTGAGATCGGGATGATCGAGCGGGATTTTTTGCGCTCCTGCGTGGAGTGATTTGATTTTCACGCCGAGAATTCGTTGGTCCCGCGGGTCGGGGTTGAGGTGACCCGGGATGGCTGAGCGAGAAGCAATGATGACGGTGCCGTCCTGATTGGTGTGGAGCGTAAGGCCAGGGTTGTTGGTGAGATGTTGGTTGGTGCGGGCGAGGATTTGCGCGCGGGTTTTCTCGACGATGGGGCCGAACTCGGCGAAGGGCGCGCAGCCGGTTTGTTCGCGCAGCTTCTGCGCGAAATCCGGATGCAATGTGAGTGCGCCGCCGCCGTTCGCAAAGGCGTGACGGTTGCCGGTTTCGAGATAGCTCTCGGTCGGTGTGCCTTCCGCATAAATCACGTCATGCGCTGCAAGTTCGACATGGAAATAGGTGATGCGCCGGCGGGCCTCCTGGCGAATGGTTGAGCCGTTGACAAGCGATTTTGCCGGGATGAGCGCGCCGTTGAGATAAAGCGCGTGGTCGGGCGAGAGAACCAGGTCGCGGCACGGGACATTATTGTCCAACGCGCCCGCGCAGATGCGGATGGGATTGACCCGCTCGGGGTTCGGGTGGCGAGCGAGCGATGCCCGATCCATGTGATCGGCGCGATGAAGCCGTTATGGAGAATAACACAATCGCCGGCGGATAATTGTTCAACCGGGATTTCGCCGTGGGTGGTGAGAATGCGCGTTCCTTCGGCGAAGCAGGGCGGGTTGAGAGAAATGGTGGTGTTCGCAGGGGGATCGATGACATTGAAGCTGGCGGTAGAAAAACTGCCAGTGATGTCGAGCGTGATGGTATGGGTGCCGTTGGATAGTTCGAGGCCGGTGCCGCTGACGTAAGTGTCGCTGGTGGCCGCGAAGCCATCGAGGATCAGTGTGTCGCCTTTCGCAAAGCCGGTGATGTTGGTGAGGCTTTGGCTGTCCATCGCGGTGTAGGCACCGGAGACGATGCCTGAGCTGCCAGAATCGAAGGCGAGGGTGTGAAAATTTTGGTATTCGGTGCCGAGATTCGATAGGGTGACAAGGGTGGAACCGCCGATGGCGAGGACGTCGGCGATGGTGCTGTTGGCGACGACTTTGCCGGTGAAGGTGGCGCCGTGTTCGACGACGAGGGTGCTGACGTTGGTGCCGAACTGCACGGCGTCGGCGCCTTGAGCGCCTGCGATCAGGCCGCTGTTGAGGAGGACCCCGCTATCCAATTGGGCACCGACGCCGCCAGGGCCGGGGCCGAAGCCATTGCCGCCGCCGTAGCCGCCGTTGCCGCCGGTGATCGTGCCGCTGTTGCTGAGCGAGCCGGTGCCAGACATCGCGATGCCTGCACCGCCGGCGCCGCCGTTTGTATTGTAGCCCTGGCCGCTGCCGCCGGTGCCACCGTTGATTGCGGCGCTATTGTTCAATGAGCCCGAGCCCGAGAGATCGACGCCGGTGCCGCCAGCGCCGCCGGTGCCATAGGTTCCATTCTCGCCGCTGCCGCCGCCGCCGTTGATGGTGGCGCGATTGTTGAATGAGCCTGAACCCGCAAGATCGACGCCGCTGCCGCCAGCGCCGCCGTATCCGCCGACATTGCCGAAGCCGCCGGCAATGATCGCGTTATTGGTGAACGCGGCTGAGCCCGTAAGATCGACGCCCGCGCCGCCGGCGCCGCCCGATCCGCCGCCCCCGTTGCTGCTGCCGCCGGAGCCGCCGGCGATCGTAGCCGCGTTGGTGAATGAGCCCGCGCCCGAAATAATGATGCCGGTGCCTCCGGCGCCGCCGGTGTCGCTGTAGGTACCGGCACCGCCGTTGCCGCCGGAGATGGTGGCGCTGTTGCTGAATGTGCCTGCACCCGAAAGAGCGACGCCTGTGCCGCCAGCACCGCCGTTTTGCGCGTAGCCGATTCCGTTGCCAGTGCCGCCGAAGCCGCCGGTGATGATGCCGCTATTGCTGAACAGACTCACTCCCGAAAGAACGACGCCGCTCCCGCCGGCGGCGTCGGGGAGGGTTTGGTAGCCGGCGCCGCCGATGCCGCCGGTGATGGTGCCGCTATTGCTGAACAGATTCACGCCCGAAAGAACGACGCCGTTTCCGCCGGCGGCGGCGGGGAAGTTGCGGTTGGGTTGGTCAAAGCCATGGGCACCTGTGATCACGCCCTGATTGATCAGGGTCAGGCCGGATGAAGCTGACCCATAGACGCCGATTTCGCTATCGCCGGTCGGTGCGACGGTTCCGGTGCTGGTGATGGTGAAGGGGGATTGGTAGTTCCCGCCGGTGGTAAGGGTAATGCCGATGGCGATCGAGGTTGAGAGGGTCTTGGTCATCGGCGTGGCAACTCCTGGCGGCTGGGGGACGATGGCGGGGTGATGAGAATGCTGCCCGCGGCGTGGTGCGCCTGGGCTTTGACGCGTTGGGGAAATCGGGGGTTGCTTCGGGATTGGTGAAGCTTGGGTATCGGCTTAGCCGATTGAGCGATGATGGGGTGTGGGCGGATGGGATTTGGGCAGTTTCAGAACAGAGTCGCGAAGAACGAGCG
Organism: Rhodospirillales bacterium 20-60-12; assembly: GCA_002255495.1. GTDB lineage: Bacteria > Pseudomonadota > Alphaproteobacteria > Acetobacterales > Acetobacteraceae > 20-60-12. The sequence continues at coordinate 8,265 of NCAP01000040.1, read as the reverse complement.
CGGTGCGGCTAATCGGTACAAGTGACATGACCAAGATATTACCATTACGTAAACCGTATTTCAGGATCACTTGGCTTGTCAATGAATTTTTACACGGATTGAACTGTCGAAAATGCCGGGATTGAGTGGGGCGCTGCGGCTGGTTAGAGCGTGATCGTTTTACAACGACACGCTCTATGTTCATTTTGTAGATCAATTTCATTGGTTGAGCTGGAGTCAAATGCCTCCAGCTCAACCAATATTGATCGATCATGCGCGGACTGCGGCGTGGGTGCGGGCGGGTCAATAGCCCATTGCGCAGCCATCTTTGCGCGGGTCTGAGCCGCCGATCAGGATGCCGCGGTCATGGTCGATATAGATCGCCTGACCGCCGCCATGGGGGCGCTTGGTGTGATCGATGTGATGGCCGCGCTCAGCGAGTGCGGCCTGGGTGGCGGCCGAGATTTGGGGTTCGAGTTCGAGTTGCCCGGCGAAGGGGAACACCCTAGGCAGATCCAGCGATTCCTGAATATCGAGGCCGTATTCGAACATGTTGGTGAGGAAATAGCTCTGGCCCATGGGCTGATAATGGCCGCCCATGACGCCGAAGGGCATGACCGCGCGGCCGGCTTTGGTCATCATGCCGGGGATGATCGTGTGCATCGGCCGCTTGTTCGGGGCGATGCAATTGGGATGGCCGCGTTGGAGGCTGAAACCGAGGCCGCGATTTTGCAGCATGATGCCGGTATCGCCCGCGAGAATGCCCGAGCCGAAGCTCTCGAAGGTCGAGTTGATCAGGCTGCAGGCATTGCCCTGTTCGTCGACGACGCAGAGATACACCGTGTCGCGATGTTTGGGCAGCATGTCTTCACCGGCGCGGGGCAGGTTGGTCAGAGCGTGATCGTCATCGATCAGGCGGCGCAGCCCGGCCAGATAGGCGGGGCTTAATAAATGCGCGACCGGCACGTCGCTATGCGAGGGGTCGGCGAGAAACGCGTCACGGTCTCGATAGACGAGCCGTGCGGCTTCGATATGGCGGTGCAGGCGGATGGCGCCGAGCGGACCGTCGGGGGCTGAGGGCCCGGCCTCGAGTATGCCGAGCAGCATGAGGGCGAGCAGGCCCGAGCCGTTGGGCGGGCATTCCCAGATTGTGTGGCCGCGCCAATCCAGGCTGATCGGGTCGACGAATTGCGCGGCCTGCCGGCCGGCGGCGAAATCCTCCATGGTTTGCAAGCCGCCCCGGCCGCGCAGTTCGGCGACCATGGCGGCGGCGATGTCGCCTTCGTAAAAAGCCCGCGCCCCGTGCTGGGCGATGGCGCGCAGGGTTTTGCCGAGCTGGGCTTGCACGAAATGATCGCCCGCTGCGGGCGTGCGGCCGCCGGGGAGAAACAGGGCGGCATTGGTTTTGCGCAATTTATCGGCGGTGATCGCCCAGTCGAACGCGACGCGCGGGGTGACGGCGAAGCCTTGTTCGGCGTAGTGGATGGCCGGTTGCAGCACGTCAGCGAGGCCGCGCGTGCCGTGGGCGGCGAGCAGTTTTTCCCATGCGCCGACGGCACCCGGAATGGTCACGCCATGCGCCGAGGTGGAATCGAGGGCGGTGATGCCGTGGGCTTCGTACCAATCGATATGGGCGGCGGCGGGGGCGCGGCCTGAGCCGTTCAAGGCGATGACCTTGCCGCTGCCGGCGGGGGCGTAGAGGCAGAAACAATCGCCGCCGATGCCGGTCGATTGCGGTTCGATGACGCCGAGCAGGGCGCAGGCGGTGATGGCGGCATCCATGGCGTTGCCGCCGGCGCGGAGCATCTCGAGGGCGGCGAAGGTGGCGGCGGGCATGGATGTGGCAGCCATGGCACGCTCGGCATAAACCGGGCTGCGCCCAGCCAGATGGAAGTCTCGCATTTTGTGTCCTGACCCTGTGAATGGTGATCTTGTGTCGCATGCGCCGCGGCGCGTTGACAATATCGGTTGCTTGACATTCGCCGGGTGGCGGATGATCGGATATTCATGGAAAACGAGCTGATCAATTTTGTCGATTTTGAGCGTGTCGATATTCGGGTCGGCACCATTATCAGCGCCAAACCCTTTCCCGAGGCGCGCAAGCCGGCGGTCAAGCTGAGCATCGATTTCGGCGGCGAGATCGGCGTCAAACAATCCTCCGCGCAGATCACGGTTCATTACAAGCCCGATCAATTGATCGGCCGGCAGGTTTGTGCGGTGGTGAATTTTCCGCCCCGGCAGATCGGCCCGTTCATCAGCGACGTGCTGACGCTGGGGATGCCAGACGAGGAGGGGGCGGTGGTGTTGATCCGCCCTGACCATAAAGTGCCCAACGGAGGAAAATTATTTTAATGGCCGAGCGTTATTACACCGTGACTTGGGATCAATTGCATCGTGATGCCAAAGCCCTGTCCTGGCGGCTGATGAGTTTGGGGCCGTGGGCGGGGATTGTGGCGATTACCAGGGGCGGGTTGATCCCGGCTGCGATCATTGCCCGGGAGCTGGATTGCCGGTTGGTCGAGAGTGTTTCGGTGGTCACGTATGACGAGGAGAAGCGCGGTGATCCGGTGGTGACGAAATATCCGACGGCGGCGGGCGACGGCCGCGGCTTTCTGCTGGTCGATGATCTGGTCGATACCGGCACGACGGCGCGGGTGATTCGCAAATTGCTCCCGCACGCCCATTTCGCGACGATTTATGCCAAGCCGGCGGGCAAGGATATTGTCGATACGTTCATTACCGAAGTGTCGCAGGATACCTGGATTCTCTTTCCCTGGGACACCGAGCCGCAATTCGTCCCGCCGATGGCGCGCAAAGCCTGAGCGGCTTGGCTGATCGGTTGGAAGACAAGCCCCGCCGGCCCGGCTGGCGGTTGCTCGGGCTGATCACCGCACTTGGCTTTGCTTCGGGGCTGCCGCTGGCTCTGTCGGGCTTTACGCTGCGCATGTGGCTGGCCAGCGCGCATATCGGGCTCGGGATCATCGGGCTGACGGCGAATTTGGGCATTGCCTATGCGCTGAAATTTCTCTGGGCGCCGTTATTCGACGAGGTGGCGCCGCCGCTACATTTCGCGCGCCTGGGCAGGCGGCGGGGCTGGCTGATGGTGGCGCAGATTTTGCTGATCGGGGCGATCGGCGCGCTGGCTTTGTGCGATCCGCTGCGCGATATCGGGCTGATGCTGGCGGCGGGCGGCGTGCTCGCCTTCGTATCGGCAAGTCAGGATATTCTCATCGATGCCTGGCGGATCGAGAGTTTTCCAGCCGATCAGCAGGGCAAGGCGCTGGCTGGTTATGTCTGGGGTTATCGCGCGGCATTATTGATTTCGGGCGCCGGGGTGATCGCGCTTTCGGCGCGCACCGGCTGGCATGTCGCTTTCGGCCTGATGGTCGTTCTGGCTTGCGTCGGGCCGATTGCCACGATGCTGGCGGGCGAACCGCAGGTGAGCATCCAGCATCCCAATGGCGGGTTTGCCGCGCGCTTGCGCGATGCGGTGATGCTGCCGCTTGGCGAGTTTTTCAGCCGGCGCGGGGCGGTGTTGATCCTCGCTTTCATTGTGCTGTTCCGGCTGGCCGAGGCGATGGCGGGGGTGATGCTGGCCCCTTATTACACACATCTGGGCTTCAACCGGGTGGCGATTGCCCTGGCCAACGGGCCGTTTTCGCTGGCCGCGACATTGGCCGGCGTGGCGCTGGGCGGGGCTTTGGTCAGCCGGATCGGGGTTGGGCGGGCGCTGCTGGCTACGGGGTTTTTCCAGACGGTTTCATTGCTGATGTATCCGCTGCTCGGGCTGTATCCGCATTTGCCGCATATATTGATCGCGACCAGCATGTTGGAATCTTTCGCCGAAGGTTTTTCCGATGCGGCGTTTTTGAGTTACCTCTCGATCCTGTGCAATCGTGAGTATACGGCGACGCAATATGCGCTGCTCTCCTCGCTGGCGGCGGTGGCTTTGCGCACGGTCGGCGGCCTGTCGGGTTATCTGGCGGCCGCGATGGGGTATGTGCCGTTTTTCGTTATGACCAGCTTCGCCGCATTGCCGGCGATGCTGGTATTGATTGTGATTCTGCGCCGCTATCCGCTGGTGCCGTTCAAGCCTTCCGGGCCAGCGGGCGCTTAGTCGCGGCGGCCAGCTCGGCTTGGAGGCGTTCGACCTCGGTGCGCAGGACGAGGATTTCCTCCTGCAATTCGGCGGCCTGATTTTCCGCCTGGCTTGGCTCGGTCGGGCGGAAGGGTGTGAACAGGCTCATCGCGCGTTCCATCATCGCCATGTTCTGGCGGCTGACTTCCTCGATACCGGGGGGCAGGAACGGGCTGAGGCTCTGCTGCATGGCGCTGCGCATTTGCTGCTGCTGGCGGGTGAAGCTGCTCATCGCCTGATCGAGATAGCGCGGCACCACGGATTGCAGATTATCGCCGTAGAAGCCGATGATCTGGCGCAGGAAATTGGTCGGCAGCATGGCGCGGCCTTTGCTTTCCTCTTCGACGATGATCTGGGTGAGGACCGAGCGGGTAATATCGTCGCCGGTTTTGGCGTCGAAGACGATGAAATCGCGGCCGTCGCGCACCATTTGCCCTAGATTGTCCAAGGTGATGTAACTGGAACTCTCGGTATTGTACAAGCGCCGATTGGCGTATTTCTTGACGACGACTGGCTTGGCCGCAGCTTCGACTTGGTCTTCCGGCGTCTTGTCCATCGTGCTCCATCTCTCCCAAAGCGTGACGTTTTCGTAGCATGGCCTTCTTGATCTGGCGAATTTTTCTGCTTTCGGGCTACAAGCATTGGAATATTGCCATGTTTATCGGATTTCAGGATGCTTTATGAATCAGAAACATCCACCTTTGGCGCCGCCGGACGTTGCTGCCCTCGCCCGCGACTGGGTGGCGATGTGGCAAAGCGAATTGAGCGCCATGGCAGCCGACCGCGAATGGCAGGAGGGGTGGGCGGCGATGCTCGCACTCTGGGCGGGGGCGGCGAGCATGGCCATCAATGTGACCAGCAAGCCTGGGCATGAGCAGCCCCGACCCGCCGCACCGGCGGGGGCCGCGGCCGCTGCTTCTGCATCTGGGCCTGGCGGCGATGCGGACGAACAGCGCCTTGGCGAGCTCCATCGGCGCATTGCTGAACTTGAAGAGCGCCTCGCCTCGATCGAGCGACGGGCGGGCTGAAGCGGAGCGGATTCTGGCCGCCCTGGCGGGCGGGCAAGGCGTTTTTCCCGAAGCGGTTCTGCAAGAAGCCATCGGGCGGGATGCCGCCCTGATTGCAGGTATTGCCGCTTATCGGCGTGATTCGTATCGGCGTGAATTGTCCGACCCGCCGGTGATCTGGCAGGAGGGCGAGAGCCGCTTGCTCGATTTCGGCGGCAGCGGGCCGGTGGTTTTGTTCGTCCCCTCGCTGGTCAATCGGGCGTATATTCTGGATCTGGCTTCAGGGGCTTCGTTCATGCGTTATCTCGCCGGGCGCGGGGTGCGGCCCTTGCTGCTCGATTGGAGCTGGCCCGATGAGGCGGCGCGGCGTTTCACCATGACCGATTATGTTGCGGGGCGGCTGGAGCGGGCGATGCAGGCGGTGGCGGGCCCGGTTGTTTTGGCGGGCTATTGCATGGGCGGGCTGCTGGCTTTGGCGGCGGCTTTGCGCCAGCCAAGGCTGGTTTCGGCCCTGGCCCTGTTTGCCACGCCGTGGGATTTTCATGCCGCCGATCCGGGTGGTGCGCAGCGCCTGGCGCAGGCGCTGCCTTTGCTGGAGCCCATGCTGGCGGCGGGCGGCACTTTGCCGATCGATGCGCTGCAAAGCCTGTTCACCATGATTGATCCGTTCGGGGTGGGTGAAAAATATCGCGGGTTCGCTGGCCTCGATCCGGCCTGCGCACGGGCGCGGCGCTTCGTGGCCCTGGAGGATTGGCTGAATGACGGTGTGCCTCTGGCCGCTGCGGTTGCCCGGGAAACTCTGGCGGGGTGGTATGGGCAGAATAGTCCGGCGCGTTTGCAATGGCGGATTGCGGGCCTGGCGGTTGATCCCAGGGATTTTGCCAAGCCCAGTTTCGTCGCCATTCCCGCGCGCGACCGGCTGGTGCCGCCGCAATCGGCCCGCGCGCTGGCCGATATGTTGCCGGCGGTGACGGTTCATGAGCCGCAAGCGGGGCATATCGGCATGGTGGCGGGAACCACGGCTGAGGCCTTGTTGTGGCAGCCATTCCTCGATTGGGTTTTGCGGGTTTCGCAACAAGGGCGTAAAGTTGGCGGTGCGTAAAGCGTGGGCTATTTTTTTGGCCTTATAACCAAAAGATTTCACCGGTTTTAGGAGGGGATTATGGAAGACATCGTCATCGTTGCCGCGGCGCGCACGCCGGTCGGCAGTTTCAACGGCGCATTCGGCAATGTGCAGGCGCATGTTCTGGGGGCTGCTGCGATCAAGGCCGCCATGGAGCGTGCCGGCCTGAGCGGCGATGATGTCGATGAGGTGATCATGGGCCAGGTGCTGGCTGCCGGTGAAGGGCAGAATCCGGCGCGCCAGGCCGCGCGCCTTGCCGGTGTATCGGATGCCAAAACCGCTTTCGGGATCAATCAGGTTTGTGGCTCGGGCCTGCGCACGGTGGCGCTGGCCGCCCAGCAGATCATGTCCGGGCAGAGCGATATCGTGCTCGCCGGCGGCCATGAGAGCATGAGCATGAGCACCCATTGCGCGCATTTGCGCGCGGGGACGAAAATGGGCGACATGCAATTCATCGATACGATGATCAAGGATGGTCTGTGGGATGCCTTCAATGGTTATCACATGGGCACGACGGCGGAAAACGTCGCCCGCGCCTATCAGATTACCCGTGAGGAGCAGGATGTGCTGGCTTTGGCCTCACAGCAGAAAGCCTCTGCCGCGCAGAAGGCCGGGAAATTCAAGGACGAGATTACGCCGGTGACGGTGAAGACCCGCAAAGGCGATATCAATGTCGTCGATGATGAATATATCCGCCATGATTCCTCGGCCGAAACCATGGCGAAACTGCGCCCGGCTTTTTCCAAGGACGGCACGGTGACCGCTGGCAACGCGTCGGGCTTGAACGACGGTGCGGCGGTGCTGGTGGTGATGTCGGCCAGGGAAGCGGCCCGGCGCGGGCTGAAGCCGCTTGCTCGCATTGCCAGTTTCGCCACCGCCGGTGTTGATCCGGCGTTGATGGGCACGGGGCCGATCCCGTCGAGCAAGAAGGCGCTGACGCGCGCGGGCTGGCGGGCTGATGATCTGGATCTCATCGAAGCCAACGAGGCGTTCGCGGCGCAGGCTTGCGCGGTGAATAAGGGCCTCGGCTTTGACCCGGCGCGGGTGAATGTGAATGGCGGGGCGATTGCCATCGGCCATCCGATCGGCGCTTCAGGGGCGCGCATTCTGACCACGTTGCTGTTTGAAATGGGCAGGCGGGATGCGAAAAAAGGGCTCGCCACGTTATGCATCGGCGGCGGCATGGGTGTTGCCATGTGTGTTGAACGCTGAGTTCCGGTCAATCCAGCAACGATCAAGGATAGAGGTTTTCCATGGCGGTGAGTAAAGTTTATGCCAGTGCACGCGATGCACTGGCCGGCGTGTTGAAAGACGGCATGGTCATTCATTCCGGCGGGTTTGGTTTGTGCGGCATACCCGGCGCGCTGATCGAGGCGATCCGTGATTCGGGTGTGAAGGATCTGACGATCGTGTCGAATAATGCCGGCATCGATGGCGCGGGGCTCGGCCTGCTGCTGGAGACCAGGCAGGTGAAGAAAATGATCTCGTCTTATGTCGGCGAAAACGCGACATTTGCCAAACAGTTTCTCGCCGGTGAATTGGAGATCGAATTCAATCCGCAAGGCACGTTGGCCGAGCGGATCCGGGCGGGCGGCGCGGGCATTCCGGCGTTTTTCACAGCGACCGGTGCGGGGACGCAAATTGCACAGGGTAAGGAGACCCGCAATTTCGACGGCCGGGATTACATTATGGAGCGCGGCATATTTGCCGATCTGGCGATCATTCATGCCTGGAAGGGTGATACCGAGGGTAATCTGGTCTATCGCAAGACCGCGCGCAATTTCAATCCGATGATGGCGACGGCTGCAAAAATCACCATCGCGCAGGTTGAGCATCTGGTCGAACCCGGGCAGATCGATCCTGATCACATCATCACGCCGGGGATTTTCGTCAAGCGGATCGTCAAGCTCGATTCAATCGATAAGCGCATCGAACAGCGCACCGTTCGCAAGCGGGCATAGGGGAGCAACATCATGGCCTGGACACGCGATCAAATGGCGGCCCGCGCGGCGGCGGAA
>NCAP01000039.1 GCA_002255495.1 Rhodospirillales bacterium 20-60-12 | reverse complement strand
CCGCTCGGGGCTGCCTTGGTGGTCGGGCTGATGATTTCACTGCTCCAGGCGGTCACTCAGATCAACGAGGCGACTTTGGTGTTCGTGCCGAAAATTGCTGCTGTATTCGGGATCATCGTCGTCATGGGCGGCTTCATGTATGGCGCGCTCAACCATTTTACCCATTTGATTTTCGATCAGATCATTCAGGTCGGTGGCATGTGACGATCAGCCAGTCGCTCGCTGCCGGTCTGGTCCGTTATGGGTTCGATGGCGCGCTGCTGTTTTGCCGCATCGGCGGTGTGATCATGCTTCTGCCGGGATTTGGCGAACAGAGCGTGCCGCCGATGCTGCGTGCCGGATTGGTGCTGAGCCTCGTATTGGTGCTGGCCCCTGTGCTCGCGCCGATTTTGCCCGCCCCGCCGGCCACGCCGATTCTGCTGGCCGCTTCATGGCTGCATGAAATCGCCATCGGCCTGTTCATCGGCTGGCTGGCGCGGGTTGCGGCCATGGCATTGCCGATGGCGGGGCAATTCATATCCTATCAAATCGGCCTCTCAAGCGTGGTTTTGCCCGATGCGCTGCTCGGCGCGGAGAGCACTGTGCTGAGCAGTGCGTTCGGCCTCGCCATGCCGACCTTGTTTCTCACCAGCAATCTGTTCGTCTGGCCGCTGATGGCGCTCGCGCAGTCATACCGCACCCTCCCGGCGGAAGGGGCAATGAGCCTGCACAACGCGGCCGGGCTGATGCTTGGCGCTGTTGCCTCAAGCTTTGCCATCGCCCTCGAACTGGCCGCCCCCTATATTCTGGCCGGCTTGCTCTGGCAGGCGGCCTTGGCGCTGATTTCCCGATTGGTGCCGCAAATCCAGGTTTATTTTATCGCCATGCCGGCGCAGATCCTCGGCGGCAGCTTGCTGCTCGCGGCGGGCATATTGTCTTTGCTGATGCTGTGGCAGCATCAGATGCAAAGCCAGCTCGCTTATTTATTCGGGAGCTGAGCATGGCTGAGGACGCCGCCGACCGCACCGAGGCGGCAAGCCCCGCGCGCCTGATGCAGGCGCATCAAGCAGGCGACATGCCGGTGGCGCGGGAAGTGCACGTCTTTGCCGGCTTGGCCGCAGGCATCCTGATGATCGCCTGGCAAGGCCAGGCAGCCGCCGACAGGCTGCGTATCATGCTGGCCGATGTGCTCGTCCATGCCGCCGATATCGAAGGACGCCAAGCCATCGCCAGCTTGCTCGGTGAATTGGCCGGCATGGCGATGTCCTTCATTCTGCCGATCGCCGCGGCGGCGGCCGGTGCGACGATTTTTGCGATCCTGCTGCAAACCGGCCTGTCCCTGAAAGCCAAAGCCCTCAAGCCCGACTTCAGCCGGATCTCCCCGGGGCATGGGCTGCGCCGCCTGATCGGGGCGGATAATCTCATCGCGGCGGCAAAATCATTGGTCAAAATCGCCGCCTTCGGCATCGTTCTGTGGCGCGTTGCAGCCGGCAGGCTGGACGCAATCGCATCGAGCGCACTCGCCGGCCCTGCCGCATTGACCGGCATGACGCGCGATCTGGCGCTTGCGGTCGCCGCCGCCTTGATTGGCGTTCAAGCGGCGATCGCCCTGACGGATTTCGCCTGGACGCGGATGCGCTTTGCCAATCAGCTGAAAATGAGCCGTGGCGAAATGAAGGAGGAAGCCAAACAAAATGACGGCGACCCGCAGGTCAAAGCCCGGCTCAAACAGCTCAGAAATGCCCGCGCCAGGCAAAATTTGAAACAGGCGTTGGCCAAAGCAAGTGTCGTGATCACCAATCCGAGCCATTACGCCGTGGCGCTGGATTATCAGCAAGGCCAGACCGAGGCGCCGAAAATCATTGCCAAAGGCATGGATGACATGGCCGCGCGGATTCGCGAGATCGCCCGGGCGACCGGCGTGCCCATCGTGCCCAGCCCGCCTTTGGCGCGGGCTTTGTTCCAGCTTGAACTGGAGACCGAAATTCCGCCCGAACATTATCAGGCGGTCGCTGAAATCATCGCCTATGTTTGGCGTCTGGCAGGAAAAATGACGCGCGAGGCCGGTCGGCTCTGAGGCGCATCTGACTGGCATGGTCCTTGCTGGACTTTGCTCGCTCGCTTGCGATTGAACTGCAAAATCAGCCGAAACCTTGTTTTTGTGTTCAATCGCGATCGCTGAAAAACAGCAATTGAACAAAAAAATGGCAGGCCGATGAGTGCTCCGTTGCAAATTCCCGCCGCACCTTATGAATTCACACTGCGCCCGGCCGAAGCCGCGCTGATCATTATCGATATGCAGCGCGATTTTCTCGAACAAGGCGGGTTCGGTGCCGCGCTGGGCAACGATGTCGGCCAGTTGCGCAGTGCCATCGGCCCGATCGCCCGCGTGCTCGCCGCTGCCCGCGCGGCCGGTATGCTGGTGATCCATACCCGCGAGGGCCACCGGCCTGATTTGTCGGACCTCAGTCACGCCAAGCGCCGGCGCGGCAATTTTGCCATGGGCATCGGCGATGCCGGCCCGATGGGGCGGATTTTGGTGCGCGGGGAAGCCGGCCACGGCATCATCGACGAATTGGCCCCAGCACCCCGCGAACCGGTGATCGACAAGCCGGGCAAAGGTGCGTTTTTTGCCACCGACCTCGAAGCCATTTTGCGCGGCCGGGGGATCGGCAAGCTCATACTCTGCGGTGTCACGACCGAGGTTTGCGTGCATACCACTTTGCGCGAAGCCAATGATCGCGGGTTTGACTGCCTGGTTTTATCCGATGGCACAGCCTCGTATTTTCCTGAATTTCATCAATCTGCCCTGGCCATGGTGTCCGCCCAGGGCGGTATTTTCGGCTGGGTTGCGGGGTCGGACATCGTGGCAAACATTCTGAACGGAGCAGCATCATGACCAAACCTGCATTTTGGGTCAGTGGCGATTGGAACGGGTTTTTCGGCCTGTTCACCAATGTTATTCTCAATGTCATCGTGCTGACCGGGCTGTGCCTGGGGGTCGTGCAATTACCAGGCGACGTCGTGTTTGGCCGTATTTTGCCCGCACTCGGTGTCGCGCTGCCCATCGGCAATCTGTTTTACGCTTATCTGGCCTATAAACTCGCTCAATCCTCCGGCCGCAGCGATGTCACCGCCATGCCCTACGGGCCGAGCGTGCCGCATATGTTCATCGTCGTGTTCGTTATCATGCTGCCGACCTATCTGCGCACGCATGACCCGATCGCCGCCTGGGAAGCCGGGCTCGCCTGGGCGTTCATCATCGGCATCATCGTCACGCTCGGCGCCTTCATCGGCCCGACGGTGCGCAAATACACCCCGCGCGCGGCCATGCTCGGCGCGCTTGCGGGGATTTCCATCGCCTTCATCTCGCTCCGCCCGGCCTTTCAATCCTGGCAGGTGCCGTGGCTGGGTTTCCTTTCGCTCGGCATTATTCTGATCAGCTGGACGGCGCGGGTGCGCCTGCCCTTTGGCATTCCCGGCGGCCTTGCCGCCGTGCTGGTCGGCACCATACTCGCCTGGCTCGGTGAGGCGTTGGGCTTGACCCATATTGTCAATCCGCTCGCCGTGCAGGCAGCCTTCGGCCAGTTCGGGCTGCACCCGCCTTTGCCATCAGGCCATTTCCTGACCGGCCTGTCCGGCATCGGGCCGCTGCTGGTCACGGCCATACCGCTCGGCATTTATAATTTCACCGAAGGCATGAATAATGTCGAAAGTGCCTCGGCTGCCGGAGACAGCTATGATTTGCGCCGGGTTCTGCTGGCTGACGGCATTGGCGCCATGGTCGGTGCCGTGCTCGGCAGCCCTTTTCCCCCGGCGGTTTATATCGGCCATCCGGGCTGGAAGGCAGTCGGCGGGCGGATCGGCTATTCGCTGGCCACGGGTGTGGTGATTTCGGCGGTGTGCTTTTTGGGCCTCACGGCCCTGCTGCTGGCCATCGTGCCGCTCGTCGCGATCCTACCGATCCTGCTTTATATCGGCCTCGTGATCGGCGCGCAGGCGTTCGAGGCGACACCCGCGCGCCACGCCCCGGCGGTGATTTTGGCGCTGCTGCCCAACATCGCCAATTGGGCGCAAAGCCAGATCGATGGCGCGCTGGCTGCCGCCGGCACCTCGGCGCAGAAAGTCGGGCTGGATCAACTCAACGCCCACGGCGTCGTTTATCGGGGCATGGAGTTATTCGGCGGCGGCGCCACCCTGGCCGGGCTGATCCTGGGTGCCATCGCCGCCTTCATTATCGACCGTAAATTCACTGAAGCGGCGATTTACGCCGGCATCGGCGCGGTTCTGGCGTTTTTCGGCTTCATCAACGGCACGCAATTGGCCTTTGGCAATTCGGCCCCGGTGGCGCTGGGCTATGCGCTTCTGGCCTTGCTCTGTTTTGGGTTCGGCCGCACATTGCGCGCAACCGATCCCGCCGGCATGGCGATCGAAGAGGGGCAGGCTGCCGAATGACCGATCCTATTGCTGCTTACGTCGATGCGGCCACCGCGCTCCGGGGCGTGTCACTCGCCCCGGACCAACGCGGCGAAATCATCGCCGCCATGGCTTTGACGATGGAGCAAATCGCCATCATTCACACCTTTCCCCTGCCCCACGACATTGAGCCGGCGCCGGCTTTTCTGCCGTGACGGGTTCGGCCATTGCCACCGCGCGGGCCATCCGCGCGGGTGAAACCAGCGCCGTTGCTGTCATTGAAGCAGCCCTCGCCGACATCGCCGCACGCGATGGCCAGCTGAATTGCTTCACCACCATCACCGCGGCGCGCGCGCGCGCCAGTGCCGCGCAGATCGATGCCGCGATCAAGGCCAAGCGCGATCCCGGCCCGCTCGCCGGGGTGCCGTTCGCGGTGAAAAACCTGTTCGACATCGAGGGCGTCACCACCCTGGCAGGCTCGAAAATCCTCGCCGGTCACCCACCCGCCACCCGCGATGGCCCGCTGATCCAGCGTCTATGCGCCGCCGGCGCCGTGCTGCTGGGGGCTTTGAACATGGACGAATTCGCCTATGGCTTCGTCACCGAGAACGCCCATTACGGCCCGACCCGCAATCCGCATGACCCCACTTGCATCGCCGGCGGCTCCTCAGGCGGTTCGGCGGCGGCGGTGGCGGCCGGTTTCGTGCCGCTCACCCTCGGGTCGGATACGAATGGTTCGATCCGCCTGCCGGCGGCGTTGTGCGGCATTTTCGGCCTGAAACCGACTTATGGCCGGCTGCCGCGCAGCTTCACCTACCCGTTCGTGCATAGTTTCGATCATCTGGGTCCGTTCGCCCGGCATGTCGATGATCTGGCCTTGGCCTATGACCTGATGCAGGGGCAGGACGAGCATGATCCGGCGCAAATATCGCGGGCCGTGCAACCGGCTTTGCCCGGCCTGCGGGATGATATCGCGCCGTTGCGCTTCGCCGTGCTCGATGATTTTTTTACCCAAGGCGCTGAACCCGAGGCCCTGGCGGCGGTGTCGCATGTCGCCTCGGCCCTCGGCGCCACGGCGTTCGCCACCTTGCCTGCAGCCGGGGTGGCCCGCGCCGCTGCTTTTTGCATCACCGCCGCCGAAGGCGGGCATTTCCACGAAGCCCATTTGCACGCGCGCTATTTTGACTACGATCCGGCGACGCGCGGGCGGCTTTTCGCCGGCAGTCTGATGCAGGCCGGTGTGGTCGAGAAAGCCCAGCGCGTGCGGGCCTGGTTCCGCGCCGAGGCGGCCCGGTTGTTCATGCAATTCGACATATTGCTGGCGCCGGCGACACCCTGCCCCGCGCCAAAGATCGGCCAGAAAACCATGATGATCGGCGGCCGCGAGGTACCGACCCGGCCGCATATCGGGCTATACACCCAGCCGATCAGTTTCATCGGCCTGCCTGTGGTCACCGTGCCGGTGAGCACCGGGCGGATGCCACTCGGCGTGCAGATTATTGCGCCGCCCTGGCAGGAAGCACGCGCCTTGCGGGTTGCCGCCTATCTGGAGCAAACCGGTATTTGCACCGCGCCGATTGCCGGCCATGGCTGACCCGGCCGGCTACGCGACGCACGAGGTTCTCAACCAGCCCGGCGATCTGGCCGATTATAATGCGTTCAGCGCCGATGGCGCGCTGATGCAGGCGGCCGAGCGGTTCGCGGCAGGCTGGGCCGCCCCAGCCCTCACCGCGACCGGCGCGCTGATCGGCTCGGCCCGGCTGCAATCGCTGGCCCGCGACGCCAACCGCCATGCGCCGGTCTGGCGCAGCCATGACCGCTTCGGCCATCGCATCGACGAGGTTGAGTTCCATCCCGCCTGGCATGAATTGATGGGGCTGATCAGGGGCAGCGGGTATCATGCCCTCGGCTGGACCGCGCAGCGCCCCGGCGCGCAGGTGGCGCGCGGCATCATTGCGTATCTCTGGAGCCAGGGCGAAAATGGCGTGTGCTGCCCGGCCAGCATGACCTTCGCCTCGCTCGCCGCCCTCGCCCATGCGCCGGATTTGCGGGCGACATTCCAAGAGCGGATTCTCAGCCTCGATTACGACCCGCGCCCGTTACCGCCGCACGAAAAAACATCGCTTGGTGTGGCCATGGCGATGACCGAAAAGCAAGGCGGTTCGGATTTGCGGCAAACCCAGACGACGGCGCGGGCACAGGGCGCATATTTCGAGCTGACTGGCCATAAATGGTTTTTCTCAGTGCCTACCAGTGATTTATTCCTGACCCTGGCGCGCACGGACGCCGGCATTTCCTGCTTTCTCGCGCAAGGCTGGCGCGATGACGGGGCGCGCAATTATTTGCAAATCCAGCGCTTGAAGGACAAAGCGGGCAATCGATCGAATGCGTCCTGCGAGGTCGAGTTTCGAGGGCTGCAGGCGAGGTTGGTGGGTGCTGAGGGGCGCGGCATCGCGACGATTCTCGACATGGCGCATCTCACCCGCCTTGAATGTGCGCTTTCCTCGGCCGGGCTGATGCGTCAGGCGGTGGCGCAGGCGCAGCATCATGCAAGCCATCGCGCGGCGTTTCAGCGCCGGCTGATCGATCAGCCGATCATGCGCAATGTGATTGCCGACATGGCGCTCGAATCCGAAGCGGCGATGTGGCTCTCGCTACGCGCCGCCGCCGCTCTCGACGGCGCGGAACGCGACCCGCACGAGGCGGCTCTGAATAGGGTGATCACGCCGGTTGCGAAATACTGGATTTGCAAGCGCGCGCCGATGCTGGTGGCCGAGGCGCTGGAATGCCATGGCGGCAACGGTTTCATCGAGGATCACATGATGGCCCGGCTCTATCGTGAGGCGCCGCTGAACGGCGTGTGGGAAGGGGCGGGCAATGTTATTTGCCTGGATATTATCCGCGCTCTCTCGCGTACACCCGAGGCCGGCCGCGCGGTGCGGACTGAAATTGATCAGGCATCGGGGTTTGATCCGGCGCTGGACCGGCTGGCCGCAAGCCTTGCCGAACGCATCGGCCAGCCGCACGGTTTGGAACAAAGCGCGCGGCAATTTGCCGAGGATCTGGCACTGGCCTTGAGTGCGAGCTTGCTGATCCGTTTTGCGCCGGCGCAGATCGCCCAGGCTTATTGCCGCTCGCGCCTTGGCCCTGCGCGTGGTGCGGCGTTCGGCACGCTCGATGCCGACAGCGATTTCGACGCGATCGTGCAGCGCAGTCACATCGGCTGATCGGGCTTGGGTTTGTTGGGGGCGATTTAGACCATCGCTTCCAATGTTCGGCGAATAAAACGCTGATACGCAATCCCTGCCTTCGCGGCCGATCATTTGACCGCATCCAATAAGGGCTTCGGCAGACGCATATTGACCCGTTCGCCTTACAAAAAAAGGCGGAATGCCTGCGCATTCCGCCCGTTTTCAGACGCCGGACGACATTCAGTTGCCGCGGCGGTTGCCCATCAATTGGAGCAGGAACATGAACAGATTGATGAAGTTCAGATACAGGGTCAGCGCGTCGTAAACGCTGCGCTTGCCGAACGAATTGCCGAACTGCACATAATCCGCCTTGATGCGTTGCGTGTCATACGCAATCAGGCCGGTGAAAATCAGCACGCCGAGAATGCTGATCATGAATTGCAGCGCGCTCGAATGCATGAAGAAATTCACCACCATGGCGATCAGCAACCCGACCACACCCATGATCAGAAAGCTGCCCATTTTGGTCAGGTCGGTGCCTGTTGTGTAGCCATACAGGCTCATAGCGCCGAACGTGCCGGCGGTGATGAAAAACACCTCGACCACGGAGGACTGGGTGTAGATGAGGAAGATATTCGTCAGACTGAGCCCCATCGCGGCACAGAAGGCCCAGAACAGGCCCTGAGCGGTGCGGGTGGAGAGTTTATTGACGCCCAGGCTGAGCACCAAAACAAAGGCCATGGGTGAGAAAATGGCAATATAGGCAAGCAGGCTGGTCGAGCGCACCATATCGCCGTTGGCGTTCTGCACCATGGGATAGAGCGCGTTGATCAATGAGGACTGCGAAATGCCGTAGGACACGATGCCGGTCAGCAGCAAGCCCGATGCCATCCAGTTATAAACGCGAAGCATGTAAGCGCGCAGCCCGGCGTCGATGACGACGGAGGACGCGGCGGTGGCCGCACCCCGATAGCTGCGAATTTCAGGACCGTAGGCCATGATACGAGAACACTCCTTAAGGTGGCTAGTAAGCCATACGCTCTATCTTGGCTGAACGGGGGAATTCTTCAAGATAATTCCGTTTCATGATTGCCTGTGGTTCAGCCTGCCGCCTTGGCCTCGGCGCGGCGGGCATGAAGGATGAATTCGGTATAGCCGTTCGGCTGGGTCCGGCCCTGCAATATGAGGTCGGACGCCGCCTGGAAGGCGAACCCGTCATAATCGGGCGCCATCGGCTGATAAAGCGGGTCGGCCTCGTTCTGCGCATCGACGATCACGGCCATGCGCATCAGCGACTCCATCACCTGCGCCTCGCTGACCACGCCGTGGAGCAGCCAATTGGCGATATGCTGCGAGGAAATGCGCAAGGTGGCGCGGTCTTCCATCAACGCGACATCATGGATATCGGGCACTTTCGAGCATCCCACACCCTGGTCGATCCAGCGGACCACATAGCCCAGGATGCTCTGGGCGTTGTTATCGAGCTCCTGCTTGATGTCCTCGGGCGACCAATTGGTCCCCGGCGCCACTGGAATAGTGAGCAAATCCGAAAGTTTTGCGGGTGCGCGCGTGGCCAGCTCAGCCTGCCGGGCAGCGACATCGATCTGGTGATAATGTGTGGCGTGCAAAGTGGCCGCCGTGGGTGAAGGCACCCAGGCGGTGTTGGCGCCGGCGCGCGGATGGCCAATTTTTTGCTCCAGCATTGCCGCCATCATGTCCGGTGCGGCCCACATGCCCTTGCCGATCTGCGCCCGGCCCGCCAGCCCGCAAGCGAGCCCGATATCAACATTGCGGTCCTCGTAGGATTTGATCCAGGGGGTGTTCTTGATCTCGGCCTTGCGAATGAAGGCGCCCGCCTCGATCGAGGTGTGAATTTCATCGCCGGTGCGGTCGAGAAAGCCCGTATTGATGAACACGACGCGGTTTTTCGCCGCCTCGATGCAGGCGGCGAGATTGGCCGAGGTGCGGCGTTCCTCGTCCATGATGCCCATTTTCAGTGTGTAAGGGGCAAGGCCGAGGAGTGCTTCGATCGCGCCGAACAGATCATTGGCGTAAGCGACCTCGTCCGGCCCGTGCATTTTCGGCTTGACGATGTAAACCGAGCCGGTGCGCGAATTGCGCGGGCCCTTGGATTTCAGGTCGTGCAGCGCGATCAATGAGGTGAACACGCCATCGAGGATCGATTCGGGGATTTTATGCCCCGCCGCGTCGAGCACGGCGTCCGTGTACATATGATGCCCGACATTGCGCACCAGCATCAGGCTGCGGCCTGGCAAGGTGAGGTTGCTGCCGTCTGGCGCGGTGAAGACGCGGTCGGGGTTGAGCTTGCGCTCGATGGTCTTGCCGCCTTTTTCCACCGGCGCTGAGAGAGTGCCGTTCATCAGCCCGAGCCAATTGCGATAAATGACGATTTTATCGGCGGCATCGACGGCGGCGACGCTGTCCTCGCAATCCATGATGGTGCTGATCGCCGATTCGAGCACGATGTCGGCGAGGCCCGCCTGGTCGTCGCGGCCGATCGGGTGCGCGGGGTCGATGAGTAATTCGACATGCAGATTATGGTTTTTCAGCAAAATCGAGCGCGGCTGGCTTTCGCTGCCGATATAGCCGGCGAATTGGGCGCCGTGTTTCAGCCCGACCATGCCATGGGCGAGCGCCACCTGCAGATGGCCATCGGCCACACGGTAGGACCGGGCATCCTGATGGCTGCCGCTGGCGAGCGGGAAATGCTGATCCAAAAAGGCCCGGCCCCAGGCCACCACGGCGGCGCCGCGGGCTTTGTTGAAGCCACGGCCGCGGGCCAGAGCGCCCATTTCGGGAATCGCATCGGTGCCGTACAGCGCATCATAGAGGCTGCCCCAGCGGGCATTGGCGGCGTTCAGCGCGTAGCGCGCATTCATCACCGGCACGACCAATTGCGGGCCGGCGATGGAGGTGATTTCCGCATCGACATGCTTGGGATCGACATGAAAGCTCGCCGGTTCGGCGCGCAGATAGCCGATTTCGGTCAAAAATGCCTGATACGCCGCCTGATCATGCGGCTGGCCGCGGCGGGCGACATGAAAGGCATCGATGAGGGCTTGCAGCCGGTCGCGCTCGGCCAGCAGAGCGGCGTTGCGCGGTGCGAAATCCTGCGCCAGGGCGGCAAAACTGCTCCAGAAGGGTGCCGCATCGAGCCCGGTGCCGGGGAGGACCTCGGTGTCGATGAAATTCTTCAAGCCGGCATCGATTCCAAACCCGGCCACATCAATCCGCTCTGCACTCATATCTGATCCTCCTGGCTTAACGCTGCGGCTGTATTGGTCAAACCGGCCGGTCTTGTCGAGTGCGGCTGCTGCACCGCACACCGCGCCTTGATTTCCCCCCCTGAGCCGGGCAGAGGGTGGTGGCATGGCGATATTATCACGTGGCTTGCGCGAGGGGCTGATTGCCCGGGCGTATCGGAAAATTCTGCATTCATTCTACGCGAATGATTTGCTGATCGATTTGCGGCTTGCCGCCAAACGCGAGGCTGTCGAATATATTCTGGCGAACATGGCTAGTGCGATGATCCTGCGCGACCGGTTCGACCTGCTCGCCTTCGCCCTCAAACGCGCCCCCGCAGAGGGGCTGATTTTGGAATTCGGCGTCGAGAAAGGCGCCTCGGTCCGGCTGCTGGGCACGCGCGCGGCCCCGCGCATCGTTCATGGGTTCGATAGTTTTCGCGGCCTGCCGGATGATTGGGCGGGCACGGCAGAAGCCGCGGGCGCCTTCGATCAGGGCGGCAAACTGCCCCAGGTGCCGGGCAATGTGCGCCTGCATGTCGGCTGGTTTGACGCAACCTTGGCCAAATTCCTCACCGAGGATGCGGCACCGGCGGCGCTGATCCATATCGATTGCGATATTTATAGCTCGACCAAGATCGTTCTCGATTTACTGACCCCGCGGATCCGCCCCGGCACCATCATCGTGTTCGATGAATATTTCAATTATCCGGGCTGGCGGCAGCATGAATTCAAAGCCTTCGGGGAATTCATCGCGGCCACGGGACTGGCTTATGAATATCTTGGCCTGTCCGGCGAGAAAGGCCATGTGGCTGTGAGAATCATTTAACAGAAGTGAGCAGCATCGATAAAGCGTGATCGACGCTGGCGGCGCGGATGTCGTGGCGGGAGCCGGTGAATAGCCGCCGCTCTGCCCGCACACTGCCGGCCAGGGCCAAGCCAAACCAGACCGTGCCGACCGGTTTTTCGGCACTGCCGCCGCCGGGTCCTGCGATGCCGGTGATGGAGACGGCAATATCGGTCTGGCCGCGCAACAGGGCACCTTGCGCCATGGCGCGCGCCACCGGATCGCTGACCGCGCCATGGGCCTCGATCAAGGATGCCGGGACACCGAGCAAATTTGTCTTTGCCTGGTTCGAATAGGTCACGAGGCCGCAAGCGAGCACGGCGGAGGACCCCGGGATTTCGGTCAATGCGCCGGCAACCAATCCGCCGGTGCAGCTTTCGGCGGTGCTTATACTCAGTTTGAGTATAACAAACCGCTCAATCACTTGGCGCGCGAGGTCAGACATAGGTTGTTATACTCACAATGAGTGTAAGGGCGAGTGCCGCAAACAGACCGGCAATCCAATCATCGGCCATGATGCCCAGCGCGTCATGCCGCCGATCGGCCCAGCCGATCGGCCCCCATTTGGTAATGTCGAACAGCCGGAACAGCGCGAACGCCAGCAATATTTGCCACAGGCCGGGGTGCGGCACCGCCAGAAGTGCGATCATCTGGCCGGCGATTTCATCGATCACCACCCAGCCGGGATCGGCCTGTTCGTCGGCGGCGCGCGGAATGGCCCACAGGCCCGCGATGCTGGCCAGGATGATGGCGCCGATGAGTCCGACGGGGCCTGCTGCGTGCAATGCCCAAACGCCGAGCAGCAACCCGACCAGCGAGCCCGCCGTGCCCGGCGCGCGGGGGGCAAGGCCGGCCGCGAAACCCGAGGCGATGAGGCGGGGCGCGTTCATCAACCGGCCTTGCAGGTCAGCGGAATGGCGGCCCGGCCGGTGCGCAGGGCGCGATAGACGACGATATTTTCGATCACCCGCTGGACATAATTATTGGTCTCGGAGAAGGGAATTTCCTCCAGCCAGTCGATCATGTCGGTGCCGGGTTGCAGCGGGTCGCCATTGGCCAAAATCCATTTATTCACATTGCTCGGGCCGGCATTATAGGCGGCAATGGCGAGCGGCAGGCAATGATCGAAATTGCCCAGCAGGCTTTGGAAATAAGCCGCACCCAGAAGCATGTTCTGCGTCGGGTCGGCGATCAGCATCGCGGGCGAGAACGGTGTGCCGGATTTGCGGGCAATGTCGCGTGCGGTGCCGGGCAGCAATTGCATCAGCCCCTCTGCCCCCGCGACGCTCATGGCGGCCGGATCAAAACTGCTTTCCTGGCGGGTGATGCCCAGAATCACATCCGGCCCGATCGCTGCATCCGGCGGGGTGGCGATGATCGGCCAGCCTTGCTGGATCAGCATATCGCCATCGATGCCGGCGAGCCGGGCGATCAGGACCGCCGTCGGTGTCAGGCCCAGGCCCGAGGCGAGGCGTGCGGCGAGATTGCGGTCGGCTTCATCGGGCATCAAAGCAGCAGTGCGCAGGAGAAAAATTTTCGCCCGCCGGGGTGCGCCCATTTGCACCAGCAAGGTGGCGGCCTGGGGCAATTCGCGATCGGCGAAATCGAGCATCTGCGCGGGGGTGGCAGCCGCGTCGGGGATGGCGCGGATGCGTGCGGCGAGCGCCGCCGGTGTGTCACCCAGTTTCACGGCGGCAAGCTGGCCGTAGAACGTATCGGGGTAGGCGGCGGCTTCGGTGTAGTCGGCCAGGGCCGCCGGACCGCTGGTGGTGCGGCCGAGCCAGTAATAGGCCCGCGCCTGGGTGATGGCGGCTTTGGACGTGCTGGCCAAGCCCTGAAACCAGGGTGCGGCTTTGGTGGGTTCATGGAGCAGACGAAGGGCGATGAAGCCGGCCAGGAAATCGCGCGACAGCAATTGCCCGCCGATTGCGGGGTTGGTGTTGGCGACGATCTGGTAAGCGTTTTTGGTGTCGCCGGCGGCCATCAATGTGCGGGCGAATGTCTCGGCTGCCGGCCAGATCTGTGCCCGTTCGGCGGGATCGGCCTGGGCCGCGGCCTGCGCGCCATCGCGCAGCCAGATGGCCTCGGCGGCCGCGGGTGCGTCGGCCAGTGCCCTCACCCGGGCGAGGAAAATAATCGGCGTGCGCTGCTGCGCGAGGCCGAGCGACTCGGCCTGGCTTTCGGCTGAAGGATCATTGCGCGCGAAAGCGAGCCAGACTCCTGCCAAAACCCGGTCGGGGCCGGATAAGGCTTGGCTCAGGTCTTCGGCTTGCCGCAATTCGCCATGCAAGGCGGCCAGGCGGAATTGGGCCCAGGCTTGATCCGGGCTCAAAGGTGCCGGCGGCACGATTGGTGCTAAACTGGATTCGGCGGCGCGGGCGCGGCTGGTCAGCACGTCCTGCTCGGGCCAATCGGGGTTGGCGCGCTGGAAGGCTCTGATTTCGGCGGCACTCGCAGCACCGGGATCGAGCAGGCGGTAATACGTGACCAATTTGCCGACCAGTTGATCGGGCTGCTGGGCGGCGAGGGTTTGCGCATCGCTCCATTGGTTATTGCGAATATCGTTCATGATGCTGACCAGCGCCGGGTCGGGCGGCGGCGGTGCGGCGCGGGCAGCAAGGGGAACCAGAGCGAGCAGGATGAATAACGGCTTCATGCCCCAGCCCATAGCAGCCTTGCGCGGCAAGTGCATGGCTTGCCGGACCGGTGTGCGGGGAATAACCTTGGTCGGTTATCAGGAGCTGTTCATGTTCAAGGGTTCACTCGTCGCCCTCGTCACGCCGATGCGCGCGGATACCAGCATCGACGAAGCCGGGATGGAGGCATTTATCGACTGGCAGATCAGCCAGGGCACGCAAGGCTTGATCCCGGTCGGCACGACCGGCGAATCGCCCACCCTCACCCATGAGGAGCATAAGCGTGTGGTTGAACTGACGGTGGCGACCGCCGCCGGCCGGGTGCCGGTGATTGCCGGTGCGGGATCCAACTCGACCCATGAAGCCATCGCACTGGCGCGGCACGCCAAACAGGCGGGTGCGGACGGGATTTTGGTGGTGACGCCCTATTACAACAAGCCGACCCAGGAGGGTTTATTTCTGCATTACAGCGCCATTGCCGATGCGGTGGATATTCCGCTGATTATTTATAATATCCCCGGCCGGTCGGTGGTGGATATGAGTGTGCAGACCATGGCGCGGCTGGCCAAACACCCCAATATCGTGGGCGTGAAGGATGCGACCGCCAACCTGACCCGGCCCTTGCATACGACCCGCGATTGCGGTGCTGATTTCATTCAGCTCTCTGGCGAGGATCATACCGCCCTGGCGTTTCTCGCAGCCGGCGGGGTGGGCTGCATTTCGGTGACCGCGAATGTTGCGCCGCGTCTGTGTCATGAGATGCATGTGGCTTGGCAGCGCGGGGATATTCAGGCCGCGATGGTGATTCAGGAACGGCTGCTGCCGCTGCATGATGCGATGTTCTGCGAGACCAATCCGGGCCCGGTGAAATATGCCGCCTCCCTGCTCGGCCATGGCAGCGATGTATGCCGCCTGCCGCTGGCACCGGTGGCCGAGAGCACGCGCGTGCAGATGCGCGCGGCGATGGTCAAAGCCGGATTGTTGAACTGATCCCATGGCCGAAGCCGAACGCACCAAAAGCAAATCGGGCCTGATTTCGCACGGCATTGCCGCACAGAATCGCAAGGCGCGGTTTGACTATAAGATTCTCTCGACTGTGGAAGCCGGCATTGTGCTGCGCGGGCCGGAGGTGAAATCGCTCCGCTCGGGCCGGGCGACGCTGACCGAAGCCTGGGCGGGTGAACGCGACGGCGAACTGGTGTTATTTAATCTCTACATTCCCGAATATCAGGGCGGCTTCGTCGCCCGGTTCGAGCCGCGCGCGCCGCGCAAATTGCTGGTCAAACGCAAGGAAATGGTCAGCCTGATCGGCGCTGCGACACGCGATGGACAGACATTGGTGCCGCTCGATATTCATTTCAATCCGCGCGGCATCGCGAAAGTGACGATCGGGATCGCCGAAGGCAAGAACAAGGCCGATAAGCGCCACGCCATCGCCGCGCGCGACTGGCAGCGCGATAAAGCGCGGCTGATGCGCGAGAAGGGTTAGAGCAATATTCATCTCACTTGGACCAGCGGTTTAGGTGAGATGAATGGAATTGCTCGCCAAGACATCATTAGAGTGCGATCGTTTTACAACGACGCGCCCCAAGTTTGTTTTTTCGATCAATTTCATGGCCCAGGTCGGGTCGAGTGAACCAACCTGAAGCTATGTTGATCTAACTTCAGAATCGGTAGCCGATACCGGCACCGACGACGGTGGGGCTAAGTGAAGTTTTGGCGGTGATTGCCCCGCCATTGATCCGGGCTTTGGTGTCGATGAAAATCTGTTTGACGTCGAAATTGGCAAACCAATGGTCATTGAGCCGGTAATCGATACCGGCCTGCAAGGCGGGGCCTATGGAATTTGAAAATCCGACCTTGCTGACAATAGGGCCGGCCGGCTGGGTGGCGTAGAAAAATGCCACAGTGATGCCGGCACCGAGATAAGGTTGAAACGCGCCGACGGGGGAAAAATGATATTGCAGCGTCACCGTCGGCGGCAGAACCCAGACCGCACCGACATCGACCCGGCCGATTTGTGTATGGGAGGCCCATACCTCATGGCGGGTGCTGGCGGCGATGGCTTCAACCGAGATATGGTCGGTCAGGAAATAGGATAAATCCAGCTCCGGGGCGATCTGGTCTGTCGTGCGCACCTGCCCGCCGATCACCGAGACCGTGCTTGAGAAATTTTGCGGCAGCACGCCGATGACGCGGCCACGGAGCAAAATATCACCCTGATGGAAAAACGAATTCTGGGCTGCACCCGGTGTCTGCGCGTGCGCGTGTGTTGCCAGTAAGCCTGCTGAGCATAAACCGGTGATCAGGGTGGCAGCGAGAGATTTTTTCACGGCGATATTCCTGTGTGAAGCAAAGATCATGACAATCGATGCCGCACAGGACGCCGGTTTACCGCCACGGTCGTTGATGTGGATCAACTTGACCTTGACGCGGCCGACTGGCGTGCAACATCGTCAAGCATGGTTCAGATTGTCTGGTTCAAGCGCGATTTGCGCAGCATCGATCACCAGCCATTGGCCGAGGCCGCGCGGCTGGGCGCGATGATGCCGCTTTATGTCGTCGAGCCGGACTATTGGGCCGGGGCGGACGTTTCGGCTCGGCAATGGACAGCGACGGCCGGCGCGCTGGCTGAATTGCGCGCGCGCCTGGCGGCATTGGGCGCGCCGTTGGTGGTGCGGGCGGGACGGGTGGTTGATGTGCTGGCGCGGATCGATCGGGCGGTCGGGGTGAGTGGCGTTTTCGCGCATCAGGAGACCGGCAATTTCTGGAGTTTTGAACGCGACAAGCAGGTCCGGGCGTTTTGCCGCGCGCGCGATATTGCGCTGCATGAATATCCGCAAAGCGGCGTCGTGCGGGGTTTGCGCAACCGCGATTTATGGGGCGGGTTGCATGCCGCCTTTGTCAATGCGCCGCAGATCGATGAGCCCGCGCGGCTGGTCGGGTTGGAGCGGGTGAAGCTGGGCGAGATTCCTGATGCCGCCGCATTGGGATTGGCCGCCGATGGCTGCGCGCAGCCGCAGCCGGGGACAAGGCGCGCGGCCCTTGATTTGCTCGGCGGATTTTTTGCCGGCCGCGGCGCGTCCTACCGGGCGGGCATGGCGAGCCCGCTGAGCGGTGCGTCCTGCTGTTCGCGGCTTTCGGTGCCGCTGGCGACCGGTGCGATTTCAATTCGTGAAGTGCTGCAAAGGGCTTTTGCCGAACGGCGCCAGGCGGTGCTGAGCCCGGCTGCGACCAACCCGATCCCGCTTGGGGCGATCGATAGTCTGATCGCCCGGCTGCATTGGCATTGTCATTTCATGCAAAAACTGGAGAGCGAACCGAGCCTGGAATTTCGCGCCGTGCACCGGGCCCATGAGCAGGCGCGCCGCCCCACCCCCGCCGATGACCCTGCATTGGACGCCTGGGCGACGGGGATGACGGGCTACCCGTTTATCGATGCCTGCATGCGCTCATTGATCGCCACGGGCTGGCTGAATTTTCGGGCGCGCGCGATGCTGATGTCGTTTGCCAGCTACCATCTGGGGCTTGATTGGCAGGCCAGCGGCAGCCGGCTGGCGCGGCTTTTCACCGATTACGAGCCGGGGATTCATTGGCCGCAGGTGCAGATGCAGGCGGGTGCCACCGGCATCAACACGCCGCGCATTTATAACCCGATCAAGCAGGGCAAGGATCAGGACAAGGATGGCATTTTCACCCGCAGATGGGTGCCGGAACTGGCTGAAGTGCCGCTCGCTTATCTGCACGAGCCCTGGCTGATGGGTGGCGTTGCCTCATACCCGCCGCCGCTGGTTGAGCATCTGAGCGCGATCAGGGCGGCGCGCGCCAGGCTGAGCGACATTCGCGGCAGTGCCGATTATCAGGCCACAGCGCAACATGTTTTTGCCCGCCATGGCAGCCGCCGGCGGACATTGAACAATGATCATCCGAGCAAATTTCGCTCCACAGCCAAGGCGCGACGCAAGACGATCGGCACACAGACGACGCTGGATTTGTAGGGCAGCGGGATCAGCTATGTTGCTCGATCAGCGCGTGGACATGGGCGGCACTTTCGGCTTCCAGCGCGAGATTGGCCAGACGGATGCAGCCATCCATCGAGACCATGCGGATGGCTTTTTTGACCCGTGGAATGGCGGCACCATGCATGGAGAATTGCCGTAACCCCAGGCCCGCCAGCAACGGGGCGACCAGCGGCCGGCCGGCGAGTTCGCCGCAGATGGAGACCGGGATATGGCCGATATTGGCGGCGGTGACGGTGAGATGGATCAGCCGCAGCACGGTCGGGTCGAGCGGGTCATACAGGCCGGTGCTGGCTGACAGGCTGCGATCGGCGGCGAGGGTGTACATCGTCAGGTCGTTGGTGCCGATGGCGAAAAATTCGGCGAAACGGGCCAGATGCTGCGCGCCCAGAGCGGCGGCGGGGGTCTCGATCATGATTCCGAGCGGCGGCAATTGATCGGCCATGCGCATGCCGCGCTCATGCAGATCATCCCAGCTTTCGAGGTAAATGGCGCGGACTTTGGCAAGCTCGGCGGTGGTGCTGATCATCGGCAGAAGCACCCGCACGGGCCCCGCCGCACCGGCGCGCAAAATCGCCGCCAATTGGGTGCGCAGCAATTGCGGGTGGCGCAGCAGCACGCGAATGCCGCGCAGGCCCAAAGCGGGGTTGATTTCGCTGGTATCGGGGGCAAAACCGGCGGCAGCCATGGCCTCGATTTCCTTCTCCGAGCCCCAATCGAGCACCCGGATGGTGACCGGCTCGCCATCCATCGCCTCAACCACCGTGCGATAAAGCTCGGCTTGCGCATCCTCATCGGGCAGGGTTTCACGGTTCATGAACATGAATTCGGTGCGCATCAGCCCGATGCCGGTGGCGCCGGACTGGGCGATCATGGGCAATTCGAAGGGCAATTCGAGATTGGCCTGCAGATCGATGGCGACATGATCCCGCGTGACCGAGGCCAGGCGACGCAGCCGGGCGAGCTCGCGCTGGCCGCGGGCAAATTCGGTCAGCGACTGGGTGGCATGTCCCAGGCTGCGTTCGGTCGGGTTGAGGGTGAGCGTGCCTGATTGCGCATCGACGATGGCGGTGGCGCCGGCGCGGGCGGCTTCGAGCAGGCCATGAACGCCGAGCAAAGCGGGGATGCCGAGCGCGCGCAGCATGACGGCGGTGTGGCCATCCGACCCGCCTTCGGCGGTGACGATGCCGGCGAAGCGCGCGGGGTCGATCAAGGCGGCATCGGCCGGGCGCAGGGTTTCGGCCATCAAGACCGCGCCCTGGGGCAGATTGGCGAAGCTGCGGAATGGCTGGCGGGTGAGGTTGCGCAGCAGGCGGCGGCCGATTTCCAGCACTTCCTCTGCGCGGCGGGCGCGGCTTGCGTTATCGTCATCGGGGACGGCGAGGATGGCGGCGGCCTGGGCTTCGCTTTCATCGAGCACGGCGGCTTCGGCGGTGTTGAGCGTGTCGGCCACGCGCCGCCTGATGCCGCGCATCAGCCGCGACGTGCCGAGCATCAATAAATAGGCATCGATCAGCGGGCCGATCTCGGTTTGGCTGTCTTCGGGCAGGGCGGCGAGTTTGCCGCGCAATTTGGTGAGCTGCTTGCGCGATTGCGCCACCGCCTCTTCCAGCCGGGCGGTTTCGGCGGCGATGTCGACCGCGCTGATTTTCTGCCTGGTGATGGTGAGTTGCGGCTCCACGGCCTCGTGGATCGGGCCGATGCCGATGCCCGGCGAGACGGCGATGCCGGATAGCTTGATTTGCCGCGTGCGGCCGGATTTCGGGTTAGTCTGTCTCATTGAACCCGGCCTCGACGAGGGCCACGATGGCGGCGAGCGCCTCGTTGGCGTCCCAGCCTTCGGCGGTGAGCTCAACCGAGGAGCCGATGCCCGCACCGAGCATCATCAGCCCCATGATCGATCGGGCGGAGACGAACTGATCATCGCGCCCGACTTCGACCGAGGCGCTGAAGCGTTCGGCCAAGGTGACGAGTTTGGCCGCCGCGCGGGCATGCAGGCCGCGCTTATTGACGATGGTGACGGTTTGGGTAAGGAGCGCGCTGCCAGAATCGGCGGGCTCAGGCTCGGGCGCGGCCAGGTCCGGCCGGGCCGGCGCATCGTCGGGTAAGCCGCTCATCCACAGGCACGACGCGGGTGGGTGGCATTGGTGATTTCGGTGCCGCTGGCGATATATTTTCGCCCGGCATCCTCGGCGCATTGCACGGCATCGACCAGGCACAGGCTGCCGCGGATTTTTGCCAGTTTGACGAGCATCGGCAAATTCACCCCGGCGATCACCTCGATATCCGGCCGGACCATCATGGACATGGCAAGATTGCTCGGCGTGCCGCCGAACATATCGGTGAGCAGGACCACGCCATCGCCGTGATCGACATCGGCGATGCGGCCGGTGAGTTCGACCCGCAGATCCTCGATCTGAGCGTCGGCGCCGACACAGACCGTGGCGACCGCCTTCTGCTTGCCGACGACATGTTCCATGGCCGAGCGCAGCGACAAACCGAGATCACCATGGGTGACCAGGACCAGACCGATCATAGGCGATGCCTCACGGTTGCCGTGTTCAAGGGATTGATTGTCACGATTTGGGTGCGCTCGTGGTGGAGGCCGTGCGATCGGTTAACCGACGATGCATTTTTTGTCCCTGGCCGACGGCCAATTCTCGATGCATGACAGACAATTGCCAGCCTTTTTCATTCAGATATTCCGCCAAATCATGGATTAACGCCACCGATCGATGACGCCCCCCCGTGCAGCCAATGGCAATTGTTGCATATTTCTTTCCTTCTTGCACGAAGCGCGGCAGCACCAGATCGATCAATTCTTTCATTTTATTAAGAAAAGGGAAAAAATCCGGATCAGCCTCAATGTAAGCGTGCACAGCATCGTCAAGGCCGGTCAATTTTTGTAGTTCCGGATCATAATGCGGGTTTCGCAGGAACCTGGCATCGAACACCATGTCGGCCTCGCGGGGCAGGCCGCCGGGGAAGGCGAAGGAGAACAAGGTGACCGAGAGGCCGGGCGGCGTATCGGCGAAATGCTCCTCGACCAGTGCGCGCAGGGCGTTGGGCGGTAGGTTGGAGGAATCGATGATGAGGTCGGCTGCCGCGCGCAGCCGGTCGGTCAGCGCGATTTCCGCTGCGATGCCAGCCGCGACGGGGCCTGAGGGCGCAAGCGGGTGGCGTCGGCGGGTTTCGGTATAGCGGCGCAGCAGGCTGGTTTCATCGGCGGTGGCGAACACCAATTCGGGCTGGAAATGCGGATTGGCGCGTAATTTATGGAAAGCGGCCAGCAATCTGCCCGCCTCGAAACCGCTGGAGCGCGCATCGATCCCGATGGCGAGCGGGCGCTCGCCGCGCAAGACGAGGCCAGGGAGCAATTTGACCGGCGGGTTATCGACGGCCTCGTAACCCAGATCCTCCAGGGTGCGCAGGATCGAGCTTTTGCCTGCACCTGACAGGCCGGTGACCAGTACGATGCGCCGTTTGCTCATGCCGCAAATGCCCCATCATGGCGGATGATGCGGCCGCAGGCTTCATCGAGCGCGAGTTTGACGCGGGCGACCGCCGAGGCGTGATGAGCGTTGATGCTGACCAGGGGCACTGCGAGTTGCGGATGGATGGCCGGGCTGGGCAGGCGTTCGGCCGGCTCGCCCAGCTGCACCGCCAGTTTGACCCGCGCGGCGCCGGCGCAAGGCAGGCGGAATATGCCCATGCCGCGGACTTCGAGCAGGCCCTCGAACCCGGGGATCGGCTGGGCGACGCCTGCCTCGATCAAGACCTGATCATCGGCGACCAGCCAGAACCCGGCATCGATCAGCCGCAGGGACAAATCGGATTTTCCCGCGCCGGATGGACCGAGCAGGAGAACAGCATCATAGCCCACGGCGATGCAGGAAGCGTGAAATCGCATTATCAGATTATAGTGGCGATTTAAGCCGGCGAGCGAAAGGGTGGAACAGCGTGTTGACGAGGAATTCACAGCTGCCCCCTGCCCGACGCCTGCACCATCATGGCGCCGTGCAAAGGCTGCGCATCATGGCCTGGATCGGGTTGCTGCCGGAATTGGGCGTGCTGCTGGCTTTGTTGGTGACCGGCGGCAATCATTTGCCGGGCTCGCTGGCGCGTGCGCCTTTTGCGCGGGATTTCAGCGATTTCTGGGCGGCCGGCGTGCTGGTGGATGCGCGGCAGACCGGCATTTTATTCGACCCCGCCGCGTTCCAGCATTTTCTATACGGCCTGTTTCCGTATCTGCACGCGGTACGGCTGTGGAGTTACCCGCCGGGGATGGCGCTGATGGTCGCGCCGCTTGGGTTTTTGCCGAAATGTACCGCCTGGGTGCTGTGGTTTGCAGGCGGCACGACGGCGCTGTTCGGCGCGCTGCGGGTGATCCATGGCCGGGCGCTGCCGGCGGCGGTGATCGGGTTGGTGCTGATCAGCCCCGTCTGGTGGGATAATCTGCTGACCGGGCAGAATGCGCTGATCACCGGCAGCCTGATCGTGCTGGGTTATGGCTTGCTCGATCGACGGCCGGGCTGGGCGGGGATTGCCTTTGGGCTGCTGACGATCAAGCCGCAGCTCGGGCTGTTGGTGCCGGTGGCGATGCTGGCCTGCGGCGGGTTCAGCGCTGTACTCACGGCGGGGCTGACGGCAGGGGCCGTCGCGGCAGCGAGTGCGGTTTTGCTGCCCGGATCGTGGCATTTATTTTTCAGCCAGGTGGCGCCGGCGATGAATGCACGGCTGCTGCACCCTTACGCGCAGACCGACTGGCAGGTGCTGATGGGCAGCCCGTTTATCGGGGCGGAATCGATCGGCCTGCTGCAGAGCGCCGCGTTTTTCGTCCAGGCGGTGATCACCGCCGCTTCTGCCGTGGCCACATGGCTGCTCTGGCGGCGGCCGGTGGCAGGCGATGCGGCGCGCTATCGGCGGATGGCGGCATCGGCGGGGCTTGGGCTCGCGGCGACGCCGTTTTGCCTGAATTACGACGCGCTCGGGGCGACGGCGCTGCTGGTTCTGGCGGTGACGCAAGGCGGGTTGATCGGCCGGTCGAAAGGCTGGGTCGCTGCGTTGATCGCCTACGCGCAGCCGGGCTGGGGATTATTTCTGGCGGTGGCGATCGATGCGCCGATTTTCACCTGGGCGGCCTGGCTGGCCTTGGGGCTGTTCTGCACGTGGTCCGGCGACGAGCCTCGCCACGCGCAGGAGGGGTGAGCAAACCGTCAGGCAGCGGCCCGGATGGCGGCGGCCTTGACGTCTTCATCGACCTGATCGGCAAAACTGGCAAAATTTTCTTCGAAGCGTCGGACCAGATCCGCCGCGGCACGGTCATAGGCGGCCGGATCGGCCCAGGCGGCGCGCGGGTCGAGCACGTTCTCGGGCACGCCGGGAACCGATTGGGGGATCATCAACCCGAAGAACGGATCGCGGCGATATTCCAGACCGTCAAGCTCGCCGTTTAGTGCTGCGTTGATGAGGGCGCGGGTATGGGTGATCGACATGCGTTTGCCGGTGCCGTAGGCGCCGCCGGTCCAGCCGGTATTGACCAGCCAGCAGGAGGCGCCGTGCTGGGCCATCAATTCGGCGAGGAGTTTGCCATAGATCTGCGGGTTGCGCGGCAGGAATGGTGCGCCGAAGCAGGTGGAGAACGTAGCTTGCGGTTCGGCGCCGAGGCCCTTTTCGGTGCCAGCGACGCGCGCGGTGTAGCCCGAGAGGAAATGATACATTGCCTGAGCGGGTGTAAGCTTGGCGATCGGCGGCAACACGCCGAAGGCATCGGCGGTGAGCATGACGATGTTTTTCGGCTGACCGCCGCGGCCCGACAATTCGACATTGGGGATGAATTCGACCGGGTAGCAGGAGCGGGTATTTTCGGTGAAGGTGCGGTCGGTCAGGTCGAGCCGGCCTTGCGGGTCGGCCACCACGTTTTCCAGCACTGTGCCGAAGCGGTGGGTGGCGGCCCAGATTTCGGGCTCGGCGGTCTGCGAAAGATTGATCACTTTGGCGTAGCAGCCGCCTTCGAAGTTGAACACGCCGTTCGGCCCCCAGCCATGCTCGTCATCGCCGATCAGGCGGCGGGCGGGATCGGAGGAGAGGGTGGTTTTGCCGGTGCCGGAGAGGCCGAAAAACAGCGCCACATCGTCGTTTTTGCCGATATTGGCGCTGCAATGCATGGGCAGCACGCCGCGTTCGGGCAAAATCCAGTTCATGACGGTGAAAATCGATTTCTTGATTTCACCGGCGTATTGGCTGCCGGCGATCAGGATCATTTTCTCGGCGAAGGACAGCGCAATAGCGGTGCTGGATTTGACGCCGTCGATCTCGGGATCGGCTTCGAAATCGGGCGCATGGAGAATGACATAATCGGGGGTGAAACCGGCCAGATCGGCGGGCGCCGGACGGATGAACATGTTGCGCGCGAACAAAGACTGCCAGGCGCCGGTGGAGACCAGGCGGACGCGCACGCGATTGGCCGGATCGGCCCCGGCGAAGAGGTCCTGGGTGAATAATTCGCGGTCCTGCAGATAAGCCTGGATGCGCGATTTCAGGATGAAGAATTTCTCGGCGGGCAGTTTCTGGTTGATTTTGCCCCACCAGATGTCGCGGCTGGTAGCGGGTTCATCGGCGACGAATTTATCAGCAACCGACCGGCCGGTATGGATGCCGGTGCGCACGATCAACGCGCCATCGGCCGAAAGCCGGCCTTCGCCGCGGCGGATGGCGTGGGCGACAAGTGCGGGGGCGGTGAGGTTGGCGTGCAGGCTGGTTGCCTGGCGGACGCCGGTGCCGGCGAGCGGCGTGAGGTCGTGAGTCGGGCCGCTTTTCGTGGTCGCTGCGATGGTCGTCACTTTGATGTTTCCTCTTGAACTCGACCGGGTGCTTTTCGCGACCGGATGGCAATCGAACTTGTTAATAGAGACCAGCGGGTGATGGATCAACCTCGATCGGTCAGAGGTGATGCGGCGCGCGCAAGGCGGATAATCGCGCCGCGCAACTCATCCACGCCGGCGACCGGGGCGGCAAAGGGCACCCGGATGACGGTTTCTTTATGCGCCAGATCGAACCCGTCGACATCGATATTCACCATCTTCCAGCCTGCGCCATTCTGCCCTTGCTGCACGGCGATGGCATCCATCGCGGCAGCGTGATCATTGTTGCAATGGGCGATAACGCCCATTGCGGCCTGCTCAACTGCGAGCCGGGCGGGCTCATCGGGGATAAATCGGGCAAGATCAAGGCGGGCGGCGCGGGCGAAGCCGCCGACGAAATGCGCGCCGGTCAGCGCGATGCGCCAGATGCTGAAATCGCCGAAATCGGCGTACAGGGCGGCGTAAGGATGGATCGCCAGGAAATGCGGCTTGGCCCAGGGCTCGGTGCAGCGCGCGGCGCGGCCGGTGAGCGAGAGGCGCGGCGCGGTTTGCGGGTTGGCCGTGGTGGCCGGGCCGCTGACCAACAGGGCGCAAAGCGGGTCATCGGCCAATTGGCGTGTATGGGCGGACAATGTTGATAAAAGCAGGAGCACCGATAAGTCCGGCAGCACCGCCGGGGTGACCAGGGCGACATGCGGCTGGCCGGCGGCCAGTGTCGCGAGGCTGGCGACCCGGCTGGCCCGGAGCAGAAACCTTGCTTCCAGATGCGGATCGATCGGGTCGGGCTCTTGCATCGCTGCCATAATCACGTCACCTCCGGTTGCTAGATCATATAAATGAGCCAAGCCATCATGAAACAGACCATCGCCCTCGTCGATGACGACCGCAATATTCTGACCAGCGTGCAAATGACGCTGGAACAGGAGGGGTTCACCGTTCGCACCTACACCGACGGCGAAAGCGCCTTGCAGGGCATGCTGGCCAAGCCGGTGGATCTGGCCGTGCTGGACATTAAAATGCCGCGCATGGACGGGATGGAATTGCTGCAAAGGCTGCGCACCCGCACCGCCATGCCGGTGATTTTTCTGACCAGCAAGGATGACGAGTTGGATGAATTGATGGGTCTGCGCCTCGGGGCAGATGATTATATCACCAAGCCGTTCAGCCAGCGCCTGCTGCTGGAGCGGATCAGGGCATTGCTGCGCCGCAATGAGGCCTCACGCGCCGAAGGCTCGGGGGCAGCGCCTTCGGGGGTGATCACCAGGGGTGATTTGAGCCTCGATGAAACCAAGCATCAATGCCTGTGGAAAGGTGCCGACATTCAGCTCACGGTGACCGAATTCCTGCTGGTCAAGGCGCTGGCCGCGCGGCCGGGCATGGTGAAATCGCGCGACCAGCTGATCGATGCGGCGTATGGCGAGAATGTTTATGTCGATGACCGCACGATCGACAGCCACGTGAAACGGCTGCGGCGGAAATTCCGCAGCGCGGATGGTGAATTCGACCAGATCGAGACGCTTTACGGCATCGGCTACCGCTACAAAGAGGCCTGATGCCGCAAAACATAAAGCTGGGGCGGAAAAGCAGGCGGCGTATGTCGCCTTTGCTGCGGCGCATTTTGCTGGTCAATTTAATGCCGCTGGCGCTGATTGTGGCGGCTTTGCTGTATCTGGACCAATATCAGCAAGGCCTGCTGACCGCCGAGGTGACGGCGCTGCGCGAGCAGGCGCGGATTTATGCCGGCGCGCTGGCGGAATCGGCGGTCCAGGACAATGCGGCGAATCAGCCGACCCTGAACCCCGATATCGCACGGCCTTTGCTGTATCGGCTGATTGAGCCGACGCCGAACGCCCAGGCGCTGATTTATGGCCCCGATGGGCAGGTGGTGGCCAATTCGCGGATCCGTCAGGGGCCGGGCGGGGCGATTATTACCGAGCCTTTGCCGCCTGCGACACCGCGCACGCCGCTCGCGCGGTCGGTCAGTTTTCTCTATGATCAGGTGCTGGCCTTGCTGCCGAGCACCGATGTGCAGACCAGCAATTCGGGCACCGGCGATCAGAGTGCCAATGCGGACCAGTCAGGCGGCGGGGCCGGCTGGCAGCCGAATGTGCGGGAAATTCTGCGCCTGACCGGGGCGACCGGCGATGCGCAATCGCCGCCTTATATCCGCCGCTCGCCCGATGGGCGGCTGCTGATTACGGTGGCTGAGCCGATTATTCGCAGCCAGCAAAATGTCGGTGTAGTGCTGCTGACGCGGCAAGCCAGCGAAGTGGACCGGGCGGTGTTTGCCGTGCGGATTTCGATATTGGGGCTGTTCGTGCTGGCTTTGGCGATTACGGTTCTGCTGTCGCTTTATTTGGCGCAGACGATTGCAACGCCGTTGCTGCGCCTGGCGGGTGCGGCGGCCTTGTTGCGCGAGGGACGGGCGAAAGCGGGCCATGTGCCGGCCGCGATTGCGGCACGGCAAGACGAGATCGGCACGTTGGCGCGTGCGCTGGATGGCTCCGCGCGCGATTTATGGGCGCGGATGGATGCGATTGAACGGTTTGCCGCGGATGTGGCGCATGAAATCAAGAATCCGCTCTCCTCGATCCGCTCGGCGATTGAGACCTTGCGGCGGATGGATGATCCGTTGCGCGGCCAGCGGCTGTTGGAAATCATTACCGAAGATGTCGCACGGCTGGACCGGTTGATTACCGATATTTCCGACGCGTCGCGGCTGGATTCGGAACTTTCCCGCACCAGCATGGAAATTGTCGATCTGGCGCCGATACTTTCGACCTTGAAGGAAATGAACGAAGCGACGCGGAAAGAGACCGGCGCGCATCTGGTTCTGGATATTGCACCCTCGCTGCCGGTGCGCGGCGCCGAGGGGCGGCTGGTACAGGTGTTGCGCAATTTGATCGGTAATGCGGTTTCGTTCTCGCCGCCATCGGGTAATATATGGCTGCGTGGGCGCGAGACCGGCGGCATGGTGGAACTGGCTGTAGAAGACGAAGGCCCTGGCATTCCCGATAACAAACTCGATCATATTTTCGACCGGTTCTATTCCGAGCGGCCTGAGGGCGAGCAGTTCGGCAGCCATTCCGGGCTTGGATTATCGATTTCGCGGCAAATCATCGAGGCGCATCAGGGCCGGATTTCGGCGGAGAATCGACGCAACTCGTCGGGTGCGATTACCGGTGCGCGATTTGTGATCCGCCTGCCGCGCGCTGTAGGATAGAGAGCGTGGGCGTGCGGAGGGGGAAGTGAGATGCTGGTGATCGATCATCCGTTAGTACAGCATAAGCTTGTATACCTGCGCAGCAAGACGACCTCGACCAGTGATTTCCGCAGGCTGACGCATGAGATTTCGCTGTTGATGGGTTATGAGGTATTGCGTGATCTGCCGTTGGAGGAAGTGTGGATTGACACGCCGTTAGAAGGCATGCGGGGGCAGAGG
The DNA here is from genome assembly GCA_002255495.1 of Rhodospirillales bacterium 20-60-12. Classification (GTDB taxonomy): domain Bacteria; phylum Pseudomonadota; class Alphaproteobacteria; order Acetobacterales; family Acetobacteraceae; genus 20-60-12. The sequence goes on along the minus strand of NCAP01000039.1, from coordinate 1,597 downwards.
CTGGGCGGCAAGAAATTATGCCTGGTGTCGATTTTGCGCGCCGGTAATGGAATGCTCGACGGTTTCACCGATTTGGTGCCGGCGGCGCGGGTTGGGCATGTTGGGTTGTATCGGGATGCGGTGAGCCATCGGCCGGTTGAGTATTATTTCAAAATTCCCGATGATATTGCACAGCGTTTGACGATTATTCTGGATCCGATGCTGGCGACCGGATATTCGGCGGTGGCGGCACTGAGCCGGCTGAAGGCGGCGGGTGCACGGGCGTTGAAATTCGTCTGTTTGATTGCAGCCCCCGAAGGACTGGCGGCGTTGCAGGCGGCACACCCGGATGTGGAAATTTATATGGCTGCATTGGACCGGGCTTTGGACGAGCATGCTTATATTCGCCCCGGCTTGGGCGATGCGGGCGACCGGCTGTTTGGCACAACATAGGGGGCGGCGATGAGCGGTAAAAATCAACCATTGAGCGGCAATGATATGCCGCGTTTTGGCGGCATAGCATCGATGATGCGCTTGCCGGTGATGAGCAATGCGGCCGGGCTGGATGCCGCGTTTGTTGGTGTGCCGATGGATATTGGTACCTCCAACCGATCGGGCACGCGGTTTGGGCCGCGGCAGATTCGCGCGGAATCAGTGATGTTGCGGCCTTATAACATGGCGACCGGGGCGGCGCCGTTTGATCATTTGCAGGTGGCGGATGTGGGCGATATTGCCACCAACCCGTATAATTTGGAGAAATCGATTGGGCTGATCGAGGCGGGGATTGCTGGGATTCTGGCGCATGATTGCATTCCGCTGACGCTGGGGGGTGACCATACGCTGAGCTATCCGGTTTTGCGGGCGATGGCGGCAAAGCACGGGCCGGTGGGGCTCATTCATGTGGACGCGCATGCCGATGTGAATGAGAGCATGTTCGGCGAGAAAATTGCCCATGGCACGCCGTTCCGCCGGGCGGTGGAGGCGGGTGCGATTGATGTGAAGCGGGCGGTGCAAATTGGCCTGCGCGGGACAGGTTATGCACCCGATGATTTCGACTGGCAGAAAAATCTGGGCTTTCGGGTGGTGCCGGTTGAGCAATGCTGGCACCGCAGCCTGAGCACGCTGATGGCAGAGGTGCGCGCGCAAATGGGCGACGGGCCGGTTTATCTGACCTTTGACATTGACAGCCTTGACCCCTCGGTGGCGCCCGGGACCGGTACACCTGAGATTGGTGGGCTGAGCACGATTCAGGCCCTGGAGATCATTCGTGGCTGCTGGGGGTTGAATTTGGTGGGGTGCGATTTGGTTGAGGTGTCCCCGCCTTATGACAGCTCGGGCACGACCGCGCTGATCGGGGCGAATTTGCTCTATGAGATGCTGTGCGTTCTGCCCGGCGCCCGCGGCCGGAGTGCGGCGCGCGCTTGAGGCTGCAGATTTGAAGTCCGGGATTGAGCGCAAGGCCAAAACCAGTTAAAGAACAGGAAGTCGGACCCGTAGCTCAGCTGGATAGAGCGTTGCCCTCCGAAGGCAAAGGTCACGCGTTCGAATCGCGTCGGGTCCGCCAGTTTGCCCTTGTTAATCGGTGACTTAAAGTTCTGGTTGTGGTTGGTGCGTTGCG
>NCAP01000038.1 GCA_002255495.1 Rhodospirillales bacterium 20-60-12 | reverse complement strand
ATTACCCAGAATATGAACTTTGCGGATTTTTAAAATAAGTTGCGGGTCCTGGCTGTCGATATATAGGCCGTGCCGGGCATTATCATGCGCCCGGCACATTGTAACGGACACAGCATCGCTCGCCGCCACCCACATCCCATCGACTGCATTGGCGGTGAACTCGCAATCATGAATGTGATGTTCCGTTATGGCGGGATCGTTGGCGTTGATCGCGAGCCCCCAGCCGTAAACAGCACCCATGGCATTACGGAACAGGCATCGCGTGATGTTGGCTGCGGTGCAGCCCGGTTGAATAACCACACCCCAGCCATTGATCGTGACGCTTCGATTCGCATCGAATATGATACCATCGGCAAAAAATTGGGATGCCGTGATATTTAGCCATGCCGGCGTGCTCGATAAACCGCTTCGGATCTGACTGCCCCGCTGTAGAGTCGTCATACCTGCAATGCCGCGTAGACTGACCGAAATGCCCGTGATATCGCACTCGCCATTGATGATATATGTCTTCGGCCCAAGGCGCACTTCATGCCCTGATGCGATTGCGGCCAGCAATGCGGCGCTATCATCCGTGACGCCATCACCGGCCGCGCCAAAATCCTCGATCGCGACAGCATTGGCACTGATCTCATTGAGCGTGCGTGCCGTGGTCGCGCCCGCCGCCAGTGCTATCATATCCCCTGCGGGCACGGCCGGCAGACCCGGTAATCCGGCCATGAATTGCGCGTAGCTTATTGCTTTATTGACACCGCCCTGGCCAAGCGGGATCAGGTCGCTTGCATTAGGCAAATTGGTCGATGGCAATGCGACGATGTCAAACGGCGCGGCATTTGCCGACAGGCTGTTGTTCGATAATGTCAGATTAGCGCCAATGCTGATCGGACCAGGTGCCGCGTTTCCGGGCGCTATTGCACCGAGCAATGTGTTGGCGGGTACCGCCAGCGCCGGCTGCAGACCCGCCAGCAATTGTGCCCGCGTTGCCGCAACGGTTTGGCCATTTTGAAAAATTGGTATTTCATCACTGTCAGAGACAGAAAGAGCAGCGGGTAATTGGCCGATTGTCGGCATGAAACCTCCCATAGATCAAACCAGGGAATGCACGATCACCATCATGTCGCGGTAATTGGTGCACCGTAAGGCGAGGTGATCGGCGCACCATCTAAAGTCGTGATGGCCGATGCAGGTGCCGGGACAGAAGCAAGGGCGACGACCGGCAGCGCGATGCTGCGTGCCAGTGCGCGCCCGCCTGTAGTCGTGATGGTCACGGTCACGGTGTATAATGTGCCGGACTGACCGGCTTGTAACCACAAAATGGCGCGCGTGCCGTCCGCCGCGGCGGAGAGCATTGTCAAGTCACCCGGATTATTCGGGCTGATCGCGACGTCCAACGTGGCGATGCTGTCACCCGCATTGCCCGTCAGGGCTGGGGCAATTTCGAACACGTAATCAAGCGTGTCGCCCGGGTCCTTCTCCGGCCATGCCAAAGGCTCAGGCGGCAACAGGATCATGCCGCGTGGTGTTGGAATAAATCCCTCGATCTCGATCAAACGGGCAGAAGATATCTGCCAGATTGGTTTGGCCGGCGTGTTCATCATGATATCCTTGGTTCAGGATTTCGAGGATTTGGCGATATCTGCCTGCAAGGTGATTAATGCGTCATCCATGGCAGCGAGATTTGGCGGCGCTGCGGCGGGTATCGGAGCCGGCGGCGCACTAAATGTTGCACCGTCATATCGCCAGCCAATTTCCGCATTGGCACCCGTGGGCACTTCCACCCACTGCAGATCGCGGTGATAAAGTTTGGCAATCGGCGCGTCGGTGCTCAGAAATTCCACAACTATTGCAGAATCGATGCGGGCAAACACCTTCATGTTGCGTCTCTTTCAATATTCGACAATGACGAGTCCAGCCCCGCCAGCACCACCGGGTGAACCTGTTGGGCTGGCCCCGATGCTAGCCCCGCCGCCCCCGCCCCCGCCGCCATATCCGCTTGCAGGCTGGCCAGGCAGAGGGCCGCTGGCACCTCGTCCGCGGCCCGCGCCGCCGCCAGAGCCGCCATGTGAGCTCACAGCCGAGCCATCATCGCCCATGGCCCCGCTTTGGTTGAACTGACCGCCAAAACCCGCACCGCCGATGCCGCCGGCCGTAGCGAACAGGCTCGCAGTGCCGCCCTGGCCACCTTGGCCACCGGTCGCCGATAAATACGCCCCAAAGCTCGATGTGCCGCCATTGCCGCCATAAGCCGGGCTCGTGGGTGCTACACCCGCTGCACCAACTGTGACTGCAATCGTCTGGCCCGGCAGCAACCCGCTGACGATGCCTGATGCGTTACCGCCACCGCCACCGCCGGCACCTGGCTGGACGGCATGATATCCTGCCGCTCCTCCGCCACCGATCACCGTGACCCGCGCCGTCGTCACACCGGGCGGCACGGTGAATATGCCGCTCGCGTTGAATGTCTGCATGACCGAAAATCCAGGCCGCAGCGCCGGCAATTTGAAATTCAGAAATGGCGCACCAGGCAGCGTCTCGATCATGTCAGCGATAATCGCCGTTTGCCCGTAATTGACTGTAATGACGTACAGCCCGACCCAGCCATTATCCACCGGTGCCGTTGTTTGCGTACCAGACGCTGCTGCGGCGCCGGGCTTGAGCTGTAATTGTACGCTCTGCACGCGCATGGTGTTTTGAGCGCCGCCAGAATTGTTGGGCCCCGAATATGGCTGGGCAGGGTTTGCGGCGTTGACATAGGGCAACACGACGGGGTTTGTATCGGACTCGGCAAACGCAGCCTCGATCAGATAATTGATCGACTGGCCAGAAATTACAGGCGCTGTGAGGGTGAAGGGAATGGCCTGACGATTGATCCCGGTTTTGATAATCTGATCGGTGCTGTCGGCGGCCATGCTGCCGTAAGCACTCACATCAATCGGTGCCAGTGCAGTGATGCTGCCGGGGCCGATATTGATGGTCATTGAAGCGGGTGCAGTTGGTGTGCAAGCAAGCCCGTCAACAATCGAGCCATTACCCAGAACCGCCTGACTCAGGGCCGAAATGCCGATCATCACGTTACGATTAAGGCCGAGAATGTCGGTGTCGAGCGGAATCGAGCCTGGATAGACAATTGTCCGGTCCATGAATAATCCTTTGTGAAAGCAGATGATCGACGGTCAGGAGCTGATACGCGTCCAGGCGATGGCGCCGGTTGGTAAAGCGGCTGCAATATCGGCAAGAATATCGGCATCATTGAATGTATTCGGAAATTCACCAAATCCGGCATAGGAGAGTGGCGCCGTATTATATCCGCCAGGCCCCGTATTATACCCACTTTGGTTGGGGGTTGGCGTCGCATCAGGCCGGTAGGCGGTGATAAAAAATTGGTATGGAATGTTCCGGCATCCGTAGCCGCCGATTGCATTATATCCCAGTCCCACCGACCCATATCCACCTGTATCGGCCGGGTTGAGGGGTTCGAATATCGTGGCATTTCGCCCTGTCAATCCACTCAACATCTCGCTAACAGCAATCCTTGTGGCACGCGGCGTTGTCAGATTGGTTTTGATCCGCAACCGATAGCTTGAATCGGTCTCACCGGTTCGTCTTGGAAGACGTAGACCCAGATAGTCACTGGCTGCGATATCGAGCCAAATACCGCTCGCGGTGCCAATCCGCGCCTGCGCTCCGACGGATTGCAACAGCGCATACAGGCTCACCCATGATGCCGCGAGGCCAGCGAGCAGCGCATCCAAAACCGGCGTTTGATCAGAAAACCATTTGTTGGGAAGGACGGCCTTCAGCCGATTGATGATATCCGCCGATGAGCCAATTGGGGTATCGTTGTTCATCTGCTCAATTGACCGAAATCGTGCCGGGATGGACCACGCCAAATAAGGGTGGCGTTAAATCCACAGTTCCGCCATTGAGAGTCACGTCGGTCACATTGATGACCGATGTTGAAGCCTCATAGGCCAATTGCATGAGCTTTGAGTAATTCAGCGTTATACCAATGCCCAGACCGGCGATGTAGGAGGTGATCGAGTTTTGAACCGCCGCAATTGCACTATTCATAGCCAGCGGTGAGGTGACCGTCAGTGTCATGGCAACATTGGCCAGCACAACGATCGGTCCTTGCACTGCAAAGCTTGTACCAATGGGCCTGACGATTTCAACCGCCGCCTGAACCTGACTGAGTAATGATACCGGCGGATGCCCAGTGCCATCATCGACTGTCACCACGAAATGCCCCATCTGGATATTTCCGGACTGATCAATATTCTCAGATATCAAAGTCGATAATCCGAGTTGAATATTCAAAATGGCGGCACTGATGGCCTCTTGGGTCGCACGGGCCAGGCTGGCTAGATAATTGCCAAAGCGTAGCCGGAAATCTGCATCGCTTTCAGCGTTCAGGCCGCCAGTGAAGCCCGCCGCATTGGTCACATTATCGATCCCAGGTAATGGCGAACCAAGTAGCGAAATGGCATCTGCCAGCACATTGCCGCCGGTGCCAGGTGTGGCGGCGCTGACTGCGACATCGATGCTGGCGACACCCGGACCAACTGTGAAACCGTTCAGGCTAGTAGAATAACTTGGATTGCTCGGATCAGCGATGACAAAAAATGATTGTGTCATATCGCCCGTCAACACCGATGAGCCAACGCCGACAAAACTACTCTGCGTCGGCGTGAACCGGCTGAATGTGACCGTGCCACTGGCGGATACGGCAGGCAGCCTTATAAATCCAAAATCGGCGCCCCAACTGTCACAATCACTGCCCGTGCTGGTCGCAAGACGCGTCGTCTGCAGAACCTGGATAATCAGCCATTGCATCCATAGGGCTAGGGCTGCATTTGACTCCAATATGGCACGCAATACGGAGCCGACTGTCAGATCTATGATTTGACTTGCCGCCCCCTGCACGGCAGCTGCCATCGACTCCACAAGTGTCGAAAAATTTTGCAAGGATAATTGCATGGAATCCTACAAGGAAAATGAAAGACTCTGTGTTTGGCCGGTTGTTGAATCGGCATATCTGATATCCAAGGTTACGGTGCCATCCACGCGCGCAGCGACATCAATCTGCGCCGCCGGAGTTTTGGCAATACGAGATTCGCGCGCTAATTGATCCTGAACGATGGCGCTTATCTGACCAGATGACCCGGGTTGACCGATAAATTGTGCGAGTCCACCCCCATAGGAAATTTGCCAAATATAATCGCCGCCATTGGTCAGAAGGCGGCGTAATACCCGTTGTTGTGTTAATAGGCTTCCCGAGCTTAAAGCCAAATCACCAGTTGGCCCAATAGCCAGATCAGCACCGAAATTATGGAATAAATCTGCCATTATAATGTGACCGATGCAGGCCCTGTGAGCCCACCTTGAGCATCATTATGAACGTGTTGATCATAAGCCGTGCGCAGTACTGCAAGTGATTGATGATTGCCATTAAGATCGCTGATATTTCCGCTAACTAGCAAGTCGCCGTCCACAATGACCGTCGGGGCCCGCAGGGCAATTGTCCCATCATTTCGAAGTTTGAGGAATGATCCGCTTTGATGGAGAAGCCAGAACTCGCCGGCTGGCGCGGCCGGCGGCTGGTCAATCGCTGACCAAACGCGGCCCAGAACGATACCTTGTTCAGCATCTCCCTCCTGGGCGAGAATCAATACCTGATCACCAGGCGAGAGTGGCGCGGCCATTCCCCATCCGGCACCCACCCACGTGGTCAGGACCGGTAGCCAGCCACTCAGAACATTTTCTGGCTGTATCAACACTCTTGCGGCATATGTTGACGGATCGAAGCTGCTCACCAAGCCAAATCTGGCGCGCCCCTCCATGCCATCAAGTGCAGCCGCTCGCGCTTTGACCAAATTCCAGAAATCATCCATTCACGATATTGCCTGTGCTTTGAAGTTTTGGGAAAACCCACTCCGCAGATCGACACGACGGATCAACTCGACAATGTTATACCCTCGATCATACGACGAATTTGTTCCCGATAGATTGATCGTCATGCCAGGTGTGAGAATTGTCTCACCTGGCATTTCACCACAAACTAATATCTCATGCATGGCCTGGGTCGACTGTGCTTGTTTCGCAAGCTTTTGAACCCGGTCAGCGGATAAATTCGGTCGGATCAGAACAGTTTTCATTACGCCACTTCCTACCGAGGCGCTGACGGCAGATTTTGCTCTCGTATTCCATGAGTGCACCGTCACGACGGGCGCATTAAGTCCGGTAGCACGGTCAATTGTCAGGCTAATCAAGTCAGTGCCCCAATTTAAATTCAAGGCAGTCGGTGGGATCTGCACAGGACCGAAATTCAAAATATTGCCGGACACTGAGAGTTGAAAATTTTCTTGATCTGCAAGCCACGCCAAAAAGGACCAAGCAGTGCCTCTGCGCGAATGCAATCCAAGGCTTGTGCTTGAGTGTGTCAATTCATAATATTGCCCGACAGGTGTGGTAGTCCGCGTAATATTGCTTTGAAGGCCGCAGCTTTCAGCAAAAAAATTGGCAATTTGACTGGATGTCTGATTGGAGAAGTTTTCTTGTGTTTCAAGATCAATAAGTCGGGCCGATAAATCGCGCCCGGACATCACAACGATGTTGTTACGAAAGTCAATATCAATATTATCGATGAGCCCGGATATCAAGGGCTTCGATGGGGCAGTAAGTATGTCTGCCGTGCCTATACTAACCCCGATGGTAATATTTTCTGCGCCCAGATTAGCAATATAATCGGACGTTAGTAGAGGGTCTGCTCCGATGACGAGCCCGATCGAGAAGCGATCAGCAGCGAGGTAGCTGGATTGGTAGATTTCGGCAAAATATCCGCCTGTGATACTTAATCCATTAATCGTACAAATCAACTGTATTGTGCGCATTCCTATACTGGCTGACAACCTAAATACCCCCGCCTGCGGAAGGGTCAATCGGCGGGATGATGAGGGTCACGACACCGACCAGCATCGGATCAATTATATTATTTGCCCGTGCAATCCGAATCCATTGCGTCGCGTCATTCAGATATTGCGCAGCCAGAGCAAATAAATTGCCGCCGGCCACGGTAATCATCAATTTATTCATGAATTGATCAACCCGAAATTATTGGCCGCTCGATTGATTGGCCCCTGCATGGCCGCCAATGAAGCCAGCAACAAAGACCCGGCCGTTATATTATTAAGCGCTGCTAGAGCAGTCGGAATATCGGTGCCCGAGGATAAGCGAGTAGCGTTAGTTTGCAGATTTTCGCCTTGGCTTGCGATTTGAAGGCCAACCTGGCTTTGCAATGCAGGAAGCGTAGATGTTGTGGTTTCGTTCACACCAGATACAGATATACCTGTCTGACTTGAAAATCCGGCTGCCGTTAAAATATCATTGTTGGCCTGCTGGAGTGCGCTCGGAATCGCTGTAATGGCTTCAATTACATAATCTCTTACAACAACTAGTCTCATACGAAATGGGATCCACCAATTTTTGGTGAACGAAAATACAAGCTCTTCAATAATGACGTTATAGAAGAACTCATCCCAGATAAGGGCGACAGCTACGCCGGACTCACGCATCACATTCAGTGTTTGTGCTCTCGAAGCTGCATCAGGGCCAGAGAATATGCCCGTGAGGAACACTTCACTATCCAGCGCGCCGAGTGCTTCAATCATCCGCCCACCACCGAATAATTGATGAACTGCCAATGACTGTGTGCCACCGAATATAATCCGTTCCGGTACTTCAAAGTCTCGAAATATAATGCCGCCTAATGTGACCGCAATCTGACTCATTTATAACCTTCAAAATGCTGGTTTGCGACCCGGCCAGATCGGTGAAACCCTGGTGTCGAAACTAGCGACACCCGCGGGTGGCTTGCGTGAGTCAGAGGCCATAAATCTACCAAGCCAGTGTCCCATCCTGTGCCCATCAAGATACACATCACCCTGTATCGCCTGCGACCCTGTGGAGCCGCTCTGCGCAATGTCTGGAAAATGAGAGAGCGCAATATTCGAACGTGATTGGGGGCTGCGGTCAATATGACCTGCAGCAATGGGGGATGCGAGGTTAGCCAAGCCATTTGTGGGCGTGACATGATTTCGCGCGCGCGGCGGCGGCGCATGCGAAGCACCGCTCTGAAGCTCCGACATTGATAATGCTGGGGTATACGGTGATATCCCTCGGTATGCCATTCCCTGATCAGCTGCGTAATAGCGCCTTTGTGTGCGTATAGGAGCGGGCAGCACCGACGGCCGGACCCGTTGAGTTGAGAGAAGTTTTGAGATCTGGGAGTGAGGTTTCGTGGCTGCATTCAATGCAAATATCGTACGGCGCCGCGTAATATTGCGCTCAGGAGCAGCCGGCTTAGAGTTCAGCCTTGGTGTCGGACGTTCCATAAACGGCAACAATCGGAGGGCAGGGCTCATCGCGCTGGAATACATGATAGAGCGCCGATGCGAGGCACTATACGTAAAATTCAAATCCGGTCGGGGCGTCGTCATAGGCCGACCGATGCGGTCTTCCAAAGGGGCGCGCTGATCAATCGGCGATACAGCGCGCATTTGAGATGGGCGCTGGCGGAGCAACCGATGAGCGAGATGTGAACGGGGGCAAAACAGTGACGTTCTCATCAGCCGATACCCAATTCGCGAACCGTCGAGTCGGGCTGCCCATAAAGCGGCTGATTGATAATCGTTCAATCCGGTTTGCTCCAGGTTTGGGTCATCCAATCAAATCGGTCACCCTCAAGAGTGCCGAAAATGATCACAAACGCCATCCGTTCTGCGTCATCTAGATCAAGCGCAATGTCATAAGGCACCCCGCGTGCGACCAGATAAAGACTGTCGATCAGCGCTGGGTGCCGGCTTAGTTTCCCGCATGGGCCGTTACGCTTGTTGGGGGCGGTGGCGCGATCGCCATGGCGATCGCCTCAAGCCCCGTCTCGCCAAGCCGCTCTACGATATGCTCGACGGCTGATTCGCTTGTTGGAAATGGCACCGGCACACCATCAATCATGGCCGCTGAAGCCGCTAATGCGGCAATGCCGATATAGGGCTCATTCAACGCGAGTTCTGGTCCCAATGCTTTGTAGAGTCGCAACCGATCCAGCATTGACAGCGTACGCAATCCTAATTCTCGGCCAAGCGCGTCATGAATTGCATCGGGCATCAGACGCGCCGCCGGCTAGATGCGAAAAACTCGAGCTTCTGGGCCACGGGTGCATCGCCACGGTATATTCCAGCCGAACTCAGTTTGAATACAGCGCTATCGAATTGGTAAGTCGATGTTGAACCGTCAGTTTCATTAACGTACTGATACAGGTTACCTGGCGCAATTGACTGACCGGCCAGATAAGCCTGTTCTATTTGAGCGACAAAATCATCGGCGGCAGATGAGCCACGATCGAGCGTGAAATGGCCCTGCCAGCCCCGTGGGAGTTCAGCGCCCAGTTGAACCCCGTCAAGCCGATCTACCCGCACGGTCTGTGTCACTTGCTGCGCTTCAAAACCAGTGACATGCGACAAATCGACGCGACCAAAGGGGCCCATTATCACAATCTGACAGTCATTACCGACAGAAAAACTATTATATGGCATGAAAAAGTATCTTTCCTGACAGGTAAAATCAAATAGCGCCTTGTGGTAAGGTCTGTCGGCTTACCTGCACCGTCTGCCCACCCTGGACATTGACAATGAATTTCTCGTTGATTGCCTGATATTGTATCTGTACATCTGCCTGAACATACCCAAGGCCGGTCCTCGTCACGGGATTATTCGAGACATCGCACAGGACCGAGAAGGGAAGGCTGCCATCTGTGCTGCCGAGCAGACCTTGGCCGAGCATGGCATTCAGAAACCCAAGTAATGTTGCGCGAATATTCTGAAACAATGTCGAATTGATCAATTGACCGACATATAATCCCATGCCTGATGATAGCGTAGCAGCGATATAATTTGTCAGACGGGTATAATTATCCCCATTAATGGCAGCATTCGATGATGAATTATGGCCACCGCGAACACCCCAAAAATGGCCCGCTGGCTGTGGATTGGCGATTACGTCAATGCCGGCGGACAGCAATGCTGCTAAATCAGCGGAGGCATAAGCGCTCGCGGTGCCGATAATCGGTTGGCCCGATTTTTGTGAACCGATCACGCCATATAATGGTTTGTTCAATGAAGATTGTTCGGGTGACAGATTAGCGAGCCGGCCCGCGACAAAGCCCTGAGGAGAAACAAGGCGCGTCAATTGGTTCGCCTGATCATACCAGTAAATCCAGTCACCAAACATAAGCTTTGCCGCATACGAATCAATCCCGGCTGATTGCTTCACAGCAATGGCATTTGCAATGTCGTCACCGGCCGGTCCGGTCATCATCATGTAAATGCCCTCTGAGAGTCCAAATGCCGTCTGAACACCCCATTGCGTGCTGTCATCCGCATCGGAGAGCAGCGTGATCGTGCAACCCTGCCCGCGCAAGGCGTACATCCCTGACCGAGGAGACCCATCATTCCCCACTAATGTCGCGGCAGTCAGCGCGGTAGCGCCATCGCTGCCAGGCGTGCCGGCAGAAAACGGATAGGAGCCGGCGACCGGTGCGATCGATGCTGTCCCTGCCGCAGCGATCAGATATTGCGACGGGCCACGAAGAGGTCCCGCACCATTGTTGATGGCATTCGCGAGCGCCTGCCAGAAGCCATTGCCACTTCCCGTGATATTATCGAAAATCTCGGGCCGCTGGCCCGGCAATGCCACCGTAAGACGCCAGCTATTGGCAGCCGATCCGGCGCTGAGCGTTACAAGAATCTGGTTCCCCAAGCTGCCCGTGTGAATGGCCACCAATGTTATAGCGCCAAGCAGGGTCAGGTAGGCGGCGCTATCGGTGCCATCGGTAACCCGAACACAGCGAAAATTCTGCGCGCCCTGCTGGACAGCCACTGCAACGGGCGTGCCGAGGTCAAATTTGCGCGGCATAATTGGTCCAAAGGCTGCGGTATAGTCGCCCAGGCTACCGCAGATTGTAGGCTCGCCAACAGGTCCCCAACTGGCGCTACCAACGACGCCCACAACGTCAGTCGGCACACCGTTCAACAGGAGAGTTTGGGGGGAGACAATTTGAACGTAGAGATCTGGGACAATGAGGGATGTCGTGTTTAAAGCACCGGCGTTTACAATCGGCATCGCTTAACCCTCCGCGCTGGAAACACGCACAACAAAACTTGAATGAGAAGAAGCCAGAATCTTTGCAACCTCTGCAGGATTGATGATCATGTCGCCCCGCTTGAAGCCGCCAAATGGCTTCAAAACAACCAATCGAATGGACATTTTATCTCCTTCGAATCCAATCAGAATATGAATGATGCGAGCATCGGCTCCAAGCCGCTACTGCGAGATCGCCGATCTTAAGACGTTGGGTAATCTGCAGCGAATATACCGTCGGCGGTGAGCCCGATATTGCCAAATAGCATCGCCGGCTCAATGATGCCCTGTGTTGTTGGATATTCCACTTCGTAGATTAGGTCCTGCCGATACAAGCTAGCCTCCTCATTGCTATCGATGGTCAGGCTTCTGTTAAAAATCAGCCGTCCCGAGGAACCATCGGCTAACGCAATGAATTGCAATAATGATAAGGCTTGGTCAATGACAGGCGTTGCTGCATCGCGTATCATTGGATCAGAGCACCATAGACTAATCTTAAACTCCTGAACCTGACGCTTAAGTTCAAGTAGTGCCTGGGCGCCACTTACGGCGCGTGCGACAAAGGAGCGTGCGCCCGGCACCCTCACCGTAGCGCCCGCATACTGAACAAGAATTCCAGCCTGTCGTATAAGCGCAGTTATATTGCTTGCTACGGTCGATGGTGTGTCATTCGCCTGTACAGCGTAGACAAATGGAACCCCATTCACCGCAATACCAGCCAATTCCCCGGCAACACAAAATCCCCCATAGCTGGCGGAATCAGGCGTTGTTATAACCGTCAAGGTGCAAGGAGCAAGGTTGATCTGCTGCCAAATCCGCGGATATCGCGTCACATTCCGCATACAATCGGGTAACGCGAACACCGATACATTCAAAATGGATTGCGCCAGATCGGCGTCTAAGGCGGCGGCACCCGGAGACCCACGATAAATGCGACAATTGACCGGGCCAAACGCCGCCTGTACCGCTGATGGCATGGCGTTCCCTTGCGGATAGAGAGCGTTGGCGATGAGCGCGACCAACGCCGCCTCGACATCCGATTGTCCGGCCATTAACTTACACTCTCAAGCATCGATAGCCGCCAGCATGCGCCAAATTTCTCTGCCGCGTTGATGACAAAAGTACGACCCGTTGTATCACGGAGCAGATCAGCAACCCGGAGATCCACTGTAGGAGAAATGGGGAGGATGCATTCAAATCCGGGCAATTTTGTATCATCAGATAATCCAGAACGCGTCCGATCGCTCACACCAGATATCGTCAGGCAAGCGGGGAACGTACTCATGACTGCGATTTCATTTTGAGAAATTAGTCCACCATACGGATTGACACCGGTAAGTCTTGGTGCGGCCCGACGCCAGATCGAAACCATCTCATTGGTTTCAACAACTAAAGCAGGCTGTGGTGGCTCAAGTAAGGTAACAAGCAAAACACCCACAGGTCCAACCAGATAATCGCCAGGCAAAATATAAGCGGAATCAAAAAACGCCTGCCGAAATGGCGATGCGAAACTCGCAGGCCGCGTGATGCCACCGCCGGGCATGGTCAGCGCGACGTGGAGTCGCATATAGCGGTTACACTCTTGCAAAGCGGTAGCGGCACTTTGTGCGCGATATGCATCGTACACAAATCCCGTTTTACGTGCGACCATACCGGCGCCATAGGCAATGCGGTCGGCGAATTTCGTGCCATCCGTCATATTTGCTCACACAATCAATGTTATACCCTCATTGGCCAGCGCGGGACCTGCGGGGATGCCCAGAAAGCCGCAGAGCCGCCGCCGCCATTGATCCAACAGATCTGCCCTGTCTCTTAATTCGTTAGGATTATGAGTCCATGAAGCAGCTTGTTCAGTGTCAAGGTTGTTCGCTGTCTGTGGTATGCTCGACTCCAATGACACAAGTGTCGAGAGATACTGCAACACGACCGCGCCCTCGCTTGTGCTCAAATTATTTAGCCGATATTCGAGCGTCCCATAGGCTTGAAAAAAGCGCCATGATTGAAATCCCGTCACCCCCGCACCATAAGCCGGATAGCCGCAAAACCGGCGGATATCCGTTTTTTGTGACTCGCTAAATGCATAGGCTGCTTGACTGCCCGACATATCAGTAAACCGAGCCGTCGCCGCGGCTAAAATACACGTTACCGGTGCCGCTCGCCAACACAACGCTCGCATTATTAACCAATGCGCCGACATCCAGCATCAGTCTGTCACCAGGCGGAACAGGCATATCGGATAGTGTGGCGACCAATCCAGATACTGAGCCAAAGCGCACAAAAGCGGTGACCACTGCATTATTAAAGATAATCACCGTACTGCCCCCCTTAGGCAGTGTCACAACGCCGGCGGTCGTGAATGCCGCGAGCATGACCGTCCCGGCAGGCCGGAACGGTTGAGAAGCACCAATTGTCATTGCTGTTCACCCTCAACCGATATGCTCAAGCATCACCGCACGTTTGAAATTCGCATTGGTGGCGGTCGGGACCGTATTGGGCGTGGTCGTTGTGTCCGAAGGCGCGCAGAATCCCCCGATCCAATACCATGATTGGGCAATGATTTGAGCCAGTCGGTCGATTGGTTCACGGGTGACCATGGCAACATTATCAATGATATTGACCAACGCATCCTTCGGCGCCACGTCCTCCGAGCCCATGCCCGCAAAGTCACCCTCAATCAGGGCGCCTTGACCGCAAATGATCGGCCGGCGGACGAACAAGCCCGCAATACTCGGGTGCGGTTGAACATAGGCTTCAGTCGTTGTGATGAAGCGCAATCCCAGGGAGTCATTAATCATACCATGCCGGAATACGGCATTGGAGGATGTCGCGCCCTGAAATAATTGTCTGAAATCAGGGTCCGCAAATAGCTGTCTGGCAGACACTGGATCAAGATAGCAGTTAAATACACCGTCGATTTCGGGCACGGCATTCCGCCGTAATGTGGCCACAGCGTCCAGCAACGCAGACATTGTCAATGTATCGGTCGCCTGCAGCGCAGAACTCGTCGCGCGTGCCGATGGCCGAATAATAGTGCTGGCGGTCGCGGCCTGAACCGCGTTGGAGGCGGTCCCGTCAGATACACTGACAGCGCTGGAGAATGTCAGTTCGCCCGAGATGCCACCAGGAGTGGTTGAACCATTCACAACATCCGGCACGATAGATACGAGAGAATATAAATTAGCTCCAACTGTCACTGCCAATGGGTTGAGTGTTGATGCAGCTGCCTGAACACCATTGATAAAAACTGTTGTGAATCCACGAATATCATCGGCAGTAATTGTTACGCCAGCCGAAGCGAGGTTTGTCGTGACACGTGTGTTTCCGCCGAAATATGGCGCAAACAAAGCGTTACGTGCGAGCTCATCAAGTGACCGTGCAGCCTGCTCGCCATTGGTTGCGGCGTTTTGTAGGAACTGGCTTGCAATGCCCACGCGACTTGTCACCATATTCAAGTCCTGGGTCGCCGCATAGAAATTTAGAGTGATCGTATACTGCTCCACACCCCAGCTTTGCGGTGTCAACCCATTATCCAGGTTGGTATTGGTCGCGACGGCGAGCGGTGTCGTAATGGAAGGTTTGAGACCTGCCCGCGTTTTGGTCAAAGTCTCACCAATCCCGACCGAAAATTCTTCACGATCAGCGACCATCCGGTAGCCGAGGCGGGAGCGTAGAGATTGTTCGAACTCCCGCTCCAGAAATCCTTGCTGAATGATTGGCTGCAACGCAATCGGAAAATTCGAAATACCCATAATATAATCCTTACAAAGAGAGAATTAATAGATGCCGCCACCCAAGCTCAGGTTGGGCAGGCTGCAAATACAATGTGCTTAGTGACAGTCGTTAACGGCGGAGCAAGGCTTCGCGCGCCGCGCGCCATTCAGTGTGAGTCATGTCCCGCGCATGACGTGCACGCGGTGGCTCGGGCTTTGGTGCCGTTGCTCCTGATGACGAAGATCGAGCGCTAAACAGCCATGGTTTGGAATTCCGTAACCTATCGATAATCTCGCTGGCTGTAGCGGTATTGCCGGGTTCAATGAATTTCAGGTCATCCGGCTCAATCAGTTTTAATCCATCCAGATCGATCATGCCGGCCCTGATCGCCTCGGCTTTGAGTTCGACGGCGGCGATCCGAAGATCTGTTGCATGTTTATGGTCTTCCAGCAGTCGCTCAGCGGCTTCGGCGCGGCTTTGCCAATCGGCGATAGATTGCGGAGGGGAATCGGGTTCATCGCTCATGCGGTCATATCATCCTGCATAATCTTATTAATTTCTTCAGTCACATCTGTAACACCGGTCATTGCCGCTAATGCCGTGACCGCCGTTTCACGGGATAATTGCCCGGCGTTTACCAGAGTCGCGATTGCCTGTGCGTCTTTCAGCCGGTCATCGGCAGAGAGCGGATACCAGCGCGGCCAGCGCAAGGTCATGCGTGTATGGCCTTCAACTGGTGTGACCACTTGGCCAAATACTGAAATTCGAAATTTTTGTGTGGCCTCCAGCGCCATTTGGAGCAAGGGCAACAGGCCACCTTCGCCATATGAGACACGTAGATTATCAGCGAGCCAGATTAATCCTTGGTTGAGTAATTCCAGCGCGCGCCCGGATTGTGCAGCCGTCAGCCGATCTGCGTGCGTTCGATTGCCATGTACGCTCTCAAGTGCAAATTCACGCAATATCCTCACATAGTCGATAACGGCGGCTGATGCAGTCCCGCCGATTTCAAGCAATTTTGCGTCGCCCTTCTCAGAGACGACCAAGGCATTGCCCGCGCCCTTAACAATCTCGCTATCACTTGTTGCGGGTTCCTTAATCAGTAATGTAGGGTCGGAGGAATATTTCAGCCCCCGTCCGGCCTGTGAGAGTTGATAATCAATCTCGATACTCGTCTCAATGGCGGCGCGAAATGTGCACGCGCCATCTATGCCATCGCCACCTGGTAGATTACGGATCCAGATGATTGGAACAAAACCTAATCCGTGGTTTATCGAGCGGATTTCATCAATAGCCGGCTCCGCCCCTATATCGCCGGTCAGTGTTGGTAAAAACCAAAGTTCTGATTGATCTGTCCACGTGCGGGTGAACCAATAATAGCAATCGGGGTCGATATCAGTGTATGATTGAAGAAGTAAGTCGGCGCCTTTTACCTTGTATCGTTCGGTTACCTTCGCCAAACGATCGGGCGCATCGTCACGCCATGTTGGAGTCAAATACAGACTATCGATGACATTAAAAAATAGACGGCCTGATAAAACGCGCATCAATATCGCAACAGAACCTATTGATCCGCGAATCGCTGCCTCAATCATGATCTCATTAATTCGGCACTCACGTATCATATCGGTTAGCAGGAGTGAGAGCCTATTATCGTCACATTGTATGGCGGGAAAATGGCCAGCGCTAAATAGCAATGCGACTGAATCATCTACTACAATGCGGCAAAGCCCATAGCGGACAGAAGGACGCCGTGCACGAAGCGGAATATATTCACCGCTGCCACTTCGTTCCTCGTGAAATTGATAGGGTAATCCATCATATAGGGTGCCATCGAGCACTCGCCGATAGATCTCCAGCTTTCGGGCGCGTTCAGGCAGTGAATCGTCACTTTGTATCGTTTCACATATCGTTTCGAACATTGTGCACAGATTCCATGAGTCGGACTTATCAAACAATATGTAAATAAGTCTGAGTGTGACATGTGAACTCATGAGTTTTCACTCACATTCGTCCCAAGCGTTCGGCGATTGAAATGTTTCGAAAATCTAACGCGACATCAAGGGCACGTTGAGCCTACGGCTCGCCGGTCCCGCACACATCATATGATTGACCGCTCGTGATAGGGCGTCAATTTGATCATCCTTGCGCCCATCAGGAAATTCACGCATCTCATTCATCAATCCGGTGGTCCAGCCGCTGCGTATCGCGGCCATATTTCCTGCTTGCAATTGTGCCGCCGCCGGCATTGCCCGTGTCGCTTTAGCACCGGTTTCAGGTGTTGTGATCACCTGATATCCGATCAATTGCCTGGTCAAGTAGAGTGCCTGGGCACGCCCGGCTTGGCCGGGATCCTGCGGCAACGCCACCATTGTCTGAGTTCCATCAATCCGGGCAGCATCAATAATCGCTGCTTCGACATCCGCAGGCCCGCCCCGTAGGCGGATCACGTCAAGAATAACAAGCAGGCCGCTTTGCGTGAGCCCGAGTTTGAGCCCAACGGTCCAATCCGGATCGCGACCTGGCGCGGCAAGAGTGGCGGCCAAATCCCACGCGCGCACAGCGCGCATAATCGTCGGTTCCTGGTCGAGCAGTTGCATCCGCCCAACATCGAATAGCCGCTCGCCGGCAAATCCAGGAGCTTGCTGATAAAGGGCTGCGAAGGCGCGCTCACCCACCACGCGCCGGCGCCGGAGCAGGGCTTCCTCGTTCTCCCATTCGGGCCACAGAGCAGCACCACAGTCCCGTCCAAGCGGGTCTTGGTCTTCTGCCAGGGCGCTCAACCGCAAGCATCTCCAATTGTCATCGGATGCCATGAGACGGCCGGCCAAATCATCCTCATGCCAGCGTGTCATGATAAGCACGATGCGGCCTTGCGGCTTGAGGCGCGCGGATAATTCAGCCCGATACCAATCCCACAATGAGTCGCGTGCCTGTGCACTATCGGCTTCGGCCCATGATTTGATGGGATCGTCGATCAGGATCAAATTGGCCCGGCGTCCGGTAATCGGCCCACGCACGCCGGCGGCGAAATATTCCGCACCGGAGGTCAAAGCAAATCTGCCGGACGCTCGGCTGTCAGGTGCCAGTTTCAGCCCGAGCGGCGCACCATGTTCCGTAATCGTCTTACGGACTTGCCGGCCGAAATGCTCTGCAAGCGATGCAGTATGGCATGACGCTATGATCTGACTTTCGGGGTGTCTATGAAACCACCAAAATGGAAATAAAACCGATGCATATGTCGATTTAGCCGATCCCGGCGGCATCTGAATCATCAGCCGGTCTATTTGTCCATCGGCTATTTTATCTAATTCGGTAATCAGTAAACAATGATGCGCTGCGGGCTTTAAACCTGACTGTCCAACGATATCTGCGGCCCAACTGAAAAAATCAATTGGTTCCGCCATGAAAAGATGTTCGACCTGCGATTTATATAATTAGTCAGCGTATAAAAATGTATAGTTCAAATTGGGCCAAGTGGGCAAGAACAAATAACGCCGTGTTAGAAAAAATATTTTAATGTCATCTGATCATTTGCGACTGATGGCCGGTGCGGCCACGCAGGCCTATCGTAATCGGAGATCATCCCCATGCCGTTTCCATAAAAATGATTGCTAAACATGCACAGAATGGGTGCGTGATAACGCATCTCACCCTAGAACCCGAACGCCACGCCAAGCTCACTGCGTACAACAACGGTACTGCTTTCCGGCTCGAAAAACCCATTATCCGCTTTCGAGCCACTATAATTGAAATGGGTGACGCCGAGTCCGGCAAATAAGTGCCATTGCCCGCTCACGCGGTAATCCGCTCCGAGACTCACCCTCTGCTCGCCGCTCGTTCCGAAATTGCCCTTGAATTGCAAAGCAGGCGCTGACACCGATCCGCCAAACAAGGCCGTGCCCTCGGCCGAAGCCGATAGAACCAATAGAGGGCTGGCAACCAGATCAAACTTTATCCCGCCTCCGGCTTCCCCTGCTTGATAATATTCCCCAAGCCCCGATGCTCCGCCGATATTGCGGTACCAGTTCTGGAAACCGCCGGAGACAAAAGGGATCACCTCAGCGCCATTTGCGATTGTGAATCCCTGTCCCAAACGCACTTCGACCTGATTAAAAAACGCCCGGTCGGCTGTACGATAGGGCTGTCCGGGCTGAGTAAATCCATCATAACCAATCATCCCACCCGAGAACTGGTAATTCAGGGCGGCATACACATCCGACACGCCATAAACCGTGCCGAGCCTGCTCAGCCGAGCCGAAAACCCTGCCAAGCCGCCGGATTCGCTATCACTCAGGGGCCCCAGATTTTCCTGATAATGGACATAGGATCCAGTGAGCCCGACAGCTAACCCGGTTTCTGCGGACGCAATGGCGGGTGCGGCCGCGAAGCTCAGCGGCACTGATATTAGGCTCGCAAAACAGGCGATAACCCCAGCCCAAAAGCGTGTTCTGTTCATCTATGCTCCAAGGCCGACCCTAATGCAGCCTATTAGAATAATCTCACCAAAACCTTATCGCGGCCCTGTCACATTAAGAAACATTTTTGCCCCAACCGGAACATGGTCTTGGGTTAAATCATTGATCTGTGACGAAATTGCCTCACAATTCGATCGAAGGAGTTGCAAAAATGCGCATCAAATCTTTGCTTACCCTGACGGTCCTGGCAGGCGCGGTTTTTGGCTTTAGCGGGACTGCCCGTGCCGACTGGGATGGGTGGCATCGGGGGCCTTATTGGCATGGCCCCTATTGGCATCCTGGCGTCATAGTGCGGGTTGGCCCGCCGGTCTATTTCCGGCCCCGCTATTACGCGCCACCGGTTTACTATGCGCCGCCACCTGTCTATTACGCGCCCCGTCCGGTTTATGTGCCGCCGCCGCCGGTTTTCCTCGGGCCGCCCGCAGTCTCATTCGGGCTGACCCTCCCGATCCGTTGATCTCTTGAGTTCTAACCGTTGGCCATGTCATGAGACAGAATGGCCAACGGTCAATTGATCATCGAAGCGCGCGCCCCGGCACCGTCACCGCCTTTGGTTGTGGCAATCGCGCTATGTGCGCTTGGGCTAATCGGACCTTATTTGTTTGCCCAAGCTGGTCCGGGAAATAATCTATTGCGCGTTGCGGCGCTCGCTTTGCCGATCGCTGGTTTGATCACGCTCTATGCCGCCGTTGACTCCCTGGTCCGCGCACGACGGCAGCCAGGGGTGCATCGTCGGGCCGTCATCGATGACGACGGTGTGGCATTTCTGGTGCCGCCGCTGACCAATGCCCTCTGGTCCGACATTGCGGCAGCCCATATCACAAAATCCTCTCTCACCCTCTATGTGAACAGGGGCTCGATGCGTCATGCGCGCTATGTCATGCGGTTCCGCGGGCTGCAGACATCACCCCAATCGATCCAAGCGAAAATTGACGCGGCTTTGGCGGTGCATATGTCCCCTGGCCCGTCACCTCAATGACCCAGGATATCTCCGTCCGTCCGCATAAGCATCATATTCTCATCGCCGGCACCGGCCGCGCCGGAACGTCCTTTCTCGTGCGCTATTTCGACAGGCTTGGCCTCGAGACGCATTTCAAACGTCATGGCGAGGGTGCCCATTGGGACGAAGCCGCCAACGCCGGCGCCGAAGATATGCCGCTTTCGGCCATCTGGCCGGATTTGCCCTACGTCGTCAAAAGTCCCTGGAGTGCTGAATTCATTGATCAGGTTCTCGCCGACGACAGCATCACATTGGATGCCGTTATCATCCCGCTGCGCGATCTGCAGGAGGCGGCATCGAGCCGCACCATCAATGAGTTGCGCTCATTTGCCGCCAATAATGTCTGGACGACCAAACTCGATCAGCCGTGGGAGCATTGGGGGCACACTGCGGGTGGCATCGTCTATTCGCTCCATCCGCTCGATCAGGCGCGCATTTTGGCACTTGGGTTTCACAAGCTGATTGAACGGCTGGTCAGGGCTGATGTCAAAATCATCATGCTCAGTTTTCCCCGGCTAGTGCAGGACGCGGCTTATCTGCATAACCAGTTGGCCTCGGTTTTGCCGGCCCAGGTCACCCGCGGCGCCGCCATGGCAGCCCATCATGATCTGGCGGATGCCGCTAAAATCCGCGTCGGACGTGAGCTTGCCGACAGTGAAATCACGGTCCTGGATCGGGCCGCCCTAAACCGCGAACTCGAACAATTGCGCGCCGATCTGAGTGCGGCGGCGCTGCGTGAGGCGAGCCTGGCGGAGCATGTCAGATTGATCGAAACCAGCCGCATGTGGCGTGCATTGGCGCCGCTACGGGCATGGCTTCATAAAAGGCGCAGAAAACTCTAGAGCGTGATCGTTTTACGACGATACGCTCTATGGTCATTTTGTCGATCAATTTCATTGGTTTAGATGCAGTCGGATGACTCCATCTAAACCAATATTGCTCTAAAACAGCCCGTGCCACAGCGCGATCAGGCCGAAAACGATAAACAAGCCGCCGGCAATCTGGCCAATCCGGCGCCGCGCAACAACACTCACGCCCGTGCGAAATTTCGTCACGGTGGCCACCAGCAGCGCCCACCACATTACCGAACCCAGCGTCACGCCACCCACAACCAGGGCTGCGTCCGTCCTGTTGAGACCTGACGGCGGTGTCAATCCTGCCGATATCGCGAAGAAAATAATGATGGTCGCCGGATTGCTCAATGTGAGGAGAACCGCCGAGGACAAAGCAAGTCCCGGATTAGTCGATCTTAGCGCCGTAATCGGCTCGTCGGAGACCGGCGTCACCATAAACCGCCAGCCAAGATAAAGCAGGGCTATCCCACCGCCGACATCCAGCATACGGGCATGGGATGCAAGTATCACCGACGCACCATGCAACCCGAACACCGCAATGGCCGCATAAATGCCATCCGCCAGCGCAATGCCGATGCCCGTCGCCAGGCCTTGCCGCCAGCCATCGGTCAATGTGCGGCGCATACACAGCAAGCTCATCGGTCCAACCGGCGCGGCAACGGCAAAACCGAATATGATTGAACGAAGCAATATCAATCGCCGATCTCCGGACATAAAAAAGAGCGCCGAAGCGCTCTTTTTTGCATATCACCCTCTGGCGATCAGGCCGCAAGAACCTGCTGAACCGATTTCACGATCTCGGCAAAAGCGGCCGCGTCGTCGAATGCAATGGCTGCCAAAACTTTGCGGTCCAACTCCAGATTGGCCGATTTCAGGCCGAAAATGAACTGCGAATAGGTCAGGCCATGCTCACGGACAGCGGCATTGATCCGCTGGATCCACAAAGCGCGGAACTCACGCTTTTTAACCCGCCTGTCGCGGTAGGCATATTGAAGCGATTTTTCGAGCCGCTCGAGGGCGATCCGGTAGCTGGTCGATGACCGGCCAACAAAGCCTTTCGATTGCTTGAGAACCTTTTTATGACGGGCGTGCGTCGTTACGCCCCGTTTTACACGTGCCATGCTCTATGCCTCCCTCAACCCAAACCGTACGGCGCCCA
>NCAP01000037.1 GCA_002255495.1 Rhodospirillales bacterium 20-60-12 | reverse complement strand
CCGCTGCCAAATCACCGGGAAGGGCGTGCTGTCTGGCAACAATGTCAGCCACGCGAACAACAAATCCCGCCGCCGCTTTCTGCCCAATCTTCAGCAGGCTTCTCTGCTGTCCGATGTGTTGGGTGCGCCCGTCCATTTGCGTCTGACCGCTCGCGGCCTGCGCACGATTGAGCATAATGGCGGCCTGGACGCGTTTCTGATGTCCCGTTCGGATGCGAAATTGACCCCAGAGGCCCTGACTTTGAAGCGCCGGATTACCCGTGCTGCGGCAAAGAAGGCAGCCAAGGCACCAGCCGCCGGGGTTTGATTGACGAAGGCTGCGGGGCGGTCAACTGACCTGCCCTGTGGTTGTTTTGTCGGACAATTTCATTGGTTTAGCTGGAGTGAAGCAACCCAGCTAAACCAATATCGATCTAATCAGTCGCAGGTAACTCGGCGAGCAGGGTCCGTGGCGTCGGGTCCGGTCTGGTCGCGAGATAGATTCCCAGTGCAATCGGGATGATGCCCAGCAGGTCGTAAGGCTGGATCGGTTCGTGCAGAATGGCGAACGACATGACCAATCCCAACGGCGGCATCAGGAAATGCAGGGCGCTGGCGGACGTCGCCGTGCCGCGTGAGAGCAGAAAAAACCACAGCATGAACGCACCGATCGAGACGATAAAAATCTGCCAGAACAAGGCAAGATAAAACATCGGCACGAATTGCATATGGCTCGGCTGTTCAAAAATCAGCCCGGCTGCGCCCAGCACCAGCCCAGCCCCCAATTGCTGAAACCCAACCGCCACGGGCAGGCGCACGTGAGGGGCGAATTTCTTGTAGGCTAATGTGCCGATGATCAGTGCGCTGAGGGAAATGAACTGCATGATCACGCCGAACGGCTGCTCATGGCCCGAGAGCACGCCATGGCGGACAATATAAATCGCCCCGGCCAAGCCGAGTCCGAGCCCGACCAATTTTCGCCAATGCAGGCGCTCACCAAGCAAAGGAGCTGCCAGGGTCGCCACCATGATCGGGTTCAGACTGGCGATAATGGTGGCAAACCCCGCACTCACGCCACCCAGACCCAACCATGACAACCCGACATAGCAACCCTGATTGATCACCCCGAGCAGCATGAGCAGCCGCCAGGGCACGCTTTGACGGGTCCAGCCGGTGGCCAGCGCAAACCCGAGCAGCAAAATCGCGGCGGCGAGAAATCTCATGCCCAGAAACAATAAAGGCGGCTCCAGCGAGACGGCGATTTTGGCGAACGGGAAGGATGAACTCCATGCCAGGCAGAATAATAATACCAAAAGAAGGTAAACCGGGCGGGATAATGTCGACATGGCATCCAGACTGACCTGCCTGCATCGCCGCCGATACTGCGTTTTTGGCATGGCTCCTATCCACCGTCGCCAATGGTGGCGGCAAGATTATCCCGTTGACGCTGACCGTTTGGGTGTTGCAACAATCGTCTGTGCGACCAGAGGTGGTGATCATGTGTAATCCGGGGCTGACATGAGCGGAACGCTCGGCTTTGCAGCGCCCCCGGCGAGTTTTGTTGTCACCGGCTATCAGGCGGCGGGCCTGCCGGGTTTGGCCCTTGGTGATAGCGGGGCCAGCCCCGCGGAAATTGTGTCGCTCACGCTCACTGTCGGCCAGGGGGTTCTGCTCTTGCCGCTGGCGGCTCCGGTGCCTGGCGTGACAATCGAGGGCGAGGTGAGTTCGACCCTCATTTTGCAATTCAGCGAAGCCTTGCTGGCGCAGATCGATCAGCTCCTGGCCGGGCTGATTTATGCCGGTCCGTCCGGTGCCACAGCGCTGACATATATCGCGCGCCGCATCGCCGGCCCGCTGCCGGGGCAGGTGACGTCCGGCAGCGTCATGATCGCAGCTTCCGCCGCTGCAGCGCCACCGCCGGTGACATTGACCGGCAGCCAGACCGTCGCCGGCACACAGATCAGCGGTAATTTGAGCCTTGCCCCCGCGAGCAATGTGACAGTCTCAGGTTTGTTCGATGCATTCGGCAGCCTTGTCGCTCAGGGGGCGAGCCTGGCGCTGGCAGGCAGCCTTGGTGCACCGGCCGGGCTCGGTGTGGTCAGCGTCAGTTTGGATCAGGGGGCGTTGCTCTCGCTCATCGATGCGGGATTGAATGCGACGGGCAATATCACGTTGAACAATGCCGATCTCTGGCTGAGGCCGGGCGGTTCGATGACTGCAAATGCGCTGATCCTGGGCGGGCAATATGGCCAGTTGGTCGATCTGGGGAGCCTCTCAACCGGCGCCTTACTGGTGGGCACGCAGAATGCGGCGCTGTTGCTCTCGGGCGGCCTGATGGGCTCCGCAATCGATGTCGCGGCCGGCGGCTTGATGGATATCGCGGGGCTCGTGCAAGCCGGTCTGAGCGCCACAACCCTCGACGCGCCGGCGATTAACCTCGCTGCCGGGGCGCTACTGGTCGGCGACGGCACTCTGGTCGCCGGGAATTTCAGTGAGGCTGGTGCGGTGACCGGGCCAGGGACCATTCTGGCCATTGGCCAAACCCCGCTCCTGATTGCCGCCGGCAGCCTCGGCGGCGGGCTGGATTTGGCGGTCGGGCCGGGCGGGGTGATGGAACTTGGCGCGGTCGATCCGTTGTATGGGGTGTTCGCGCCCACGGCGATGGCGGTCGATGCATCGGTGCGGATCGCTTTTCTGCCCGGGGTGGATCCGGCCCAGAACGGGACATCCTTTGGCTCGGCCTTGGGTGAGGAGGGTGGCGTTTTAGTTGTTGATTATACAGGAAATTTTGCCGGAACAATAAGCCAGTTCGCACCCGGCGACAGGCTGGTTTTCCCAGGCCTGACGAGCCTCTCGGTGAGTAATCTGACCGCCAATTCCTTTCAGGTCTCGGGGTATGATTCCGGCGGCGTGCTGCAGTCTTTTACCATCAATGCGCTTATGCCTGCCGGCACGACACCGGCGGTCGAGACCGACCTCGGCGGGCAATATGCGATCGGGCTGCGGCCCGCAGCCGTGCAGATGGATATCGGGTCGCTGCCCGCATCGCTGGCCCAGATCAGCGTGGTAAGCGGCATCGCAGCACCGATCAGCGGTCTGGATCTGCTGCTTCGTCAGCCAGGCAGTGCTGTGATGCAGCTGGTTCTGACCGCCCATGACGGCATTCTGAGCGATGGCACGCAGAATAACGCGGTGATCACGCTGGCCGGCACATCGGGCCTGGCACTTGATCAGGAATTGGCCGGATTGAGTTATCGCGCTGCGACAACCGGCAGCGGCGATACAATTTTATTCTCCGGAACGGGCGGCGGGCTGGCGGGATTCACCGCCTCCCTGGCGATCGATATTCTCCCGGCGGGGCAAAACATCAGGTATCAGGCAGGCCCCGAGGGCTTGTTTCCGAGTGCGACAAGTGCCGACAACATATTGTTTCCAAACG
This sequence comes from Rhodospirillales bacterium 20-60-12, assembly GCA_002255495.1. Lineage (GTDB taxonomy): Bacteria > Pseudomonadota > Alphaproteobacteria > Acetobacterales > Acetobacteraceae > 20-60-12. The sequence continues at coordinate 28,180 of NCAP01000037.1, read as the reverse complement.
TAAATATATCGACCGATCCGCTCACTTTTGTCTCCGGCCCGGGCAGTGCGGCTGGCTTGTCAGTGACCGGGCGGATCGATTTTGCTGACCGCCTGGCGCTCGGCAGCCTCGCCATCGATCAAAATGGTGAGGCGGTTTTCGATGTTGCCTCGACCCTCTCGATCAGCGGCGACGCGCTGGTTGGCGATACGACCAGCGCCGGCACTCTCATCCTTGCCGGCGCTCTGCAAGCGGCATCGATGACCATTGCAACACTCGGTGCCGGCGAGGTCAGCGGCGTGCTGAGTTTGTCCGGCGCATTATCGGTCGAATCAAGTCTGGAACTTTCCGGGCATGCCTCCATGAGTAGCCTGGCGCTCGGCGCAGGGCTGCTCGATTTGGCGAATAATGCTTCATTATCAACATCTTTCGCCAATTTGGCAAAGGGTGAGATATGGCTCGCCCAGGGCGCCCAATTGATCGATTCCGGCCTGCTTACGCTGGCCGATCAACTCAGCATGGATCAGGCGACACTTGCGGCCGCCACCATCGATCTCGCGGGCACGATCAGCGGTGCGGGTGTGGTCAATGCCGGGACGATCATCGGCGGTGAGATCTTCGCCGGGGAAGGTGGGGTGACCCTGAATGCTGACCTCGCCGGCACGACTTTGGCGATCGGGTCCGACTCGGCATTCATCGATCTGCCGGGCATTGCCGTGAGCGCGATAACGCTGGTCGGGCAGAGTCTGGTCGCGGGTTTGAACCAGTTCAGTTTGATTTCACTGGCCGGCCTGCCGGCACCGCAATATGGCGCGGACGGCGCGGGAGGCACGCTGATCGATATTCCTTGTTTCGTCCAAGGCACGCGGCTTTTGACGCCGAGCGGCTATCGTGCGGTCGAGAGCTTGCGGCCGGGCGACGCTGTTATCACGGTAAAGGGTGCCTCAAGGCCGATCGGCTGGATTGGGCACAGGCTGCTGGATCTGACTTGCCTGCCAGGCAACCGCCAACGCGCTGCCCCGATGCTGATTGCGCCAAATGCGTTCGCCCCTGGTCTGCCGGCCCGGCCGGTGCGGCTTTCGGCCAATCATGCGCTCCTGATCGACGAATGGCTGGTGCCGGTGGGTTGGCTGGTCAATGGTGCGACAATTCAGCGCGAAACCGACCGGCTGGCGGTGACGTATTATCATGTTGAACTGGCCAGTCACGATGTGCTGCTTGCCGAAGGGCTTGCGGTTGAAACCTATCGCGATACCGGCAACCGGTTTTGGTTCGATGGCGAGGCCGGAAGCCGTGCCGGCTTGCGCCCGGCTTGTGCACCGCTGGCCGATGGTTCGGCACGCGCCGCGATCCGCAGGCGCCTGCATGAACGGGCGCAGGCTTTAGGTTTCTACCTCGCCCACCAGCCGGATCTGCATCTTCTGGCCGGCGGCCGGCGCTTGGATGGCAAAGCACGTGGGCGCCTTGTGTTGTTTAATCTGCCGGCGGGCACGCAACAATTCATGATTGCGGCGCGGTCCCATGAAGCCGGGCAGACCGATCCTGGCTCCGTCGACCGGCGCAACCTTGGGGCGTGCATCGCATCCGTCAGGCTGCCTCGTGAGGATCGGCAAAATCTGAGCCTGGGTAACGGTTGGCATGAATGGGCGCCGGGTGATCACGGCCGTTGGACGGCTGGGGCAGCGGAGATCAATCTGGCTCGGCCGGCCTCTCGCCTGGTGGTCGATATTGCCGGTTACGCCAGGTGTTGGCGTGCGCCTGCTGGGTTGCCTGCGCGATCACATGCGCGTTGACCGGCAGGCGGGAGCTTGCGGTGCGGCGGGGCTTGCGCAATCTGCGCGTCATGAGCAGTTTTTTTTCACGTCGCAATCTTCAAATCGCTGTCGCCATTGCCGGGCTCGTGCCGCTCGGCGCCGGGTTGGCGGGCATTCTGGCCGGCCCGGGTTTCGTCGGGCAAACCGCGCCGGTGATTAATCTGACCAGCCATTTTGCCTATCTGTCGGGGCTGCTGCTCGGCATTGGGCTGCTGTTTTATGGCATGATCCCGCGCATCGAGCGACAGGGGTCACGGTTTCGGCTGCTGACCTTGATCGTCGCGATCGGTGGCCTGGCGCGCTTATTCAGCCTGCTGACCGTCGGCGTGCCGGGCTTTCCCATGTTGTTCGGCCTGACGATGGAGCTTGTGGTCACCCCGTTGCTGTGCCTGTGGCAATGGCGGGTGGAGCGCCGCGGGCCGGCCTTGGTTTGACATTTCAATGACGCGCCCATAGGAAGCCTGCATTGCCGGGAACGTGGACACGCCTCCGGGGCGTGCGCCCGTCGCATAGCGATATGCGGCCTACCGGTGCAACATGAAGCAAAAGGAGTCCGGGACGCATGACTAAGCGCACCGAAAGTAAATATAAGATCAATCGCCGTTTGGGCGTGAATCTCTGGGGTCGCGCGAAATCGCCGATCAATAAGCGTGAATACGGTCCCGGCCAGCATGGTCAGCGCCGCAAGAAGCCGTCCGATTACGGCGTGCAGCTGATGGCCAAGCAGAAATTGCGCGGCTATTACGGCAATGTCGGCGAGAAGGCATTCTACAAATATTATGAGGAGGCCGTGCGCCGCCGTGGCGACACCAGCGAAAACCTGATCGAGCTGCTCGAGCGCCGGTTGGATGCGGTGATCTATCGCATGAAATTCGCCGTCACCCCGTTCGCGGCCCGCCAGTTCGTCAGCCATGGCCATATCATGGTCAACGGCAAAAAGGTGAATATCCCCTCATATCAGGTCAATGACGACGACATCATTGAAGTGCGCGAGAAATCCAAGCAGATCGCCGTTGTTCTCGACGCCGCGCAAAGCCCGGAGCGGGATATTCCTGAATATATCGAGGTTGATCATCGCGCCATGAAAGGCCGTTTCATCCGCGCGCCGAAGCTCGCCGATGTGCCCTATCCGGTGCAGATGGAACCGAACCTCGTGGTTGAATTCTATTCGCGCTAGATCAACAGCGCATGAGCCGGTGTCGCTTGACGCCAGCTCATGCGCTGAAATTGATCGAACAATAACCTTAGCGCTTGTTCGGTTTATAACGATCAAGCGCTAAACTTTGATACCTGGCTGATATCGGCCGGTTACATAAGCGGCGCATGTTGATCTCGTTCATGGAGGTTAATATGCGCCGTTTGCTGTTTCTGCCGATTTTGCTCGCACTCAGCGCGCCTGCTCTGGCGCAGAGCATGGCGCCATCCACCGATGACACACCGTCTGCGGGTGCACCGGGCGGCGACGAGCCGGGTCAAATGCAGCAGGATCATCGTGCCGCCGAGCAGGCAAGATTGCAGGCTATGGAGCAAAAATTTGTCGCCGCCACCCCGCATCAGGATGGCGAAATGACCCTCGCCGCCGCGCAGTCCGCGCATATGGGCATGCTGGTCAATCATTTCTCCGCCATCGATACGCAAAATCGCGGCTACGTCACCTTCAATCAGGTGCGCGCTTTCATGCTGCTGCGCAAAGCGCATCACATGGAGGCCGAGGCCCGGCAATTACAAAATCAATGAGCGTGCGCATTCAATCAATCGTCGGGCTTCACCCCATAAATCGTACTGGTCGAATTCATCAAACTTGACCCACGCCGATGCAGCCGCGTCCGATCCGGCGCGTGCCTCGCCGCCTTCATACAAGGCGGCGAAATCAAGGATCGTGTAGTGAAATAAAATCGCGCCTGCATCGTCGCGATGGATGCTGTCGACATACCCGGCAAGCGTCAGAGCCCCGACTGCAAGCCCGGTCTCCTCGTGCAATTCGCGCCGCGCAGCCTCTTGCGCGGTCTCGCCCCATTCCTGGCGGCCGCCGGGCAGGCTCCAGGCGCCTGCGGCGGGCGGTTTGCTGCGCTTGACCAGCAATACGGCATCGGGCTTGAGGACGATAATGCCAACGCCGACTCGTGGGTAATCCCTGATCGTCATGTCGCTCCAGATGAGGCGTGAGGTAGATACTGAAGCCTATATCTGGCGTTGGCGATAGTGCCGGTGCATGGTCGCACGATGGCGAAAAGCACCCCACCCGATCCGGCCGCCCGTGCGTCTTTGCTAGCAGCCACGCGCAATCTGAAAATGGCGCGTTCGCCCGATTCGTATGTGCGGGGCAGCACTGTGAAATTTTATCAATGGCTGGCCGAGAGCGGCAAAAAACTGCCAGAGGGGCCGCCTGTGTGGATTTGCGGCGATTGCCATATCGGCAATCTCGGCCCATTGGCCAATGCCAAGGGCGCGGTTGCGGTGCAGATTCGCGATCTCGACCAGACCGTCATCGGTAATCCCGCGCATGATCTGGTGCGGCTTGGCTTGTCGCTGGCCTCGGCGGCGCGCAGCGCGGATTTGCCCGGCGTCGCCACCGCGCGGATCATCGAAGCGTTGATTGCCGGCTACGAGCAGGCATTGGGCGGTGATTATGCGGATGACGCATCGGCAAAAGCACCGAAATTAGTGGCGAATTTGCTCGCCCAATCCTTGCAGCGCCGCTGGCGGCATCTGGCCGAGGAACGGCTCAATGATCGCTCGCCCTCGATCCCCTTGGGCAAACGGTTCTGGCCCTTGGCTGCTGATGAGCGTGCCGCTTTGGTCGCCTTGTTTGCGGATGAGGCTGTAGATGTCGCGGTGACCGGGCTGCGCGGCCGGGAAGGGCGGGAGGACATTGCGTTCATCGATGCCGCTTATTGGGTGAAGGGCTGCAGTTCACTGGGTTTATTGCGCTATGCCGTTTTACTGCGCCTGGGGGGGCGTGAATTTTGCCTGGTGGATATCAAGCAAGCCACCGCACCGGCCGCACCCCGTGCAGCGGATGCTGCTATGCCGCACAACAACGCTGAGCGGGTTGTGGCGGGTGCGCGCGCCTTATCGCCCCATCTGGGCGAGCGAATGCTGGCCACGACATTGTCAGGCAAGCCAATATTTTTGCGTGAATTGACGCCGCAGGATTTGAAATTGGAGATCGAGAATTTTGACCATGGCCAGGCAACCGCCATGGCCTATTATCTGGCCAATGTCGTCGGGCGCGCGCACGGACGGCAAATGGATGACGCCACCCGCCGGTCCTGGACCGAACGCTTGTCACGCAATCGCGGCAAGCTCGATGCGCCGTCCTGGCTATGGTCCAGCGTGGTCGAACTGCTCGGTATTCATGAGGCAGAATATCTCGATCATTGTCGGCGTTATGCGCTGGCGCAGGCATAGATGCGCCAGCGTGCGGTCATTCATATTCGATATCATATATTTAAAGATATAAATTGGACTTTTTTGAAATATCAATGATCTAACCGGCTTCCAATCCGGCGGCAGCCTCGTCCTGGTTGAAAAGGCGCAGGAGCAGAATATCGGACTGATCGGTGGCGGCGTTATCGGAGCGGGGTTGCAGGCGCAATTGCGCGTCCTGATGCGCCATGGTCAGCAGGTTAGCATCCGTTTCGGGGTTGGCGAGCCGGTATCCCGGTAAGCCTGATTGGCGCGTGCCCAGCGCGTCGCCCGCGCCGCGTAAGTCGAAATCGGCATCGGCGATTACGAAACCATCCTGCGTGTTACGCAACAGCATTAGCCGTTTGCGGGCGGTTTGGGAAAGCTGGGTATCATGAATGAGCAGGCAATAACTCTGCGCCGCACCGCGGCCGATGCGGCCGCGCAATTGGTGTAGTTGCGCCAGGCCAAAGCGCTCGGCATGTTCAATCACCATGATATTTGCGCTCGGCACATCGACGCCGACCTCAATGACCGTGGTGGCCACTAATATCCGCCGCTCAGCCAATGTCGCATAGCGCATCTCGGCGGCGGCAATGTCGATCAATTCGCTCTCACCCACCAGCGGACAGACCCAATAGATTTGCCCGCCACGCTTGAGCGCGCGCTCAAGCCCTGCCAGCACGGTTTCCAGCGCGCTTTGCTTATGCAGTGTCGTTTTGATCGGTTTGCGCCCGGCGGGCTTTTCGGCAATTCGGCTGACGGACATTTCGCCCCAATGGGTGAGCAGCAACGTACGCGGAATGGGGGTTGCGGTCATCACCAGAATATCGGTGGCATGACCCTTAGCACCCAGTCGCAAACGCTGATCGACACCGAAACGATGTTGCTCATCGATGACCGCCAACGCCAGATCGTGAAACGTGACCTTATCCTGAAACAGCGCATGGGTGCCGATGACGATATTGATGCTGCCATCGGCCAGACCTGCGAGTATCTTGCGCCGGGCGGCGGCTTTGGCGTGGCCGGTGAGCAGCGCGACGGGGGCAGGGCATAATGCCGAGAATACCCGGTAATGCTGCTGGGCGAGCAATTCGGTGGGGACCAGTAAGGCCGCCTGATACCCCGCCTCGACGGCGCGCAGCATGGCGAGCAACGCCACCAATGTTTTGCCCGAGCCGACATCGCCCTGCAGCAGCCGCAACATGCGGTGCGGGGCGGCCAGATCAGCGTCGATTTCGGCGAGTGCTGCCTGCTGCGAGGGTGTCGGCCTGTGCCCGAACCGCGCCAGGGCCTCAGTGCGCAGGGCGCCATCGCCGACCAGTGCCCGGCCTGGGCGACGGCGGGCGCGCAGGCGCAATTTCCCATACGCCAATTGGCGGGCGAGCAATTCATCATAAGCCAGACGCTCCCTGATCGCGGGTGCCGGTAGCTCAAGCGGCTGATGCAAAGCGCGCAGGGCCGCGCCAAAGCCTGGCCAGTTGCGGCGGGCCAGCACATCCGGGCGCTGCCATTCGGGCAAAGCAGGCAGAAGGGCCAGCGCGCCGGCCATGGCCTTCATCACCATCCATGGAAACAGCCCCTTGGTCAGCCCCCAGACTGGCTCGATCCAGGGCAGGCTTTCGCGCCGTGCTTCAGGCACCACGTAATCGGGGTGCGCCATGGTCAACATGCCGTTGAACAGATCAAGCTTACCAGAGACCAGCACGCGACCGCCGAGTGGGAAGCGCAGCAACCGCGCGGGTGTGAAAAACACAATTTCGGCAAAACCCGAATTGTCCTTCACCAGCACCCGGTAGGGCTGGCCTTTGCGCGCCGGCGGGTCGTGGCGCACGACTTCAACCGCCAGGGTAACAATTCGGCCCGGTATGATGGCACTGATCGGGGGCGTCCCGCGCCGGTCGATATAATCCACCGGCAGATGAAAAAGCAGGTCGATCACGCGCTCGCCCTCGGCCGCACGGGCCAAAAGCGTGCCGATCCGTGGCCCGACGCCGGGCAGGGTTGCAAGCTTGCCGCGAATCGGTGCGAGAATGTCGTCATCCATGGGCTGACACTTCCCAAGCCTGTCGCTATATCGCAAGCGCATCATGACCGACGAACCCAACGACATCCGCCGCCGCCGCCTGTTCTATCGTGCCAATCATCGGGGAACCTATGAGAATGACCTGCTGATCGGCGGTTTCGTGGCCCGTAACATGGCTTGCATGTCCGACGCGGAGCTCGATGAGGTGGAAGCGGTGATGGATTTCCCCGATGCCGATCTGGCGGATTGGCTGACCGGCCGCAAACCGATCCCGGCCGAAGCCGATAGCCCGATGCTGCGCCGGATGCGTGATGCGGCGGGGTCAAAGATTTGATCGGGATCTACGGCGCGCCGGAAGGCTTCGATGCGTCCTTGCTGGCCAAACGCTCTCTGGAGTCGCCAGTCTTGCATATCGCGCGCGACGATGCGCGGCTGGCGCGGCTGGCCGATGCCATCGAATTTTTTGACCCGGCGATCGAAATCCTGCGCTTTCCCGCCTGGGATTGCCTGCCTTATGACCGGGTTTCGCCCAACCAATCGATCATCGCCGAGCGCATTGCGACATTATGCCGCTTGCTGGAGCCGAGCCCGAAGCGCCGCATTTTGCTGACCACGGCCAATGCCGCGACCCAGCTTGTGCCGCCGCGCGCGATGTTCGCTGAAGCGAGCCTGATGATCGCCAAGGGCGACAGCTTGCCGCCTGAGAAAATCACGGCGTTTTTGCAGGCCAATGGCTATCATCGCACGCCCACCGTGATGGAGCCCGGCGAATATGCCGTGCGCGGCGGCATTTTGGATATTTATCCGGCTGGTGAAGCAGCCCCGATCAGGCTTGATATGTTCGGCGATGTGATCGAAGCGATGCGATATTTCGATACCGAAACGCAGCGCAGCGGTGCGGCGTGCGACATTTTGGTGTTTCGCCCGGCTTCTGAATTGCCGTTCGATGCCGAATCGGTCAGCCATTTTCGCACCGCCTATCGAGATATGTTTGGTCCCGATTCCGCGGCCGATCCGCTTTACATGGCCATCAGTGAGGGCCGTCGGCATGCGGGCATGGAGCATTTCGCGCCTTTGTTCTGCGCCAGGATGGAGACGATTTTCGATTATCTGCCGCAGGCGAGCATCAGCCTTGATCATCAGGCAGAGGAAGCCGCTGCCGCGCGCTTTGAGATGGTGGCCGACCATTACAGCGCACGCCTTGCCTCGCCGCGCGCGGGAGACTTGCCGTATCGGCCGCTGAAGCCTGAGTCGCTTTATCTGACCGCCGATCAATTTGCCGATATTCTCGCCGCCCATCCGAGTTTCCAATTCTCACCCTTCGGTAAACCTGAAGGCGGGCAGGGGATTGAGGCGGGCGGACGGCCAGGGCCGATCATTGCGCAGAACAGCGCCGGCGGCGGCAATATTTTCGAACAATTCGCAGCCCTGGTGCAAAGCTGGAACAGCCGCAAGACAATCCTCGCCGCCTGGAGCGAAGGCTCGCGGGATCGGCTTTCGGCTTTGCTGCGCGACCATAAAATCACCGCCGTGACGATCAATAATGCCGATGAAGCCCGTGCATTGCCGCAGGGTGTCGTCGGCATCGCGGTGCTTGGTCTGGAGCGCGGATTTGTGTCCGACCGGCTCGCGATCATTGCCGAGCAGGATTTACTCGGCGCGCGGATTGCCCGGCCGCCGCGCAAGCGCAAACGCGCCGACCAATTCATTGCCGATGCCACCGAGATTGCCGAGGGTGATCTGGTTGTGCATCTCGAACACGGCATTGGCCGCTATGACGGTTTGATCACCGTCAATGTCGATGGCGCGCGGCATGATTGCCTGCGTCTACTCTATGATGGCGGCGATAAATTGTTTCTCCCGGTTGAGAATATCGAGCTGCTATCACGCTTTGGTGCGGAAACCGCCGGTATCGGGCTCGATAAATTAGGCGGCGCCTCGTGGCAGGCCCGCAAGGCGCGGGCGAAAAATCGGATCCGCGACATGGCGGCGGGCCTGATCCGCATCGCTGCTGAACGGCAGATGCGTGATGCCGCCATGCTGGCTGCCGATGATGGCGCGTTCGCCGAGTTTTGTGCGCGCTTCCCGTACAACGAAACCGAAGATCAGGCGCGCGCCATTGCCGATGTGCTGGAGGATTTCGTCGCCGGTAAGCCGATGGACCGCTTGATCTGCGGCGATGTCGGGTTTGGCAAAACCGAGGTTGCACTCAGAGCTGCGTTTGTAGCGGCCATGGCCGGCACGCAAGTTGCCGTCGTGGTGCCAACCACTTTGCTCGCCCGTCAGCATTTCCGCGTGTTCAGCGAACGCTTTGCCGGCTTACCCGTGAAAATTGCCCAGCTTTCGCGCATGGTCACGGCCAAGGATGCCAATATCGTCCGCGCGGGCATTGCCGATGGTAGCGTCAATATCGTGGTGGGCACACATGCGTTGCTCGCTAAATCCATCAATTTTGCCGAATTGGGCTTGTTGATCGTGGATGAGGAGCAGCATTTCGGCGTCTCGCATAAAGAGCGCCTGAAGGCTTTGAAGGCGGATGTTCATGTGCTCACGCTCACCGCCACACCGATCCCGCGTACATTGCAACTTGCACTGACCGGTGTGCGCGATTTGTCACTGATTACCACGCCGCCGGTTGACCGGCTTGCCGTGCGCACTTTCATCATGCCCTTCGACCCGCTGGTCATCCGCGAGGCGATCGCGCGTGAGCGGTTCCGCGGCGGGCAGATTTTCTGCGTCGTGCCGCGAATCGAGGATCTTGACCGGATGCGCGAGCGGCTGGTCGATATCGTGCCCGACATACGCTGTGTCACGGCTCACGGCCGGCTGGCGCCGACCGAGCTTGAACGGGTGATGACTGAATTCTCCGAGGGCAAATACGATATCCTGCTGGCCACCAATATCGTCGAATCAGGGCTCGATATGCCGGCGGTGAATACTTTGATCATTTATCGCGCGGATATGTTCGGTCTGGCCGGCTTGTATCAGCTGCGCGGCCGCGTGGGGCGCGGCAAGCAGCGCGGGTATGCGTATCTCACCTGGCCCGCCCAGCATCGCATTTCGGCCGCCGCTGAAAAGCGCCTCGAAGTGATGCAGACCCTCGATACGCTGGGTGCCGGCTTTACCCTTGCTTCGCATGATCTGGATTTGCGCGGCGCGGGAAATTTGCTGGGTGACGAGCAATCGGGCCATATCCGGGAGGTTGGGATCGAACTTTACCAGCAAATGCTGGAAGATGCGGTGAACGAATTACGCCGCGAAGCACGCCAGGAAGCGCCCGCCGAGCGCGATTGGACCCCCAATATCAGCCTTGGTCTGCCGGTGCTGATCCCCGATGATTACGTCGCTGACCTGCCGGTTCGCCTGGGGCTCTATCGCCGCATCGGCAGTCTCGCTTCGGATGCCGAGACCGAGGCTTTGGCCGCCGAGCTGGTCGACCGGTTCGGCAAGTTGCCGAGCGAAGTTGATAATCTGCTCAATACGGTCAGCCTGAAGCGGGCTTGCCGGGCGGCCGGGGTGGAAAAACTGGAAGCCGGACCGAAGGGCATGGTGATCGGGTTTCGCGGCAATCATTTCGCCAACCCGGGCGGATTGGTCAGTTGGCTGGCGACGCGCGGCGGCACGATCAGGCTGCGGCCCGACCATAAATTGGTTGTTGCCCGCGAGATGGAGACCGCCATGCGTCTGGCGACAGCGCGTGACATCGTTGCCAATCTCACGCGGCTTGCGACCCGGGCGGAAGCGGCCTAGGGGCGGGTATTTTGTTGCGATAGACAATCGATGCGGACTTGATCTAACAATACAACCTGGACGGGAAATTTTCCAGGCGGGTTGCAGTGTTCAGGTTATTCAGGCCGGGCCGAAAGGCTTCTCAATCAGTCGGGGACACAAAACCGCGCAACGCCGCGCGGGGATTTTCTGATGCCGCGGATTTCGCACTCGCAGATCCGGATGCTGACATCTCCACCCGCCCGCCAGGGTCGATCGATGCCCCGCAGGACGGACCATTTGCCTCGCTTGGCCCGATTGGTCATCGCGCGCGCATGCGGGCGAAGATCATGGAGCGTGGCACAGATGCGCTGGCCGATTACGAATTACTCGAAATGCTGCTGTTTTTGGCCTTTAAGCAAGGCGACACCAAGCCGCTGGCGAAAGCGCTGATCAATAAATTCGGCAGTTATGCCGCCGTGCTGGCGGCCCCGCAGCCCGTGCTGCTGGCGGTGCCCGGCCTTGGCGTGCACGCTGTTTGTGCAATCAAGCTGGTGCAAGGCTCGGCTGTGCGCATGGCGCGGGCTGAGTTGCTCGATCGCCCGGTTTTGAATGATTGGCCGCGTTTGATGGATTATTTAACCGCTATTCTGGCACGCGAGCGGGTGGAGCAATTTCGGATATTATTTCTCGACAATCGCAATCAATTGCTTGCCGACGAGATGCAGTCGCGCGGCACAGTCAATCATACCCATGTCTATCCGCGCGAAGTGGTCAAGCGGGCGCTGGATTTGCACGCGACGGCCATTATTCTGGTCCATAATCATCCCTCGGGCGACCCATCACCGTCATCCGATGACATTGAAATGACCCACGATATCCGCGAGGCCTTGGATCTCATGTCCATCACGCTGCATGACCATGTCATTATCGGCAATGGCAGATGGCTTAGTTTCAGACAGAAAAACCTGCTCTGACAGATGAATTTGATGCCCTTGTGGCGTCACATTTTGCCCTGCCCCCGCGCTCATCGATGTGGCGATTGGTTTCATACTGCCAACAATTGCAACTAAGTACTACACCTATGTCGTGTTTTCACATAAAAAATCTTAATTTTGGATTGCGTAATTCACGAGAATTAGATAATGCTGTTCACGGATGATTAAAAAAGCGAGACTTAATCATAATTATATCAGATTCTGGTGAGATTGAGCTTTAAAATAAACAAATAATTAAATAGTTGGTGTTAACTTTAAAGGTTCTGATATTTTTTGGATGCCTATTGGTCGGTGGAAAAGGACGGGGATCATGGTCTGGTTGGCGCAGTTATTCATCTTGTGGTTGGTCTGATGGCCAAGCCGGCATCACCGAGCGACGTCGTGACCCGGTTTGTCGGCGATCTGTTCGAGCCAGCCTTAATCGGACCCATTGTTGGCGCGATGAATTTGAAATTGCTCAAGCGGCAATTCATCGCCTTGGGCGCATGTGGGGCCGAGGCGGACGACGCCGCTGTTTTAGAGCTTTATTTTTCCAGACCCGAATGCCGCGGTTTCAGCCCGAATAATTTCTTTGATGAAGCCTGGTATTGCTTCACCTATGAGGATGTCGGCGCGACCGTCGCTGACGGCCAGATGATCGCCGGGTTCATTCATTTCCTGAAATTCGGCATCCAGGAAGGCCGCTGGCCGAATCCGATTTTACAAATCACGGCCGCCCAGGCTGGAACGCCGCTGCCGGCGGCCGAGGAGATGAGCGATCCTGCCGCCTATCTCGCGGCGAATCCGGCGGCGCGGGGTTTTCTCGAAGCATTTCCCTTCATCACGCCGCTGCAACATTATAATCTTTATGGGCGCTTCCTGCGTTGCAGCCGCCGCCGGCCGGATCAGGACCGCGGTTCGCGTGGGACAAGTGGCGATCAGGCGGCGAGTGCCATCCAGAATGGATTTGACGCCGAATTCTACCGGCAGACTTATTTGAGCGGCCCGGATGGTGAAAAATTTCGCGCTAATCCGCTGATGCATTATCTGCGTACGGGTGTGCGGCTAGGCCATTCGCCCAATCGCTGGTTCGATGAATCGTGGTATCGGGCTTTTTACAGCGACATCCGGCAAGCCATAGAAACAGGTAGCCTGCCCTCGGGATTTTATCATTATTTGGCCAGCGGCCGAGCCGAGGGGCGGATTCCGCGCTACGACATGACCAAGGCGCTTGAAGCGCGCATTCCCGGAGTCACTAAGCCAGCTTTGCTGGATAATGTGGCTGGGCTTCGCGATCGTCTCGCCGCACTTGAGGTGATGCCGGTGCGCGATGGCGCGGGCAAGCCGGCCATTTGGGTGCTGCTGCCGGATCTCAACCCGGATATCACCTTCGGCGGTTACCGCGCGGTATTCGAAATGATGATCGCCTTGCGCCGCGACGGCCGAACCCTGCGGATTTTTTGCACCAATGACCAGGTTGCAGATTTGGTCTATTTCCTTTGGCACCCCGCCACCGCCGGCATGCGCGACGCGCTCGTCGATACTGCGATTTATAACCGCTCGACCATCGGCAATGGGCGGGTTGGACCGCATGACCAGATCCTGGTCTATTCGGTATGGGATCTGCCGATCGGGTTGAAGCTCGCTGCTTTGACGAATAACAAAATCCCGCGGCTTTTGGCGCAGGAGTATGAGCCAGTATTTTACGATTCTGGCTCGACCAAGGCGATTTGTGAAACGCTCTATAATCTCCCGCATTTTCCCATCATCAACAGCGAATTTCTGTTGCGCTATTTTAAGACCCACCGGATCGGCGTGTTTGCCACCGATCACGCGCGCGAGGGCGTCGATTACGCGTTGTTCGAGCACCGGTTGAATATCATGCCTGTGCAAACTGTGCAGGACATGGCGCAGCGCGATCTGCGTCATCTGATGCTCTATGCTAGGCCCGAGGCTCATGCCGCGCGCAACTTATTTGAAGTCGCCGTACTTGGTTTGCAGGAGGCCTGTCGCAGCAACATGTTTGGCTCGGAATGGCAATTCACGGGCCTTGGTGCACTGAGCGAATTGCCACGCGTCAAGCTCGGCGGCGGACATGAATTGCGCCTACGCTCCAAACTTGATGAGGTCGATTATCGGGCGATGACATCCAACCTCGATATCGGGATGAGCTTGATGTATGCACCGCATCCCTCGGTTGTGCCGTTCGAATTTGCCACCACAGGAGCGTTGGTGATTACCAATATCTACGAAAACCGTTCGGCTGAGGCACTGAGGGCGATTTCGGAAAATATCATCCCGTGTGCGGCGTCGATCGATGGGGTGGTGCAGGCGCTCGCTGAGGCGGCCGGGCGCGTCGGCGATGTTCAGGCACGTGCGGCTCAGGCTCTTCGGCCCGACAGCAAATCCTGGGCCCAGATTTTTGCTCCCGTCTGGCTCGCCGGCATTTTTGCCAGCGCCGACATGACGGTTGTGAAATCAACGGCGCCCCGCCGGACGGCAGAGAAAATTATAATTCGCAGCGCGACAGAACGAGCAACGGCCTGACTCAACGTATCCACTCCATCGATCAAGCTGACACTCTAGAGGGATATAAAATTGATGAAATTCCAACTTGCCAAGGCATGGAAAAATAAGCGTCAGACCACGGGCTCGCGTATAACGAGTGGAGAACATGTTGCGGCGGAGATGGCATCCGCGCCCCAGGCTGCTAACCCGCCTGCCGATATGGTGCGTTCACCCATAGAATTAGCTCATGAGGCGGAACTGGTCTCTAATTTCGATGAAGCTTTATTGCGATGGGGCGAGGTCGTCGCCGAAACGCCTGATATGCCTGATGGCTATATCGGCCGCGCCGGAATATTGCGTCGCCTTAATCGATTCGATGAGGCGGATCAGGCGATCCTCGATGCTCAGGGGCGCTTTTCGGACAATGTCACTCTCGCCATCGCGTTCGCCTTAAACGCTCAACATAATCGCGATTGGACAGAGGCACTAAAGAGATGGAGCGACGTATGCGATCGATTCCCCGATCATCCTTACGCCTACGCTGCCAGTGCCTCTGTGTTGCTAGAATTTGGTCGACTGGATGAAGCAGAGATGTTGTTGGCTGAAGCAACCCGGATGTTTCCCGATGATGTCACTGTTGGTGTTCATTTTGCTAATATCGCATCGGCGCGCGATGATCGAGTAGCCGCTATAACCCGCTGGTCCGCATTATTGGACCGGTTTCCTGACGATCCCTTTTTGCGGACAGAGGCCCCGACTGTGATCGCAGCACTACGGTCTGCCATGACTCAATTTGATGTCGCGGCTTTGCGCGAAAAAGTTATACAAGCGCAGGCCAATGCGGATTGGTCGTCTGCTATTCGCGTCTGTGAGTTAATTTTGCGCATCGACCCGGTCGAGCATTTTGGCTTACTTATGCTTGGCATTGCCCAGCGTGAACATGGACTATTCGATGCCGCTGATAAAACGTTACGGCAAGCGATATCATTATATCCTGATAACGCCGAAAATCGTGCAAATTATGCAGAAGTTGCGGCCAAAAGATGTGACTGGCCGGAAGCAGCGACCCGATGGCAGGCTGTATTAGATTCGTATCCTGGCCCCAACTCTTTTGACGTCCTTGCAGCGGTCGCGTTTCGTGAAGCCGGGTTGCATGAGAAATCAGGATATCTACTCAAACGCGCACTCGAGGAATCGCCAAACGACATCGCACTTAACATACACTCGGCGAGGCTCGCCGAGGCTGAAGGCGATTGGAAGACGGCGGTACAATGGTGGGACCGCGCGCACAGATTGGCACCTGATGATCTGAATGTTCGCAACGCTCGAGGTGACGCAATCTGGCATGCAGGCCTGTCGAACTCTCAAATTGCCAGTCAGTCAGAACCGCGAGAAGCCGCACCTGAGAGCTTGCGCGATTTGGCACTCGCGTTCGAGGGGTTGGGGGACAATTGTGAATTCGGTTCGATTCAGCGCAGGGCCGGCGCTGAACCGATCGGACTGTTTCGATTTGCCGCCGTGCATCCACCAACGTTGATTAAACTTCTCGACAATGATTTCGATGTTTTGGGAGACCCGGAGCAGACTTATCTTGACCCCACCGAAAGCGGGGAATATTTGGTTCGCGATAAGCGCGGCTATTATCAACTCCACAGCTTCATCAGGGTCAATGCCGTCGATGCCGATAAATTTCTGGCGGAGCAAATCAGACGCATTAATTTTTTAAAACGAAAGCTCATATCTGATTTGAATGCGGCAGATAAAATATTTGTCTATAAGCAATCCAAGGCGGCTATTACTGATGCCGAGTTATTGGGTATTCACCAAGCGATGCAACGGTTCGGTGACAACACATTATTGGGTATGAGGATTGCCGACGAAAACAATCCGGCAGGATCGATTAGTGTGTTACGAAACCGTCTGTATGTCGGCTATCTAGCACATATGTATGTCGACGGTGGCAATATTCAGGATCTGGATGTCGATAGCTGGTTCAATGTGATGCATCAGGCCTATTCTTTTCGGTTCAATCAATCAGCCCGGGAACCCGCTCAGGCGGAGGCTTGCTAAATATGTCTATGGTCTCCCCCCTATATTGGCTGCCGAAGACTGAAAATTTTCGGGCTAAGTTAAAATTTTTCCAAGACCAAAAGTCGGACGACCATGTTGCTTGGAGCAATGCTTCCACTTTGGCAAATCAGCAACTTGATTTTGTGCAGACTAACGCATTAAGCAACGCGGCCCTACATTTGTTGGATGAGAACGTTCCATGGGGGACAACTATTCGTCTCGCAATTCTCAGTTCCTCAACAACAACGCATCTGCACGCAGGAATACGCGTTGCCGGATTACGACGCGGTCTCAAGTTTATGATTTATGAATGTGACTACGGGCAGTATCTCCAAGAATTGATGGATTTCTCGTCGGGCCTCCACAAATTCAAGCCAACTGTGGTTCTATTCGGGTTTGATGCGAGGCATGTCACATCTGACTTGAATGCGGGGCTTGACGGGGCTCAGTGCGAGTCGGTGATCGATAGCATAAAAAGCCGGATTGAATTTTGTTGGCGACAGGCAAGCGAGCTCTTTGGATGCCAGATTTTGCAGCAATCAATCTTGCCTGTTTTGCCAACCGTGCTCGGGCAGGCCGAGCACCGGCTTGCTGGATCGCGTGCAGCACTGATCGAAAGCCTCAATAGCTGGATGAAACATGCGGCTGTGGTTGGAGATGTCGATCTTGTGGATGTAAATCGGCATTTACTGCATGACGGACTCAGCTTCTGGTACGATCAGTCTCTTTGGCTGCGGGCCAAACAAGAGATCAAGCCGACTGCATCTCCTCTATATGGCGATCTGGTGGCTCGTGTCGTTGCGGCGCGGCTCGGCCGATCATCAAAATGTCTCGTTTTGGACTTGGATAATACGATCTGGGGCGGCGCGGTCGGAGATACCGGCGTAGATGGGATATGTCTGGGTCAGGGGAGTGCCGAGGGGGAAGCGTTTGTTGAGTTTCAAGAGTATGTTCTGGATTTAGCACGTCGCGGCGTTATTCTCGCAGTATGTTCAAAAAATAATGAAAATATTGCCTTAGAGGCCTTTGCAAGCCACCCGGAGATGATTTTAAAGCGTAGCCATATCGCCAGTTTTGTCGCGAACTGGGATGACAAGGCAACAAATCTTCGGGCAATCGCGAGTAATTTGAATATCGGACTAGATTCGCTAGTGTTTGCCGACGATAGTCCATTTGAGCGTGAGTTGGTGCGCCGTGAGCTGCCGATGGTCGCAGTGCCTGAAATGCCGATCGAGCCTGCTTTGTATGCTCAATGTTTGGCTGATTCAGGGTATTTCGAGTCCGTTCGTATTACTGATGAGGATCGGGTTCGCAACGTATTATATCAGGAGAATGCGCAGCGTCAGACGCTACAAAAATCATTCACGGACATGGCAAGTTATCTGAGCAGCCTAGAGATGAAATTGATTTGGAAGCCTTTTAGTGCTGCGGGGTTAAGCAGGGTGGCGCAATTAATCAACAAGACAAATCAATTTAATCTATGTACGCGTCGTTATACAGAGGCCCAGGTAATGGCTCTCATGGACGATCCTGGGCATATTGGCTTGGAGCTTCGCTTGACCGACCGGTTCGGTGATAACGGCATTATTGGGGTTGTTATCGGCAGATTCGATAATTCATGTGACATGGTTCTAGACTCTTGGTTGATGAGCTGCCGTGTGCTCGGTCGGCAAGTCGAGGCGGCCACACTCAATTTGATCGTTGAGCAGGCAGAGTGCCGGGGGATAAAGCGGTTGATTGGTGAATACTACCCGACAGCAAAGAATGCCATGGTGAGAGATCTCTACAAGACTTTGGGATTTTCGGAAAAATCATGGGATGAAAGTGGTGCAAAGTACGCATTAGAGATTAGTCAGTTCAAAGCTCTACCTACGTTTATTGAAGTTCTGGAGGGTTAAATATGGAAGATAGAGAAATCTACGCTGCTCTGACTGAGATTATTCGCGACGTGCTTATGCGAGATGAGATTGTTCTGACACCGAAAATGAGTGCAAAGGATGTTGAAGGATGGGACTCGTTCAAGATGATTGAGATTATCATGATGGTCGAATCTCAATTCTCGATTAAAGTCGGCTCACGTCAGCTCGACAGGCTCGAGACGGTAGGTGAGCTTGTCGACCTGATTCGTGTCGGAACCGCGAAGCATTCGCAGTCCGTCTGATGTCTTCTCAAATATTGGCATCGCGTGTGTTCACTGTTGAAGACCAGCAGCAGTTCGCTGAACTCTCAGGCGATTTTAACCCCATGCATTTAGACGCGGTCGCAGCGCGTCGGACGCCAGCCGGTGAGCGGGTGGTTCATGGCATGCACGGGCTGCTTTGGTCGCTCGAGCAACTTGCGCATATCACGGATCTGAGACGAATCTGCGCAATTAATGCGGACTTCTCGCAGTTTATTTATGTCAATGAACCGGTCACATTGACCATTCTTAAGCAGACAGATCAGCAATTAATGTTCGAGTTGCGAGTAGAGGGGACCAGAGTGGCGGCGACGTCTCTGCGATTAGGTGCCCGCGCTGCACATTCAGGTAATTTGGTAGAACAAATCTCGGGCGCTGCGTTGGCATTCGATGATTTTGCCATTGACTTGCCATTTGATGACCTTGCACGGGCTCACGGTAGAATTGAATATTTCACCACAGGCAATCGAATTTCCTCAGCGTTTCCTGCGCTTGATGATGGGATCGGGACAGATCGCATTACATCGTTGATGTCATTAACCAGGTTAGTTGGAATGGCGGTTCCAGGCGTCCATTCAGTATTTCACCGTGTCAACGTTAATTTTGTTGAACAAGACTCAAGCCCTGGTGCGTTGCACTTTGCTGTTTCGTCGGCAGAAGAGCGCTTTAAGATTTTGAATATTCGTTTGGTGGCGGATGGCTTGGCGGGGTCCGTTAAAGCCTCAATGCGGACACCGCCTGTCACGCAACCTAGCATGACCGAGCTGAAGGCATTGGTTGCAGCTGATGAATTTCAAGGGCATACAGCTTTTATCGTCGGTGGGTCGCGCGGTCTTGGAGAGCTTACGGCAAAGCTGATTGCCTCTGGTGGTGGACGAGTGATAATCAGCTATTCAGTTGGCAAACTGGACGCCGACAAGATCGTCGCTGATATTAAACTTCATGGTGGTCAAGCGGAGACATTGCATTTTGATGCTCGAGTATCTCCTTCAATACAATTGGATCAGCTACCTGCGTTGATTGATTCTGTTTATTATTTTGCGACAGAACGAATCTCGTCTCGGCCTCTTGCACAATTTTCGTTTGGTCTGTTCAAGAGTTTCGCAGATATTTATATCGATTCTTTTAATGAACTCATTCAAGCTCTGCGTCGTCGAAGTGATAACCCAATTTCTGCCTTCTATCCTTCCACGATCGCAATTTTGGATCGACCGGCGAATATGACCGAATATGCAATGGCGAAAGCGGCCGGTGAAGTGTTATGTGCCGATCTTGCCCGTTTCACACATGGATTGGCGATCGAAATTGTGCGTCTTCCCCGCCTATCGACGGATCAGACGGCTAGCATCATGCCGATGGAGACGCACGATGCGATATCGGTTATGCTTCCCATCATCCGGCGGGTCCATTCAGCCTTCGAGCCTAATCAAAATAGCTCTACTATATTGTCTAATGCCGGATGAGGCTGGAATGGTCCCTGCCACCGGCTATCAAAATCAGAAATTGCGTTAAGTCTTTTACTCTTGACGAAACAGCATAGCAGATTCTGTCGTTGATAGTGTTCGTTTGACAACGGCACGCCTATATTCGTTTCGTTAATCAAGTTTGCAGGGTAAGCTTGAGATAAGCGACTTGATATCAACCTATGTTGATTCAGCATTTAAGCTCGCAGTATGGCCGGCAGGGTTGCCCCTGCCGGCGTGTTCTTATTCGGCCGGCTCGTATAATTGCGGTTCGCCGGCAAGCAGGGTTGCTTTCGCTTCGACCGGATCAGGCACGCCGCAATTGACCGCCAATATCAATATCGCGATGCTGAACACAATCAACAGAATTGAAGCGGTGATGTCGCTGAGCGTATTGGTGCCACCGGTGAGGGCGTTGGGGCCGAGATAGGTCAGGAGCCAAAGGCCAGCGAAATAAGGCAGCATCCACCACGCTCCGGCCCAATGCATAATCGCAAGGCCGCCGCCGAATACAGCTTCATAGGCGAGATAAATGATGAATAAGGCTGCCAGACCGCCGAATAGATAATTATCCGTCGGCACGCCGCTCCAGAACACGATGAAGTTGGAAATGATGAAGGCGGCACCTGCCACCAGCCAGGGCGCCTGGAGCAGGAACGGGCGCGGGAATTCGCTTGCCGGCACAGTTTTGCGCAAGGTCAGCAGCACAACCGGGCCGATACCGTACGACAACACGGTGGCCGATGAAATGAAGCCGACCAGTTTTTGCCATGACGGAAAAGGCAGCAGGAACAGCACGCCGATGACGAAGGTGATGACGAGCCCGATCACCGGGACGCCTGCGAGGGAGACTTTGGTCAATTTTGCGCTCATCAATCCTTCTTTGCCGGTGGCGTAAATGACCCGCGAAGAAGTTGTGAAATAGATAATGCCCGTGCCGCCGGGCGAGACAAACGCATCGATATAAAGCAGCACAGAAAGCCAGGTCAGGCCAAGTAGTGTGGCGAGACCCGCGAAGGGGCCTGTCACACCGGCGAAGGTGAGATTGGCCCAGCCTTTTGCCAGGTCTGAAGGGCTCAGCGCGCCGATGAATGCAACCTGCAGGCCGATATAGAGCAGAATGCCGATCAGCACCGATCCGACGACCGCGATAGGCAAATTGCGCTTTGGGTTGCTCGATTCACCAGCCAGTTCGATCGCCTGGCGAAAGCCCAGATAGGCAAACACAACACCCGATGTCGCAACGGCCGAAAGGATCCCCGGCAAGCCGGTTGGTGCGAAACCATGCGAGGTGAAATTGGCAGGATGAAACCCTGCAATGATCAAGGCGATGACCGTGATGGCCGGTATGGCCAATTTCCACCAGGTGATGGCGGCGTTAATCCGCAGCACGGTTCGGATGGCGAGCGTGTTGATGACCACAAAGATCGCCATCAGCAGCAAGGCGGCGAGGAACCCCTCGTGGGTGAGAATGCTCGTCGAAGAGTTCACCAGACCTGGATAGTAATTATTGACATAAGTGACGACACCCTCGGCTTCCACTGGCGGGACCGATACGTAGCCGAGAAACACAATCCAGCTCATCACAACGGCCATCAGGCTGCCATGGCTCAGTTTGGGAAATGCGATGACCGCACCGGCGCGCGGAAATGCAGTGGTCAGTTCGGCGTAGACAAAGGAGAGCAGCAACACCGCAAAGCCGCCAATGATCCAGGCTATAATGGCAGCCGGGCCGGCAATTTTGGCGGCGTTGAGGGGCCCGAACAGCCAGCCGGAGCCGACAATGCCGCCTAATGATGCAAATAAAAGGCCGATGATCCCCGCATCGCGTTTCAGTCCACCGCCTGTTCCTTCGGCCATATTCCGCCTCCATTTTCAGTTGCCCAGAATAAGAGCGTAACCGAAGAGTCACGGAAAAGGGAACACCTATAATTTAGCGGCAATAACCGCCTGAATTTGCGCCATAACTGCCTCAAACATCGGCGTATTCAGCCGCTTAGTGCTCGTATTATAGCGCGAGACATGGTATGAATTTACCAATTGTAAGTCCGGGCGAATATCGTGGCTGGCCCCGTGAACAAATTTGAAGCGCGATGGCCGGTCGCCGATAGCGCGCAGAACGGCCTGATGCGACACCAACCCGAGCGACAATATGATCCGCAAATGCGGCATCGCTTTGATCTCGGCCGCAAGATAATGATTGCAGGTGCGAATTTCCGCGGGCGTGGGAAGATTGCCGGGTGGCACGCAGCGTACGGCGTTGGTAATCCGGCAATTATGCAAAGCCAATCCATCATTGGCATGTTCGGCGAATATGCCGCTTGCGAAGCCGTATTTGATCAGGCTCGCATAGAGCAGATGCCCGGCATAATCCCCGGTGAAAGGGCGGCCGGTACGATTGGCGCCGCGAATGCCTGGCGCCAAGCCGACGACCAGAAATTGCGCTGTCAGATCGCCGAAACTCGGCACCGGCGCATTATGCCAATCCTCATGGGCACGCCTGCTGGCATGGCGGTATTCAACCAGCCGTGGGCAGAGATTGCACTCGCGCGTCGGTGTCGCGGGTGGGATGCTCATTCCATCTCGGAATCGGGACCGCGCGCCGGACGTGGCCGCTGCTCTGATTGCCGGCGGGTGAAATCGGGTGCGATGTCCGACAGCTCGATATATTGATCGGCCTGGCGGCGCAGCTCATCGGCAATCATCGGCGGACTGGTCTTGATGGAGGATACGACAGTGACCCTGACACCCTGACGCTGCACTGCTTCCACCACGCGGCGAAAATCGGAATCTCCTGAAAACAACACAGCATGGTCCAGATGCGGTGCCAATTCGAGCATATCAATGGCGAGTTCGATATCCATGTTGCCTTTGATGCGCCGGCGTCCGAGCGCATCGGTGAACTCCTTCGCCGGTTTGGTGACGAGCGTGTAGCCATTATAGGCCAGCCAGTCGGTCAATGGCTTGAGCGGCGAATATTCTTCGGTGTCGAGCAATGCCGAATAATAATATGCACGGATCAGATTGACCTTCTTCTCCCAGAACCCGAGCAGAGCGCGATAATCCACATCAAAACCCAGGCTGCGCGATGCGGCATAGAGATTTGCGCCATCAATAAATAAAGCGGTTTTTTCAGATGGGAAAAAGCGCATATGTTTAGCCTTTCTATGTCAAGCCGATTAAAATAAATGGATCAATATGAAGATAATGATATACCAGCGTGCTAGAATTATGCCAAGCGCTCAACCGTGATGCGCTGCGCGCGATGATTCTGATTGCGATCGGCGGCAACCTGCCCGATGAAAATGGTCTGACAGCCCGGCAAAATTGTCCGCGTGCCGCAAATCTGCTGGGCAATTTGCCCGGGTTGCGGTTGATCGCAGTTTCACCTTGGTATCGTGCGGCACCGGTTCCGGCCTCGGATCAGCCCGATTATTGCAATGGCGTGGTAAGGCTTGACGGCGATGCCGAACCGGCTGCCCTGTTGGCGGCCTTGCACGCCATCGAAGCCCGGTTTGGCAGGGTACGCTCGGTGCTGAATGAAGCGCGGCCGCTGGATCTGGATTTGATCGATTGTCATGGCGCTGTGATCGATGAACCGCGTTTGGTGCTGCCGCATCCTCGGGCGCATATGCGCCGATTCGTCATGCAACCCTTGGTGGATGTGGCGCCGGACTGGGTTCATCCGCGCCTCGGCATCACGGCAAGCGCTATTTTGGCAGGCCTGCCGGGCCCTGCTCTGCCGGAATGGAAGACGGCATGATTTGCGGTGCAACATGTTTTGCTCGATTGGCATCTCCCCGTTATATGAGGTCATGGCAAGTTCTCAGACCCTGATATCCACGCCTCTGGCTGGTGCAGAAGCCGCCCGGTTGAATATGGTAAACGGCCAAATCCGGCCAAATCGGGTGAATGACCCGCGGCTGATCGAGGCGCTGCGGCACCTGCCGCGTGAGCAATTCCTGCCATCTCAGCTCGCGGACCAGGCTTATGTCGATCGGGATATCAAGCTCGGTGCGGGCCGGGTCATGATGGCGCCGATGAGTGTGGCACGCCTGGTTCAGGCTTGTGCCGCCCGTCCCGGTGAGCATTGTCTCGTGGTCGGCGCCGGCACTGGCTATGGTACCGCGCTGCTGGCGGCCACCGGTGCCGAGATCATCGCGCTGGAAAGCGATCCGGCATTGGCCGAAATCGGCCGTGCCGCCTGCGCGTCATGCGCGCCCGGCGTGCAATGGCAAATTGGTGATCTGGCAGCGGGCTCGGGCGGTCACGGGCCTTTTGACGTCATCATGATTGAAGGTGCCGTGAGTGCTCTGCCGCGTGGTCTGGCCGCACAGCTCAAGCCCACAGGACGTATGATTTGTGTGCTGATCGAGGGCGGCATTGGCCGCATCGTGATGGCTGAGGCAAGGGCAGGGGGGATTGCCCATGTTGTGCTCTATGATTGCATGACGGCGATACTGCCGGGCTTTGCGGCGCCATCGGGGTTCAGTTTTCAGGCCAATACGCGGCCATGATGTCAAGGAATATCGGAATGCGGTCA
The DNA here is from genome assembly GCA_002255495.1 of Rhodospirillales bacterium 20-60-12. Classification (GTDB taxonomy): domain Bacteria; phylum Pseudomonadota; class Alphaproteobacteria; order Acetobacterales; family Acetobacteraceae; genus 20-60-12. The sequence continues at coordinate 3,505 of NCAP01000037.1, read as the reverse complement.
CGGCTACTGGGTATGTGCGCCATCGTCGGACTGCTTGCGCCCATCATGCAGCCGTTCGCGGCATGCGCGCAGGAAGCGCCGGCCCGGCCTTCAACACTAACCGCGGCCCTGGTTGATGCCTACGAAAATAATGCCACTTTGCTCGAACAACGGGCGAATTTGCGGGCCACGGATGAAAATGTGCCGGCGGCTTTGTCAGGTTGGCGGCCGACGGTTGTGGCGCAAGGCTCGGTCGGGCGGGCGTCGGGCGTGTCTGAGCAATCCTTCAATCAGACCAATATTTTTACCGGTCAGACCAATCTGACCAAGAGTAAAATTCAGCAATCGCGCGATCAGGCGACTGGTCAGATCACCCTGACCCAGCAAATTTTCAACGGCGGCAAAACCGTCGCCAGCGTGCGCGAGGCCAAAAATCAGGTCTTTGCCGCTCGCGCGCAGCTTTTATCCAGCGAACAGACCGTGTTTCTCAATGTCGTCTCGGCCTATGTCGGCGTCATTACTGACACCCAGCTTCTGGCGTTGGATACCAACAACGAGGGCGTGCTGCGCCAGCAACTGGACGCCACGAATTCGCAGTTCAAGGTCGGGGAAATCACCATGACCTCGGTGGCCCAGGCCCAGGCCTCGTTGGCCCAGGCGATCGAACAGAGAGAAGTGGCGCAAGGTAATCTGCAGATTGCCCGCGAAACATTCCGCCAATTGGTCGGCGCCTATCCGGCTGACCATTTGGTGCCACCGCAGCCTTTGGCCTTACCCGTCGCCAGCAAGGAGGCAGCAGCGCAGCAAGCTGCTTTCAATAATCCAAATATCATTGCGGCCTTGTTCACCGATGCGGCTGATAAGGACGCAGTGGATGTGGCGTTTTCGGTGCTGGCGCCGCAGATTGACGTCCAGGCATCGGCGTTCACGGAATCCAACCCTTCCGGCCCGCATACGGCTGCCAATGGCAGCCAGGTTCTCGCCAATCTGACTGTACCCTTGTTCCAAGGCGGATCGGAATATGCCGGCATTCGCCAGGCGCGCGATAAGGAGCAGGATGGCCGTGCCGCGATTATCGATGCCAGACGCACCGCCGTGCAGCAAGCGACCCAGGCCTGGGAGGCGTTGATTGCCTCGCAGGCAGCCATTCGCAGCACCAAGGTTGCGGTTAAATCCAATGCCATCGCACTCGACGGCACCGAGCGGGAAGAGATCGTTGGCACCCGGACGACTTTGGATGTTCTGAATGCCCAACAGGCCTTGCTGAGTTCGCAGGTTCAGCAGATCCAGAATATTTCCAATATGGTCACGGAATCATACACGGTCGCGGCGGCCATTGGCCGCCTGACGGCCAGCGATCTCGCTTTACCAGTAGCGCGTTATGACGATCTCAAATATTATAACGCAGTCAAGAATGCTTGGGTGGGCCTCGGCGGCGCGGCGTTCCAGGATGTTGGAATCAAGCCTGACGGCTCACCGCTTGGAACACCCACCGATGGCATATCCAGCGGCGGAATGATGCAGAAATAAGGGATGTCGCCTATGAGCCTCACCAATCAAGCGCCTGGCGCCGAGCCATCGATGGAAGAAATTCTTGCTTCCATTCGGCGTATCCTGAAGGAAGATGAGCCCATAACGATGCAAAACCCCGACCCGTCGCCGGTTTATCAATCTGTTGGCTCGCTTGCCGTACCGCTTGAATCGGGCGAGGTTCTGGTTCTGGATTCCTCCATGCTGGTGCACGAGACCCAATCCCAGGCGGGATTTGATCCGGGTTTTGCGCCGGCCTATTCGCACGAGCCGGCATCGGTGCTGGAAATCCCCGCACCTCCTGCTCCCGAACCACGGCTTTGCCTCGCAGACTGACCATTTTGCGACGCCTGATATCACCCCGCTCGCCAGTCCCGCCGACTCCCCGATGAACGCAGCCACCGATCATGGCTTCCAACCTGCACGAAATGAGACAACCATGAACCAGGGCATTTCCGACGAGAATTATCAGACACCACAAGGGTTGATCAGTGATCAGGCCGCCTCCGCGACGTCGGCCTCGCTGGGCAATCTGGTCCGCACCCGTACTGAGCGCGCGATGAGCGTGCGCGCCGGCGGCCCGACTTTGGATGACATGGTGCGCGAGGAATTGCGGCCGCTTTTGAAATCCTGGCTCGATGCAAATTTGCCGGCTTTGGTGGAGCGCATCGTGCGCGCCGAGATTGAGCGCGTGGTCGGCGGGACGGCGCTCTAGAGCGTGATGCGTTATCAAGCAGGCGCTCTGGCTATGTTTTCCGATCAATTTCATGCATTTAGATTGAATTTTGTGATTCAATCTAAATGCATATCGATCTAGAGCCACGCCGATGTTGGAAAAAAATTGGGAGCCGGCGAAAGCCGAGGGCCTGCTTTATCAAGGCTGGGAAGAATCTGGCGCTTTCGCCGCTCATCCCGCGGGGAGCGCTGCACCCTTCAGCATTATGATCCCGCCGCCCAATGTCACCGGCAGCCTGCATGTGGGGCATGCGCTGACCATGACGTTGCAGGACATTCTCACCCGCTACCGGCGGATGCAGGGGCGCGATGCGCTATGGCAACCCGGCACCGATCATGCGGGGATTGCCACGCAATTGATCGTCGAGCGCCAACTGGCGGAGACGGGCATTCAGCGCAAACAAATCGGGCGTGAAGCGTTTCTGCGGCATGTATGGGATTGGAAGGCGAAATCCGGCGGCACCATCACCAGCCAGTTGCGCCGGCTTGGCGCATCGCCCGATTGGGAGCGTGAACGCTTCACCATGGATGAGGGGCTTTCGCGCGCCGTGCGGGAGGTTTTCGTCAGCCTGCACCGCGAAGGTTTGATTTATCGCGACAATCGCTTGGTCAATTGGGACCCGCTCTTCGCCTCGGCGATTTCTGATCTGGAAGTTGAAGGGCGCGAACTGAACGGGCATTTATGGCATCTGCGCTATCCGACCGAAGACGGCGGGCAGATCATCGTCGCGACCACACGCCCCGAGACGATGCTGGGCGATACCGCCATTGCCGTTCATCCGGATGACGAGCGCTATCGCGACATGGTCGGCAAATTCGTGATTTTGCCGCTGACCGGCAGGCGGATTCCGATTATTGCAGATGAATATTCCGACCCGGCAAAAGGCTCCGGCGCGGTTAAAATTACCCCGGCGCATGATTTCAACGATTTCGCGGTCGGCCAGAGGCATCAACTGCCGATGATTTCGGTGCTCGATCGCGCGGCACGGATTTCGCTTGCCGAATTGGGTGATGCGCCCAGCGCATTCGTTCAATCATTGGGCGGGCTTGATCGGTTTGAAGCCCGTGCCTTGATCATTGCGGAACTTGAGCGGCTCGATTTGCTCGAAAAAATTGAACCGCACCGTCATCTCGTGCCGCACGGCGAACGATCTGGCGTGCCGATTGAACCGTTCTTGACGGTGCAATGGTATTGCAATGCTGAAATTCTGGCGGGCCCTGCTGTTGCGTCGGTGGAATCGGGGCGCGTTGCCTTCGTTCC
>NCAP01000036.1 GCA_002255495.1 Rhodospirillales bacterium 20-60-12 | reverse complement strand
ACATCGTGCTCTCGGAGGGCCTGACCACCGAGACGTATCTTGATACCGGCAACCGCGACCTGTTTGCCAATGGGCCCGGGGCGATGGTTTTGCATCCTGATTTGTCCGGTATCGATCGGCCGAAGAGTTGGCACCAGGATGCCTGCGCGGAACTCGTGACGGATGCTGCGTTTGTCGAGCCGATCTGGCAGAGCCTGGCCGACCGGGCCGGAGAGAGATTGGGCATCGTTGATCACGTGATGACAAGCGATGATCCTGATTTGCATGTGCTGATCGATGGCCAGCGTATTACAGGGCGTGTGATCGAAGGACGGGTATATCATTTCGATCTGCCGCAGGGCGCGCGGGATATCATCATCGCCAGCCGCGCGGCACGCCCTTCGGACGCTCAACCCTGGCTCGATGATCGCCGTCTGCTCGGTGTTGCGATTGGTCAGATCGTCGCCGATGGCGTGCTCATTGCACCCGCTTCATACGGCCAAGGTTGGCATGAGGAGGAGCCACATCATCGCTGGACCGATGGTGCGGCGCATCTGCGTCTGGCAGAGCCCGCACTGACCCTGATGATCGATGTGTGCGGCAGTCTTAGTTACCGTCAGCCCCGCTCAAGGCCGGCAGCGGCATAGAGCGTGATCGTTTCACAACGACACGCTCTATGGTAATTTGGTGGGTCAATTTGATTGGTTTAGCTGGAGTCAAGAGCAACATCCGATCAGGTTGAATCGTAGATTCAACCTGATCGGATAAAGTTGCTCGCCAAAATATAAGCTAGAGCGTTTCCGATTCATCGGAAAACGCTCTAGTAACTCCATCTAAACCAATACTGATCCAGACCAGATTAGGAGACGTTCAGTTGGGACAATTTCGGCTGATGCGGCGGCCCAGGGCGCGGTAGATGGTGTTGCGGGATACACCGAGTTTACGCGCCGCCGCGCTCACATTGCCGCCTACCGCACCCATGGTCGCGGCAATTTGCTGCGACTGCACGTCGCGCAAAACCGATTGACCATGCTCGGATAAATCGTTCGCACGAGCCGGCAATAACGCGATGATGTCAGCCGCGCTGATGATTTGCCGTTCGCCCAAGGCCAACCTTGCCAGGACATTGCGCAATTGCCTGATATTGCCGGGCCATTCATGCTGGCGCAGTTGCACAAGCGCCTCCTTTGACAGGACCATCGAGGGTGCGAGGTCGGCCATCAAGCGTTCGGCGATCAGGTTGAAATCCGATCGGTCCGCGAGGCGCGGCAAGGTGATTTGCGCCGCCGTGAGCCGATAATATAAATCCGCCCGGAAGCGCCCTGCTGCAATGGCGGCTTCCAAATCGACGTTGGTGGCATTGAGAAGCAGGATATCGACCACCCGCGAGGCGGTGCCGCCGACCGGCCGGACCGAGAAATCGTCCAGAAACCGCAGCAAGGCTGCTTGCAAGCCCAAAGGCAAATCGCCGATTTCGTCGAGAAACAATGTGCCGCCATCGGCTTGCACGGCGAGCCCGACAGCGCCGCCGCGCCGCGCCCCGGTAAAAGCCCCCTCGGCATGCCCGAATAACTCGGCTGCCATCAATTCGGGTGGAATGGCGGCGCAATTCACCGCGACGAACTTGCCGGTGCGCCCGGATGCGAGATGGGCGAAGCGGGCCGCGACTTCCTTGCCGGTTCCGGTTTCACCGCGGATGAGCACCGGCAATCCCCGTTGTGCGGCACGACCTGCCATATCGAGTGCGGCCCGGGCAGCCGGATCCTGCGTGATGACATGATTGACGCCACTTGGTTCCAGCGCTTTGCGCGTCGGCCGGGGGGTGCTGGTTTCCGGCTGGCTGACGAGCCTTGCGTGGTAGCGCGAGCCTGTGCGGTCATTCAATGCGCCGATCAGCCCGGGGCGCAGGCTGAAAGGCGCTTCAAACAAATCCCCCCATTTGCTGCCCGCGGGGTCCGGCAGGCCGGCCAGCATGAAACGGGCCTGATCATTGGCGGCGATAATGCGATCCTGCTCATCGAGCGCCAGCAGCCCGGCATAAGCGGTATCGAGAAACTCCGCCCGGCCGTGCAGGGCGATCACGCGGCGGCTGGCATGGCTGAGGCGGAACAAGCGGGCTTCGATCTCGGCCGCGGCGAACGCCACCATGGCGCGGGCGCGCGGTGCATAAGCCGCGGCGGCACAGGACGCATCGAGCACGCCGGCGAGCGAGTGATCGGGGGCGAAAATCGGCGAGGCGATGCAGGTTAGCCGATTATGATTGGCAAAAAAATGTTCCGCGCCACGCACGGTAATACGCCGGGAGAGTGCCGTCGCGGTTCCCAAGGCATTGGTGCCCAATGTGCGTTCCTGCCAGATTGTGCCGGCGATAATGCCCATGCCCTCAATCTCGGCGCGGTGCGATTCACCAACCAGAGAGTCGAGCAGCAGACCATCGGGTGCAGCCAGCGCCAATACAAAATTCTCGGCGCCGAGTTGTTGATGCAGCGCCTGCATTTCGCTGCGGGCGAGGCGCCGCACATCGTCATGGGCGCGGCGGCGATGCTCGAGTGATGTGCTGGTCAGCCGTTCTATTTTCGGCGGACGCTGGGGATCAAGACCGGCAGCCAGACAACGCCGCCAGCTTTCGGCTATCGCCGGTGCGACCAGACCGGCCGGCACGGCGTGATCGGTTTCCATCAAGGCGCGGGCCTGTGCGAGACGTATGTTGTTATCGTGTGTTTGCAACGATTTCCCTCCGACTGCGTGTCACAGCAATCCGGTCCATCACCCCGCTCTTTGTCAGGTGCGATGTTGCCCGAGCAGCAAAGCTACACCGGCACGGGACACAACGGAACAATTGATTTGTATCATTGCTCCGAAACGGAACAACAAGAGCCACGCGATTTCCGAAATCCGGCGGATTCCTGCCCCTGGCATGGCTGATGCAAAGCTGTCCATCAACGAATGCCAATTAAAATTTCGGGGAATACGCATTATGAAAGCGGCCGTGCTGCATCAATATGACGAGAAACTCGCAAGTGACGTCTTTGTCACATATGAGGATGTCGCCGATCCCAAGATCAAGAATGCCAACGATGTCATTGTCCGCATTGGCGGGGCGGGCGTCTGCCGCACCGATTTGCACATTATCGAAGGGATCTGGCGCTCGAAGGTGGATTTGGCGCTGCCGCATATCATGGGCCACGAGAATGCCGGGTGGATTGAGGAAGTGGGACCTGGGGTCGATCATCTCAAGGTCGGCGATGCGGTGATCTGCCATCCTTTGATCACGTCGGGCCATTGCCTGGCCTGCCGGCGCGGTGACGATATGCACGCCGAGGACAGCGAATTTCCCGGCATCAACGTCAATGGCGGGTACGCGGAATATTTGCGCACGGGCGCGCGATCGATCATCAAGCTGCCGAAGAGTCTGGCGCCGAAAGATGTGGCGCCGCACACCGATGCCGGGCTGACCGCTTATCGCGCCGTGAAAAAAGCCTCTCGTCATCTGCTGCCCGGCGAATATGCCGTGGTGATTGGTGCGGGCGGCCTTGGACATATCGGCATTCAGGCGCTGCGGGCGTTATGCGCGGCTGAAATTATCATCGTTGACCGTGGCGATATGGCACTCAAGCTTGCCGAAGAATGCGGGGCCGACCATGCGGTGAAAGCGGACGGCTCGGAAGTCGAACAGGTGTTGCGGCTGACCCATGGCAAAGGGGCGGAGGCGGTTATTGATTTCGTCGGTGAGGGCAGCGCCATCGCCCACGGGCTCGCGATGACGCGCAACGGCGGGACTTATTACATTGTCGGCTATGGCGGCAAAATCGATATCCCCAGCATTGACATGATCACTTCGGAGAAGACCATCGTTGGTAATCTGGTCGGCACCTATGCCGAGTTGATCGAATTGATGGCGCTGGCTGACCAGGGCCGGGTGAAGCTTGCAACCCGCGAATATAAACTCGCCGACGCCAATCAGGCCCTGCACGATCTGCATCACGGAAAAGTCCGCGGCCGGGCTGTGCTGATCCCCTGAGATTACACTGGCTTTAGACACAAACGAGGAAACGGAGCAGACCATGTATAAAACCAAAGACGGCGAAGAGATTTTCATTCTTGATGGGCATGTCCATAATTGGGACGCCAGCCCGGAAAACATCAAGAATATTCATGGCAAACAATTCATCGATTGCTTTTACGGCTATCATTCATCGCTCTCGCCGCCGGAGCAGCTTTGGAGCCCCGAGAAATTCGCCAAATATGGCGCTGAACAGATGGTCAAGGATCTGTTTATTGATGGTCCGGACGATATGGCAATTTTGCAGCCAACCTATCTGACCGATTTTTATAAAAACGGTTTCAACACAATCGAGCAGAACGCGATTTTGAAAAAGCGCTACCCTGATCGCTTTATTCTCAATGGCGCCTTCGATCCGCGCGATGGCGAAATGGGCCTTGATGTGCTCGAAGCGATGGCTGAGACGCATCATCTTAAGGGTGTCAAGCTCTATACCGCCGAATGGCGCGGCGACAGCCGTGGCTATAAGCTCTCCGATCCCGGGGCTTATAAATATCTCGAACGCTGCGAGAAATTGGGTATCAAGAATATCCATGTTCATAAGGGCCCGACCATCATACCGCTCGATCGGGATGCGTTTGATGTTGCTGATATTGACCACTGCGCAACCGATTTTCCGAACCTGAATTTTATTGTGGAACATTGCGGCCTACCACGGCTCGATGATTTCTGCTGGATTGCCGTGCAGGAATCCAATGTCTATGGCGGCTTAGCTGTGGTGTTGCCGTTTATCCACTCGCGGCCGGGCTATTTTGCCAAAGTGATTTCCGAATTGCTGTTCTGGCTCGGCGAAGACAGAATTCTCTTCGGTTCGGATTACGGTATCTGGACGCCGCAATGGCTGGTCGAATCCTTTATCAATTTCCAATTGCCGGACGACATCATGAAAGAGACCGGCAAGGAATTGACGATGGGCGTGAAGAAAAAGATCCTCGGGGAGAACGCTGCCCGGCTTTACGGGATCGACATTGCCAGCCAGCGCGCGAAGCTCTCGCGCCGGGAAGCGATGGTCGCGTGACAGCGCTCATCCAGGCGCGCATCGATGAGGTGCGCGCCGCCCTCGATCAAGTGACCGATCCCGAGCTTGATGAGAGCGTCGTTGAACTCGGCTTCGTCACCGCGATCGACATCACCGACGATGGCGCTGTTGCCATCGGCTTTCGTCTGCCGACCTATTGGTGTGCGGCGAATTTCTCCTATCTCATGGCGGCCGACATGCGCGACGCCGCCGCCGCTTTGCCGTTTGTCACGAAAATATCGGTCACGCTCGATGATCACATGTTCGTTGATGCCATCAATGACGGCATCGCCGCGGGACATGATTTCCGCGATGCTTTTCCCGGCGAAGCCCATGCTGATCTCGCGGGTATCAGGCTGCATTTTGGCTTGAAATCCTTCGAGCGCCGGCAGGAAGCGTTGCTGCGCCATCTGCTCGCGCAGGGCTATGAACCGGCGGCCATATTGGCGCTCGACGCGGCCGGCTTGCAGGCGCTGCCGCTTGATGAGGAGGGCGCGATTTTGCGCCGGCGCTATATGGGCCGCCGGGCTCTTGCGGGCCCGCAAATGGCGGCCTTTGTGACCAGCGCGGGCGAGCCGATTTTGGTCGAGACGCTGCCGGTTTATTTGCGCCATATCCGCCGGGTTGGGCTCAATGCCGAATTTAATGGCGCGCTTTGCCGGGGGCTTTTGGTGGCGCGCTACGGCGCGGCACCCACCGCATTACCCGCGGAGCCGGAGCTTGTTGATTTTCTCCGCCTGGTGCCGCCTGTTGCCGGGCCCGGCAGCGTTGCACCCACGGCACGCCGATGAACGCCGATGGTCGTCCGGTCAGCGCGCCGCCTTTGCTTGATTTGCTGGGCGCGAGCTTCGTGTTCAATATTGCGGTGCAGGCGCTCGCCTGGGACGGCACGGATGCGTGCTGCGGGCTGGCCAACGGCACAATTGCCATATTGCGCACATCCTGGACCGGGGCACCGGGGATTGTTCCGCGCGAAAATGGCGGCATTCAGATCAAGGCGGCTGACATACCGCCGCCGCCGCCGCATATTATTCAAGCCCATCGCGCGCCCATTGTGGCCCTGGCGCGCGGGGCCATGGGCGGTATTCTCTCAGCCGGGGCGGATGGCAAATTGCTCCGCCTTGTTGATGGGCAAATCAGCGAAATAGCCAGCCATCCGCGCAAGGCGATCAGCCATGTAGCGGCCGGGCGCGGCATGGCCTGCGCGATGGCGGCCGGCCGGCAGGTGGATATCATCGGGGCCGATGCGCGGCGCGTCGTGATCGGTGCAAAAATCCATGCGCTCGCATTCGACCGTGCCGGCTTCAACCTCGCCATCGGGCATGAGGAGGGCGTTACGTTGGTGACTGCGGGGGTGAGCCGCACAAGATTGTACGAAACCACCGGTATGGTTGGTCGGCCGACATGGAGTGCGGATGGCACGAGCCTTGCCTGGATTACAAAACAGGGCGCGATTGCTTTGGTGCGGCCGGCACAGGAGAGCAGCCCGACTTTGCTGCGGACTGAAGAGAGTGCCGCGGTGATGGCTTTCACGGCCGATGGACATCTGGTCGCCGCCACCGGCAAGACCTTGCTGGGTTGGCTTGCCGGCCGCGACCAGCCGCCGGTGAAGCTCACCGCCCGGCCAGGGGCGATTACCAATCTAGCCAGCCACCCGAGCCAACCGATCATGGCGATCGGCGATGAGAGCGGCGAGATTTCGCTCTGTCAGCCCGGCGTGCCGGGGCGGCTGGTGATTCGCGATCAAGGCTCACCCATCCTGCATCTTGCTTACGCCCCCGCCGGCGAGGCGCTCGCCTTTGCCGCCGCCGACCATGAGGCAGGGTTTGTTGCCCTGCCTGATTTACTCTTCAGAACGGGGAACCGGCCATGAAAGACGAACAAACATCCAAGGACCGATTCTTCATGCGAGCGGGTGTTCTGGCCGACGAAATGATCGCCGCTCACGGCAAGGATTTTGCCATGGGCGTTCTGGTTCTCGCTGCCCGCTGGGTCGCCGAAGGCAAAAGTTTCACGGTGCCTTCGGACGAGACGAAGGCCCATTGATGCGCCCGCATATTGCACTGCAAAACAAATGGCGGCGTGTCGCATTTCGCGACGGCTTGAACCAGAATGCGACGCGTTTTGCCACAATGTCGCTTGGGCCTCCTGCTGCAATATCCACGGATTTTCTCGCAATTAGCGGTTATGCCGAGCTGGCATGGACTTTGCTTAGATAACTCTACGGCGATGATGATGGTGCGCAGATTGAGTTTTGGCCCATCCATTCGGCGGCTTCGTTACAACCAAGTAGGGAGTTACCAAGATGCCTGATAGCTTAACCCTCAATAAAATTACCGCTCAACGCGGTATGAGCATCAGCGAGGCGACACGTCGCGTCGCTGATCTCGGCTGGACGCCGAGCTATGTTCAGGAAGCGATGACCTTCCCGACCGACTACAAGATCAAGAAAACCCCTCGCGACCCGATGAAGCAAGTCCTGCGCTCGTATTTTCCGATGCAGGAAGAAAAGGATAACCGGGTTTATGGTGCGCTTGACGCGGCTTTGCGCGGTGACATGTTCCGCAATGTTCAGCCCCGCTGGGTTGAATGGATGAAATTATTTCTCGCGATCATCCCCTTCCCTGAAATCTCCGCTGCCCGTTCGATGGCTATGGTCGGTAGGCTGGCGCCAGGTGAAGAATTGCGGACCGGCTTTGCCATGCAAATGGTCGATGAATTCCGCCATTCGACGATTCAGATGAACCTGAAAAAATGGTATATGGAAAATTATATCGATCCGGCCGGGTTCGATATCACTGAAGCTGCTTTCGGAAAATGCTATGCCTCGACGATCGGCAGGCAATTTGCCGAAGGTTTTGTAACCGGCGATGCAATCACTGCGGCCAACGTGTATCTGACCGTGGTGGCGGAGACCGCCTTCACGAATACATTGTTCGTGGCGATGCCCTCCGAGGCGGCGCGTAATGGAGATTATGCATTACCGACCGTGTTCCTCTCTGTGCAGTCCGATGAAAGCCGGCATGTCGGCAATGGTCACTCACTGCTGATGTCGCTGATTAATGACCCCGACAACCATCTGCTGCTCGAACGTGATTTGAAATATGCGTTCTGGCAGAATCACGCCATCGTCGACGCCGCGATCGGCACTTTTGTCGAATATGGCACGACAGATCGTGATAAAAACAAGGAGAGCTATGCCGAGCTTTGGCATCGCTGGATCTATGAGGATTACTACCGGACTTATATGCTACCGCTTGAGAAATACGGCATCAAAATCCATCATGATGATGTCGCCGCGGCATGGGACCGGATCGTCAAGAGCAATTATGTGCATCTGACGGCGCAATTCTTCTCAGTCGGCTGGCCGGTCAATTTCTGGCGCATCGAGGCCCAGACGGAGAAGGATTTCGAGTGGTTCGAACATAAATATCCGGGCTGGTATGCGCAGTTCGGCAATTACTGGAAATGGTACGAAAAATTGAGCCATAAAGGCGAGACCAACGTATTGTTCAATGCCGATACCGGCTATGTCTATCCGCATCGTTGCTGGTCGTGCATGGTACCGTGCCTGATCCGCGCTGATTTCACCTACGACACTGTAGAGGGCAAGGTTTATACCTATTGTTCCGAACAATGCCGCTGGACCCATAAAGTCGCGTTTGCTGCAGAGTATGAAGGCAGGGCAACACCGGCAATGGGCCGATTCAGCGGTCGTCGTGAGTGGGAAGAGTGCTATCATGGCTGGGATCTGGCTGATGCGATCACGGATCTCGGATTTGTTCGCCCTGATGGTAAAACATTGGTGCCGCAACCGCATCTGCATTTCGACGACAGCAAAATGTGGACGCTGGACGATGTGCGTGGCCACACGCTCGGAAGCCCGCTGACCAACTTCCGTGCGTTGACGCCTGAACAACGTGAAGCCGCGGCGATTGAATATCGCAAAGGCTTTACCATCAACCCGATCCACTAGCCTGCCTGGTCCGGGCGCCGTGCAAGCGGCGTCCGGATTTCCCCTGCCTCAGTCCAAGATCTGAAAGCACATATAATGACCGTCATCACGACTCACAAAGTCCGCTTCGAACCCGTTGGCATCGAAATGGAAGTCGAAGAAGGCGAGACTGTGCTCGACGCCGCGTTCCGACAGGGTATTTCCGTTATGCATGGCTGCAAGGAAGGACAGTGCAGCAGTTGCAAGTCGCTCTTGCTCGACGGCGATGTTGAAATGCTGAAATATTCGACCTTTGCACTGCCCGACTACGAGCGCGATACCGGCCATATTCTGCTCTGCCGCAGCCACGCTTACAGCGACCTGACGGTGGAATTATTGAATTATGACGAGGATCTGCTACGCCGCTCGATTGCTGTGCAATCCTTCGATGCTACCTTGGCAAAAATTACCACGCTGACGCATGACATCCGGATGCTCGAAATCGAAATCGAGCAGCCGTTGAAATTCTGGGCAGGTCAATATGTCGATCTCACATTGCCGGGCGGCGAGATTACCCGGGCGTTCTCGATGGCCAATCCGCCGAGCGAGCAGCACAGGCTTGCCTTTATCATCAAGAAATATCCACAAGGCGCGTTCTCATCCGCGTTGGATGCGAATTTGAGCCCAGGTGATCGCCTGATTGCCAAAGGCCCCTATGGCACCTGCTTCCGGCGCGAGGGCCGCCCTGGTCCAATATTATTGATTGGCGGCGGATCGGGCATGTCACCACTTCGATCCATTTTGCTTGATCAGGCGCAAAGCGCCGAGACCAGGCCGGTGCGATTCTTCTACGGTGCCAGAACACAGGCCGATCTGTTCAATTTAGACGAATTCGCGAAGCTGACGGCCGAGATGCCCGACTTCCAGTTCATCCCCGCTCTCTCGCATGCGGATGACGATGCGAGTTGGACCGGTGAGCGCGGGTTCATTCACGAGGTGCTGGCCAAATATCTACGCGCCGAGGCTTTGGCCGGCGAGATCGATGCGTATTCCTGCGGTCCGCCGCCGATGATTGATGCGATTTTACCCGTATTGCAAATGGCCGGCGTTGAACCCGACCATATCTATTTCGACAAATTCACGCCGGCGGTGCGCTAAGCCCGCAAGGGCGATCGGCAGGCGGAATATGATTGGCTGAACCATAAACAGGAGGACGACCATGAGTGCGACACAACAACCGCCGGAACAGAAATCAGGCGCTGCAGGCTCAGCTCAATTTTCCGGCTCCGATAGCCGCAAGTTCAATTATTTCGAACCAAAGGGCCGCAAGGCGAGCCACTATGAGGATATGACGGTTGACGTTCAACCGGACCCCAAACGCTATTTGCTGCAGGATTGGATTATCTCCTTCGCCGACGGCACACCGACCTATGATGAGAGCTGGACCAAAGCGCAATCATCCAACTGGCACCAATTCCGCGCGGTCGATCAGGAATGGGAACGCACGCACTATCAACGCCAATCGACCATCGTCGGCATGATCACCAATGTCATTGAAAACGGCCGCCGGGCCGGTGCACCCAAGCGTTTTGACAAAGCCTGGGTGAAAGTGCTGTCGGATCATTTGGGTGCGTATAAACATGCCGAATTCGGCCTGGGCACGGCAACGATGCAAGCCCAGCGGTATGGCTATACGCAAATGATCAATAACGCGATTCTGACTAATTCGTCATACAAGCTTCGTTTTTCTCAGGATGTTACCTTATATTTGGGCGAGATTGCTCTGGATATCGAGGGGATTGATCTGGATGCCGGCAAAACCCATTGGCTGGAGGACCCGATCTGGCAGGGCACCCGCCACGCCATCGAGGCGATCATGGGGGCGAGCGATTTCCTCGAGCAATATTTTGCCACCAATATCGTGTTTGAACCGTTGGTTGGTGAATTATTCCGCAGCGGCTTCATCATGCAAATGGCCGCCTCACAGAATGACTTCATGACGCCATCGGTGGTTTCCGCGGCAGAAGGCGATTACGAACGTAATCTGGCGAATGCGGTCGAATTATTCAGCATGCTGGCTTTAGACCAGAAATTCGGTGAGCAAAACCGGAAATTATTCGTCTCCTGGATGGATAAGCATGGTGCGCTGGCCGTGCAGGCCGCGCATCAGATGCAGCCGATCTGGTCGCTCCCCCGGGTCAAGGTCGCGCAATTCGCCGATGCTTTGGAGCTGGCTAAAAACCGTGTTCGGGCGATTGCCGCCGAGATCGGTTTCGACGCACGCTCAACCCTCGATCACTGAACTAGCATATTGCCGCATCGTATGATGCGCCACGCAAGGACAAGCAAATGGCACAAGCTCACCAGGATAATATCTTCAAGAATATGAAAGATGTGCGCTTCGAAGACACGATCTCACATCAATGCGGTGTGACGATGAATGACAGCGTCGAAGCCAGAGCGATCGCCGATGTCATGGCGGAGAAGCCCGGCATTACCGTGACCTATCAGCCCGCTCTCATCCGGATCGACGGTGAAGGAAAAATTATATTCAAAATGGACGAGATTTCCGAATCGCTCGGCCGCACCATGACGCCTTATCTGTTCGAGATTTCCACCTCGACTCATTATGGACGTATGGTCATGGTCGACGACAACAGCGTGGTTCTGTTCGGTGATATGGAAGAAGCCATGCAATATATCGAATATAAATAGCAATACCTGACCAGCCTGTGCATCGCCACCTGCGCGGTGGCGGTGCATCGATTTTGACTCGACGCACAAAGCAAAAACCGGGGAAACTATAATGTCCAAGATGATGCTTCATGACGAAGCTGCACGCGCCGCTCTGGGACGTGGGGTCGCGCAACTGGCCCGTGCCGTACGCGGGACATTAGGCCCGCGCGGTATGAACGCGATCATTGATCGGCCGATTGGCACACCCATGGTCTCGCGTGATGGCGTCTCAATTGCGGCGGAAATCGAGCTTGAAGATCGATTTGAAAATATGGGTGCGCAGATTTTGCGCGAAGTCTCGATGCAAACCAATGAGACCGCTGGTGACGGCACGACGACCGCGACCGTGCTTGCCGATTCGCTCATTCAGAAGGGCCTGGCACGGATGGCGGCGGGTGAGAATGCAGTGGAATTAGTCGCCGGTATGGAAATTGCAGTCGCCGAAGTCATTGCCGAATTGCGCGCGCGTGCGCGGCCCTTGCGCGATGCCGCCGAAATCCGCGCCGTCGCCTCCATTGCGGCCAATGACACTGTGACGGGTGCTCTGGTCGCGGAGGCAATCGAGCGCGCCGGCCCGCAAGGTATCGTCACCGTACAGAACAGCGCCACGGTTGAAACCATGCTGGACGTGATCGATGGAATGAGCTTTGAGCGCGGCTATATTTCGCATCACATGGTGACCGATGTCGAGCGGATGCAGGTGGTGTTGGAGAACCCGATTCTGTTGATGACCGATTTGAAGATCACCACGGCAGAGGATGTCGCGACCATTCGCACATTATTGGGCCCGACAAACCGGCCGCTTTTGCTGATTGCCGAGGAAGTGGGACCGGCTGCTGTGATGGCCTTGCTTTCCGGCCGCGATGCCGGGGTGCCGGTGGCGGCCATTCATCCACCGGAATATGGGCATTGGCGCAAAGCGGTGCTGGAGGATATTGCCATCGTCACCGGCGGGCGGGTTATTTCACGCGACCTGGGGGGGCGGCTGGATAACGCCACGCGTGATGATTTGGGCAGCGCGCGGATGGTCCGGATCAGTTCGGATTTCACCGTGATCAGCGGCGGCGGCGGCGATCAGGCGCTTATCGCAGCGCGCCGCGAACAGGTGCTGCGGCAAATCGATAATGCGCCGAATAATGTCGATCGCGACAAGCTTGAAATGCGTCTGGCCAAATTGTCCGGCGGCACCGCCACCATCCTCGCCGGTGGAGCAACACCCGTTGCACAGAAGCGGCATGCGCAACTGATCGAGGATGCCGTGGCAGCGGCCCGCGGCGCCATTGCCGAAGGCGTGGTGGCCGGGGGCGGTACGGCACTGGCACAAATCTCACCGATGCTCACCGACACGGCTGCACGAATGCTCAATGGCGAGCGGACCGGGGTTTTGCTGTTGCAGGACGCGATGACCTCACCGCTCGCGGCAATCGCGACCAATAGCGGGTTCAAATCCGAGGATATGGTCGCTCGTGTCCTGGCTTCGCCGCGCGGAACCGGGCTTGATGCGCGGTCCGGCAAATTTGTTGTCATGGATGAGTCAGGTATTGTTGATCCCGTGCGGGTCAGCATCAGCGCGCTGCGCAATGCGGTATCGGTCGCCTCGCTGATCCTGACCACGCATACATTAATCGCTGACCGGCCGGATTATATCGACCCGACGGCAGGCGTGGCCCTTGGGGGAGGTGCGGAGAAGCTCGGCCGGGCGTAGGACGGCATGCGTTATCACGCACAAGCTCTGTTCAAATTGCACGGCGCGATGAAACCAAGACGGCGCATTGTCGGACCGGACCGATATGCGATCCGGCGGGATAGCAAACGAAGCGAACAGGCATTTCGAAGGGACGGATCATGGTCAGGCGATCCTATCCGCTGACAACGAAATCCGCCGGGATGAGTTCCCGGATCGAGCCTTATCTCGGCGATGGCCAATTGACGCCGCCGCAGAATGATCGCGACACAATGCGGGCTTGGGAGCGGTTTTTGGTGGGCGAGCCGGATGCTGCGATGCCGCTTGGGAATTTCGTCGTCTCGTCATGGCAGCGCAGCCTTGCCCAAGGTGTCAACGCCACCGCACGCCACGCGCCTCTGGCCGCTGAAGGCGAGGCCTTGCGCCATCTGCGGCAGCAACATTTCGATTTGCTCAATGCCTCGGCTGATATTTTCCGGCGGGTCAATGATGTCTTTGCCGGCTCGCACTGCATGATGCTGCTGACCGATCCGGAGGGAGTGGTTCTGGAAACCGTGGGCGATCATAATGTGATTGCCCAGGGCGAACGCATTCATCTGGTCGGCGGCGGACATTGGCGTGAGGATGTGATTGGCACCAATGGAATTGGCACCGCGCTTGCAACCGGCCGCCCGGCTCAGGTTCATGCGACAGAACATTTCTGTGAAGGCATCAAATCCTGGACATGTGCGGCGGCACCGATCCATGAGCCGGGCACGGGTACGATTCTCGGCGTGCTCGATATCTCCGGTCCCCCTTCGACCTATCAGCGCAATAATTTATCATTAGCGGTCGCCGCCGCGCGTCAGATCGAAACAGCCTTGGCCGAACGCGCGAGCATGGAACGTGTGCGCCTGCTTGAAACCTGCCTGAAAAGACTGCCTCATAGCGGCGGCATATTGGTGATCGATCGGGCCGGCCGGATTGTATTTATGAATGGGCATGTCGATACTCCAGCAGCGCTCGGCCAGCGACTGCCCGGCTTCAACCCTCATCGGCCGATTGCGACCTGGCTTGACCAGATGCCGGAATCACTGAGGGTGGATGGGTTTGATCCGGTCATGCTCGATGGCAGGCCGATCGGCGCCATGTTGATTGTGCCCGATCGCAGCATTCCGATCAGCCGCGCGGCTTCCATGGGCTCGGAGGCCGACCCAACGCGCAATGCATTCGTCCATATCATCGGCCAATCGCCGCTGATGGTTCAGGCAGTCAAGCGCGCGAGGCAGCTGACCCGTCATAAAGTTCCTGTATTGATCGAGGGAGAAACCGGTGTGGGCAAAGAATTGCTCGGCCGCGCGATGCATGGCGAGGTTGATTTCTCCGCACCTTTCGTCGTGTTCAATTGTGGCTCGGTATCGAAAGATCTCGTCGGCGCGGAATTATTCGGTCATGTGAAAGGGGCATTCACAGGGGCCACCAATGATGGCCGGGCGGGGCGGTTTGAACTCGCCAATGGCGGAACACTTTGCCTCGATGAAATTGGCGAGTTGCCGCTCGATCTACAGCCTATTTTGCTGCGTGCGCTGGAAGAGGGCGTGATCTATCGGCTTGGTGATACAACGCCGCGCCGGGTGAATGTCAGGCTGATCGCGATGACCAATCGGGATTTACGCAACGAAGTGCAAGCAGGCCGGTTCCGGCGGGATTTATTTTATCGCATCAGCGTCACCTCCATCACGATCCCACCCCTGCGAGATCGGCCGGGGGATATCGAATTATTGATCGCTCATTTTAACCGCCAGATCGCAGACCGCCACGGTGTTAAGACGCGTCATTTCGGCGCGTACATTATCGATGAACTCAGTGCCTATCATTGGCCCGGAAATGTGCGCGAATTGCGTAATCTGGTTGAGGGATTATTGCTCACCAACGAGACCGACGACGTAGGATTGGATGAAATCCCGGTGGACATGCGGCCGGGTGTGCAAAGCGAAGCCAATGCACCACAGCGCCTGGCGGAAATTGAATATCTGGCCATGACGCAAGCCATCGAGACCTGTCATGGGAATTTGTCTGAAGCCGCTCGCAAACTTGGCATATCGCGTAGCACGTTGCATCGCAGCCTTAAAAATCATCGTGTCTAAAAGCGGATCATTTTAGAATAACACGCTGAATATTCATCTTGCCGATCAACATCTGAGCGTGTGGTTGCACTCATGGCTGATCAGCCGATGTGATATGGCGGAGATATTCAGGTGATAGAGCGCCGCTGACGATATAATCCTCGATCGCTGTGGCGCCCGCACTTCCCGGCGCATTGCTTGCGACAACGACGACCAATTGCAGATGGGTGCCCCCGAACAGATCGTGCCAGGCTTCGCGCGCGCGAGTTTTCAATGTTCCCGCACTCGGCGCGCCGTCGATAAACAAGGCGCTGAGCGTTGTTGTTTGGGGTTTTGTGGCCTGCACGAACTGCCATTTCTCGAACTCGCCATTCTTCAATGTAAGGCTGGATATCATGGCTTCATCGATATCCTCACCACTTAAATGCCGACGGGTATCGAAGATAATGCCGGGGTCGGTGGCTGGCGGAAACAGCGCGAACTCCACTTGCACATGCGCATCGGCACATTGATAAAGCCGCACCACCCCACCCGCTTGCGCGACCCCGGGCGCTGGTTGATCGGGCAGTGCCGTGCAGCCTGTCAGGCTTGGCGTAATGGTGACCGGCGTTGCGGCAATCGCGCGGTTTACTCTTGCGACATATAATGGGCCGAGTGCCGCAATAAAAATAAAGGCAAGCGCGTAGAGGCTCAAGCTTTTGGAAATAGGCTTCGCCGGAACCGGTTTTGCAATTGCGGCTGCATTGGGCGTGATATGATCCTGACGAAATGGCAGACCCAACAATATCAATAATCCGAGGACGATGGAGAAAAATATATAGCCATATAGCACATGATCGGTAGCCGCTGCTTTGGCGCTGCCAAGTGCAGAACCCAGCCAGACAATCCCCAGAGCACGAAATCCATTGGCAATAACCGGCACAACGAGGCTCAGCAGCACGAACATCACCCGCCGATAGGGACTGCGGAAAATCACCAAGGCGTAGAGTACGCTGAATGCAATGGCCGCTATGAGAAAGCGCAAACCTGCACAGGCTTGAGCGATATAAAATGTGCCTGCGGTGATTTGAATTGTCTCACCCGTCACGTAATTGGGAATACCTAGAATATCGAGACCATGGGCCGTGAATTGCGCAGTGAATGACTGTAAGGCCGGCACCAGAAATCCACCGAACGGCACGAGGAAAATCAGATACAGCAAGCCGGCCATGAGCACTCGGTAAACGCGCCAACCCAACACGCCAAGCAAAAGGCTTTGCAGCAAGCCCATTGCTGCCAATTGGCGGCCCTCCATCAGCCCCAGGCGCTCGGCCAGAAGCCAGACAAGGGCAAATCCAGCGGCCAGACATAATGCGACGATATTGGCCCGCGGTGTGAGCCCCGCCAGCCCTGCTCGCCGCTCCCAGACCAGCCACAGCGCGATCGGTGCGACGAGAAAGCAATGATTATAAGCGGTCGATGAACTCCATACATGCACGGCTGCCAGCATTTCGGGGATGAAGATTACGCCCCACATGCCAAGCCCGAGCAACAACCCGAGCGCCGCCGGACGCAGTGGTGCGAAATCTTTCATCGGCTTAGTCCTCCCAGCATATCGTCAAGCGGCGCCAATGCTTGCCGCCAGTTATAGCGCTGCTCCATGGCCGCGCGCGCATGGGTGCCCAGATCGGGATATTGACCATCGAGCACATTATGCGCCGCGTGAGTGAAAGCATCATCGCCGTCGGCCACCAAGATATCACGCGGCGCGATTGCCTCAATGCCGGCGAAGGCCGCCGGCGACGCAATGACGGGCTTTGCCATCGCCATCGCTTCCAGCACTTTATTCTGAATACCCCTGGCAATTTGCAAAGGTGCGACCACGAGGGCAGCATAGGCTAGATAGGGCCTGGTATCGGGCACGCGGCCCGTGACAATGATATCTGCCTCAGCCGCCAGCTGGCTCACTGATGGGGCGGGATTCGCGCCGACGATATAAAATATTGGCGGCACTGCGCGGCGCGATAAAGCGGGCATGACCATGGTTGCAAACCAGCGTACGGCATCGATATTCGGCCGATAATCCATCGCGCCCGTGAAGACGATCGCGGGCCGCTCGCCGAACGGCGAAGGCGCCTGAAAGGCCGGTGTGAAATATTGGAGATCCACACCATTACCGACCGCGCTGACATGTCCCGCAGCCTCGGGTGCCAGATCGACAAACTGATATCTCTCAGCTTGCGAGACAAAGAGCACATGGTCAAACCGGCTGGCCGCCGCGCGCTCGAAGGCGAGCAGGGTGCGAGCCTCACGCGCCCAGAATGCGCGGGCAGGCCAGGATGACTGTGCAGCGTAAGCCGCAAATTTCTGCGAATCAATATCCACCATATCGAGTAACCGTGGCACAGATGGCACGAGATCGGCATAAGGTGCCATGACGGCGGAGAACGCGAATATCTGATCGATCCGTTGGGTTTGACTGGTCCGCAAAACCCACGACGCCAGATCATGCTGGGTGTAAAAGGCAACCGACAGCGGCATGCCCGGCCTTAATTTCGTCAACGCCCTATATTTCGCCAAGCCTGGTTGGAGTTTCACGCAGCACAGACTCTGGACCATTTTGCTGAGCGGTTCGATATGTACTTCATCGGCCGGATTATCGATAAAGCAGCCGAGATGGATACGGAATGAAGCGCTTAGATGCTGAAGAATATGAAATGCTCTGATTTTGTCACCCTTGTCCGGTGGGTAGGGAATCCGGTGGCAGAGAAACAACAAATCGCGCATCGATCAGCCAAGCCCACGCATGATGTGCGGTCCGATGAAATTGGCAACCGAGACCGGCAGCCGCTTCCATAATTTGATCATCAACTGATATTTCGGATTAAGCGGATTATGTTCCGGAGCGGTTTCACCTGCCCGCAATCTCATCGTATAATGCAATGGCTCGGGCTCGAATCCCCAGTTTTTTTTGAACGCGTATGCGCCGGTATCGATTTTACTTCGGCCAAAATCAAACGATTTGAGCCCCTGACCGATCGCCCGGCGCATCACCTCCCAATACATGAAATCATGACCACCTGCGCTGCGCGCGGCAATGCCACCGCCCGCATAATAGGGCAGAATTTGGTCCTTATGAATAAACGATAAAACGGCGCAAAGCGGCGTTTCACCATCATAAATTGTTAAAATTTCAACGGAGTCGGTGAAGATATTTTGTAAATTATGAAAATATCGCCGTGGAAACATGGGCGTACCGAGGTTACGCATACTCTCGGCGTAAAGACCAAAAAACGGCTCGATATTGGTCGTGACTGATGCGCTCAGACCACGGTCGATGGCCTTGCGCACCACGGCGCGCTGCTTTCGGGGAATCGACTTCAAGGCCTCTTCCGCTGTTGCGGCAAGGAACTTACGAAAAGTGGCGTAGAGTGGTGGAACAGGTTGCCATGTTGCAGCATGGGCAAGATCAATATCCGGATTTACAGGACCGCGTAATTCACAAAACGGAATTCTCTTTTGATCCATGAATGCAGCGGCATAATCCAAAAGTGCGCTGAGGGATTGCGCATCATCGGCGATTGGACCGGCATAGACACAAAATGGCAACGATATCAGCGCATTTCCGAACAGCATGGTTTTCATGTGAACCAACGGTAGAATACCCGTGATCTGGCCGGATCGTTCACAGAGAATATAATATGGTCGATGGCCGAACGAGTCCGCGATCACCTGTTGCCAGCCGGGAAGATGGAAAAATGTTCCATCCGGATGGCGCTGGACAAACTGGCTCCAGGCCGCTGCATCAGCCGGGGCAAAAAATCGGCAAGTCAATGACATATATATTCAACGATGCTTTATGGACCGGCGGACAAGAGACGATCAAAAACATGATCCATCCGACCCCAACTGAAATCCGTCAGCAGCTGCACTATGCGCTTTTGCATTTTGGGCAAATTCACACGATGGCGAAAGCGTGCCATGAGACGCGCACCCTCGATATGCGGCTGCCCCGGATCGAGCTCCCAGGGATGGGTGTAAAAAATGCCGGATTGGGCATCGCGACGGTTGAGGCGCGCTAAGCCGAATGCATAAAACTGATAGGGAAATAGCCGGAAATAGCCGCCACCGGCGCATGGGAAATTACGCCCTTGAATCCTCAGCGTTGTGAGGGGAATTTCCCATAGCGCACCATCATGGGGACGGTAGGGGATGCGCGGCGCGTCCGGCGAGCCATAGAGATCGTGACGGACCGGAAAGATGCTGGAGCTATATTGATAGCCTGCTCTCTCGAGATTCGCCCATGCTTGCGGGTTGCGCTCACCGATCGAGAATGTCGGCGCGCGATAGCCTTTCACCGCAACGCCCCCGACATCTTCGAGTAATGCGCGACTGCGCGCGACATCCTGGAAAAATTCATCGTCACTTAGTTTATAGGCGAGTTCATGGTTATAGCCATGACTTGCGAGTTCATGTCCATCGGCCACGATCCGCTTTATTAAGGACGGGAAACGCTCAGCGACCCAGCCGAGCGTGAAAAAGCTGGCGGCAACGTTGTGCGCCGCGAACATGTCAAGAATGCGATGGGTATTCGCCTCGACCCGGGAGGGAAAACTGTCCCACTGGTGGCGCGGCACGACATCCGCGAAAGCTTGAACCTGAAAATAATCTTCGACATCAATGGTCATCGCATTGCGGATGGACCCGACCGGTGATTGAGCAATAATGTTCAACGGCCAACGCCTTTGGGCTTCATCAGCGGTACCAACCGATCAAGGTTGCCGCCATCGGGCTCAATATCGCTTATAGCACGGCTCGGCGGCGCCGCCCCACGGGTTAGATCCGTATCAAGCTCGCGCGCGACAGACTCGACCAGGGCAGCGGTAATGACATCGGCCTGTTCAAGCGTGCCATGCAGCAGAACGCGGCCGCACAGCCGATTGATGCGCCTTGGAATGCCATCGGTATAATCATAGATCGTGATGAATGCGGCCTCTTCAAAACGGGGCAAATCCTGCCAGCCTGCCATGCGCATGCGATGTTCGACATAGGTGCGCACCTCGTCTCGCGAGAGAGCGCCGATATGATACGATGCCAAAACCCGCTGGCTCAATTGGTCGAGCTCGGGGCTGGACATGGTTGCGCGGAATTGCGGTTGCCCGAGCAGGACAATTTGCAGCAAAGCCCTGCCATTTTCAGCCAGATTCGAAAGCATGCGCAATTCTTCCAAAGCCGGCATCAGCACGCTTTGGGCCTCATCGACGATCAATAACGCGCGGCGGCCCCGGGCGCGCTCGGCGCGTAGGCGCCGTGTGAGTTGGCTTGTCACCGTTGCGACATCGCCCTCGGTTGGCATACCGAAACCTGCGGCGACCAGTTTTACAATATCCTCCGCCCGGCTATGCGGCACCATGATGGTCGCCAGCCAGTAGGCGTCGGTGCCGAGCCGAACGGAGAGCCGTTCGACCAAAGTCGTTTTACCGGCCCCTACCTCGCCGGTGACAACAATGAAGCCTTCACCTTGCGCGAGACCGAACAAAAGATGCGAAAGTGCGCGGCTATGCTCTTGGCTGGCGAAGAAAAACCGATCATCCGGCGTCAGGCGGAACGGCATCTCTGTTAGCCCGTAATGATCGAGATCCATTCCAATATGTCCTAGAACGTCTTTTGCAGTCCGATGATTAAACTGTTTTGCGGGTTCGTCCCACCAAATCCTGAGGCATTCTGGTTACTGAAGATGTATTCTGCGTTAGCTGTCAGCGAGGGGCTCAGCCGGTAGCCGAACGATGCAGAAAATCCGTAAGTATCGGCGGATTGCGCGCCAGAACCCGTGGAATTCAGCCGGCCGTAATTGGCGTAGAGTGACGCCGTGGCGGCTTCGCTGAGTTGGTGGCTATATGACACGGCGACCGAGAGACCCGATTGTGAAAAGCCCGTTTCACCAGGCGAGATGGCGACCAATTTCTGCCGGTTATCCTGCACGGAGAGTGAAACACTGTCGCGGATCCATGTCGTGGTCGAGGATAACGAAAAGACGCTCTGGCGTTGCAGGCTCGATTGGACACTGAGCAATTGATTGCTCAACAGCACCGGCGATCCGCCGGCCCCGCTCACCGGTACGCCGAGCGGCGTCAGTGAGGAACCCGCAACATTATTGCCGATGCCCTGCTGCTGGGTGGACAAGATATCCGAATAGCTGGCGGCCAATATGGTTCGGGCGGTGAGGGCGTATGTCGCCTGCAGAAACGGGGCGTTGAACCCGTATAAATGCCGGAATCGAAGATCGATATCCGATCGTGCATCGGGTTGAACATTGACGCCGATACTCCAGGTCGCATCGCGGATTTTGACCGGTGGCAGGCCGCTATATTGAATATCCTCATAGCCGCCGCGCAGGGATAAAATGGCGTGCCGGGTCAGGCCGTAGCGTAGCGTATCATCGATGAAATATTGATGAGCCTGGCTGAGGACGCCGGTGCCGGTATCTTCGGTCGTCGAAATACGCGGCGTGTCATCGAAGCGGGTGAATAGGGGAACTGTGGTGAAGGACGCGGTTTCGGATTGTGCGATGTCATTGCCCGACTGGAAATAGGGCGCGCCGCCATTTTGCAAAAAGGCGGCATTACCGGTCTGGCTCGTATAGGAGCACAGATAATCCAAATTCAGTGTGCCGACGGCAGTGAATAAATGCTTATAGGACGGCTCGATCGAATAGCTCTGAGTCGTGGTGGTGTTCTGGTTCGATAATTGTGGGACACCTGCGGGATTGACGCCGCCGGCCGTTGCTTGATCCGTCACGTAACCGCGCAGGGATAATTTCAAATCATTCGGGATGATGCCGATATTGATCGCCGCATTCAAATTCTGGCTGATATTGTTCTGATTACTCTGCTCGGCATAAAGATTGAAACTCGGCTGGTAATTGAGAACGAGATCGCTATGCCGGGTTTGCCCCGTCACCAGCAGGCCGGGGGTGATGCTGGTGATCAGATCATTGCGGCTCTTGCCGCCATATTGCAGCCCGGCGGTGGTAAAATCTTCCTGCAGCCCGATGCTCGGCGTGATGAGCAACCCGGGTTGCAGGC
>NCAP01000035.1 GCA_002255495.1 Rhodospirillales bacterium 20-60-12 | reverse complement strand
GCCGGAATTCATGCGCCTGCACCCGCAGATCAAAATCCACATCTCGCTGACCGACAGCCTCGTCAGCCTGATCGACGATCATATCGATCTCGCCATTCGTATGGGCCGTCTGCAAAGTTCAAGTCTGGTCAGCCGCAAATTATGCGACCTTCAGCGCCTGATCGTCGCCGCCCCCTCCTATGTTGCCCGATTCGGCACGCCTGCCACCCCGCAGGATCTGGCGGCGCATAATTGCCTGGAATGGCAAGGTGATCATGACCAGTTGAACCATTGGAAATTCAATATCGACGGCGCTGAGGTCGAATTCATCGCCCAGGGCAATTTCCGCAGCAGCAACGGCCTGACTTTATTTGCCATGTGCACCGAAGGGGTCGGCGTCATGCGCATGGCCGAGCATATGGCATTGCCCGCCATCCGCGCCGGCCGGCTCGTGCGCCTGCTCACCGCCTTCGAACCGCGCGACCAAACCGCCATTCATGCGCTTTTTCGCCCCGAACGCCGGCTGCTGCCGCGGGTGCGCAATTTCGTCGATTATCTTGCCGCCTTGTTCCAGCATCCCCCCTGGCTCGCAGATGAATGACCAACTTTATGCCGGGGCAGCATAAGTATAATGCCCTCCATGCCGTGACGATCGCGCCGCGTTGAGTCTATGATCGTTGTAGAATTCATGCAGGAGGAACCAACATGCTCGATATCGTCGACAAGGATGACGCCAAACTCAGCGCATCGATCGAACTGACCAAAAACCGCATCTCGATCTATCAGCCCGAGCAAGAGGGCCTGATTTTTCCGGAAATACCGAAATTCGCCAATGTCGGCGCCGAACGCCAGCATCGCAAAGAGCGCCTTGTGGCGGCCTGCCGCGCCTTCGCGCTTTACGGGTTCGATTACGGATTCGCCGGCCATCTGACCATCCGCGATCCGGAATTCCCGCATCTTTATTGGACCAATCCGATGTGCGTGCATTTCGCCGATGTCACGGTTTCCAGCCTGATCCTGGCCGATCACGCCGGCACCGTGCAGGAAGGCCGCTACGCCATCAACCGCGCCGGCTTCGTGCTGCACGCGGCCGTGCATGAGCATAACCCGAAAGTCATGGCCATGTGCCACGCCCACACCGTCCATGGTGCGGCATGGTGCGCGCTCGGCCGGCCGCTCGACCCGATCTCGCAGGATGCCTGCGCCTTCTTCGAGAATCATGTCGTGATCGGCAAAAGTGCCGGTGCGGTCGCGGTCGAAGAGCAATCAGGCCATGCCGTCGCCGTCGCCTTTGGCGATAACCGCGCTGCCCTGCATCAAAATCACGGGCTGCTGACCGCCAGCCATCACAGCATCGATGATGCCGCCTGGTGGTTCATCGCGCTCGATCTGTGCTGCCGCGCGCAATTGATGGCCGAAGCAACCGGCAGCAAACCGACCATGGTATCACCGGATAAAGCCCGCTACAGCCGCGAGCATGTCGGCAGCGAATTCATCGGCTGGCTGCATTTCCAGCCGATTTATGACCGCATCGCCCGCACCCAGCCGGATATGTTCAACTGATATTCAAGGACTTGGTCGGAAGCGATTCAATCCGGCTGGGTCCTTATTTCTTTTTGTGAACAAAAAGAAATAACAAAACTTCATTTCAATCGATCGCGCTCTAGCTTATATTTTGGCGAGCAACATCCGATCAGGTTGAATCTACGATTCAACCTGATCGGATGTTGCTCTAGCGGAGCAAAGGGCTCGATTGACCGCCACTCGCCTACAAATCCAGCACCAATAATGCGCCATTGCTGCGCGAGACGCAGGTGGTCAAATGGGTGAGCCGCTCGTCATCGGCGAGGATATAATCGCGATGATCGACATCCCCCGATAAATATCCAACCTTGCATGAGCCGCACAGGCCCGACACGCATGACGTATCGACATTGAGCCCCGCCTCGTGCAGAATTTCCACAAGGCTGCGATCGGCAGGGACATTCAGTGTCGCACCTGAACTCGCAATCTGCACCGCAAACGAGCCATCGGATACCGCCGAGGCAGAAGCGGCGCCGTCACTGGCCGGTGCCGAAAAATGCTCCGCATGAACATGATCTTTCGGCCAATGGGCGGTGGCATCGGCGCAGGCCTGCATGAAGCCTTTTGGGCCGCAATAATACACATGAGTTCCCGCCGCCGCATCGGCGAGCAATGCCGCGATATTCAGGCCGTTTTGCGGATTGCCGCCATCGAAATGCAACCCCGCGCGGCCCGCTGCCTGCCAGGCTGCAAATTCATCGGCGAATGCCAGATAAGCCGGTTCCTTGGCGCAATAATGCAATTCGAAATCCGCGCCGCGGGCCGCCAGATCATGCGCCATCGCTTTCAGCGGCGTGATGCCAATGCCGCCGCCGAGCAGAAGATGTTTCTGCCCGGCAGGGGCGAGTGCGAAATGATTGCGCGGCAGGCTCACACTCAGCAGGTCGGGAACGTGCACCATGTCATGCATCGCCTGCGAGCCGCCCTTGCCATTGGTTTCCCTTAGCACCGCAATGACATAACGATTCCGCTCGGCCGGGTCATTGCTCAGCGAATATTGCCGCACCATGCCGCTCGGCAGGTGAACATCGATATGCGATCCCGCCGTGAAGGCAGGCAAGTCAGCATTGTTCGGATCGACGAGTTCATAGGAATTGATCCCGATCGCCTCGTAAGTGATCCGCCGCACGCGCAACGACAAGCGGTTGTTGTTCTGCATCAAAATGGCGCCTTGTGTGGATTATTTGAAAGCCCGGCTGCAGCCGGGCCCCCTCAAGCGGCGTTGACGGCGTTCACCAACGCCTCAAGCCCCTCATGCATCGCGGTGATACGCGCCTGGCCACGGAGTTGGTCCGTCTCGGTCAGCAGATTGACAATCCCGCGCGCGATCCGTCGGCGATTGATCACCTCTTGCTCCAGCTTTTCCGCCTGCGGCACCTCCAGCACATGACCCGAGCAATAGCTGTTCGGCGCGCCATCCATAGCCCGCAGCCACTCGACGAAATTCTCAGGTGCTGCCTGCTTGTTGGTGCCGCGCACGGCATCACGCAGCAATTTGCGAAACATATAGAGGCCGGCGTCAAACTTGGTCGGGTTCTCAAGCGCGTGCACGGCAATCGGCCGCTGGCTGATAATGGCTTCGTAGTCGCCCGGTGCGTATTGCGCTTCCTTGTAAATCGCCCGCTCGCGATGATTGGGTGGAATCGGCGGCAGATCTTCGAGTTTATATTTCGCATCGCCACCTGACCTTCGAGGAAATCGATCGTTTCATACCCGACCAGCGACTTGTCGCACACGCCGCGGGTATCGATGTTGGGGCCCATGACCCGCCAGCCGATCATTTTACTGTTCTCGTCATCAACCGGCACGGTCCAGCGGATGATATGGAAACGGCTGAATAATTTCTTCGCCGAACCATCTTCCGAGGTGTAGGCATGCAGGCTCAAATTCGGCAAAGCCTGATGCTGCACGCGAATGAATAACCGGTCTTTGTTCACCCGGCGCGCACCCGCACAGGCAAGGCCCCTTCCCTGATGGATCGGCACAAACTGCATATCGGGCGCCACTTCCATCGAGGCGGCGCCGACCTCATCGAACGTCGTGCCCTGATAATGGCCGTCAACCACGTTCTTGCCGGCATGCAGGGCGCTTGGGTGGTAATTATCAGCCGCGTTGTCCTGCACTTGCAGCCAGTTGCAATGCTGAAAATTGCTGAACGCGACAAGCTCATCGCCCGGATGCACCGTGAAATCCTGCTCCCATTCGGGGAAAGGCGGCTCTTTCTCCGGCGGGCCCATATAGGCGAACACCAGGCCATGGCGCTCGAACGCCTTATAGGCGCCTTGGCGGATCGAACAGGCGAATTTTTCCGCCTCTTTCTCCTCGCCTTTGGGAAACGGCACATGCAGGCACGCACCATCGATATCGAACACCATGCCATGATAGCAGCACATGATGCCACGATCCTGAATCGCGCCATATTCGAGCGATGCACCCCGATGCACGCAATGGGCGTGCAGCACGCCCACACGGCCGGATTTGTCACGGAACGCGACCAATTCCTCGCCGAGAATTTTCAAATAACGCGGCGTGTCGGTCAACTCGATCGACATGCAGACCGGATGCCAGAATGTGCGCATATATTCGCCCATCGGCGTGCGTGGCCCGGTTTCGGTCAATTCGGGATCATGGGCCGGAATCTGATTGGTGTGATAGCCGCTATAAGGCTGCAAATGGGGTCGATATTGGTGTCCATGACATTTCCTCGTTTTTTGGTTGGTCATTCTGCTGGTGATCATGCCGGCGCGTCGATCATGGAGCCGCATGCGCTATCTCATCGTCACGGAATACCGTGTTGTCGATTTTATGTCAAGTTAAACGCGAGTTTTGGCCGCTTAAGGCCTAAATTCGTCTGGCTCATCAAATTACGGAATACCGTAATTGATGTTCAGGTTGCAATATGCGACCGGAGTCACGTCTTTATAAAAGGCAGGGTTGCTGTCAAATCATCGCAGCCCCCGCGAATGAATGCTTCCTGCGCGCGCATGATCATGGCATGTCTGAGGGGTCGTTCAGGCGGATATTCGCGGTTTTTGGAGACATGAAGGCCCCATGAGTGTCAGCCTGCCAACGCCCGCGCCAAAATTCACCCCGCGCGGCTTCAGCCTGGGCGGGCTCGCTCCTCCCTCCTTGCTCATCTCACCCGTATCGCTCTATGTCGCGCGCACCGTGCTAGCCATGCTACTCGCCCTTTATGCGGCTTTCCTGCTGCAACTTCCCTCGCCGAGTTCGGCTGCCATTACTGTCATGATCGTCGCCAATCCGGCGCGCGGCGCGATCATTTCCAAGGCCGTGTGGCGTATTTTCGGCACCGTGGTGGGGGCTGTCGTCAGCGTCATCCTGATCGGCTGCTTTCCGCAATCCTCCATGCTGTTCTTGGCCTTCTACGCGCTGTGGCTTGGGTTTTGCGTGTTCCTCTCGAACATGTTCCGGCATTTCCGCGGCTACGCCGCCGTGTTGGCCGGCTATACCGTGGCCATCATTGCATTCGGAACCCTTGATAACCCGACCAATGTCATCATCCTCGCCCTCTCGCGCGTCGCAGTGGTGGTGCTTGGGGTCATCGTCTCGGCCGTGGTCACTATGGTCTTTCAACCCGGCCTGACCAGCGAGGCCGTGCTGGTCCGTGGCATGGCGGCGGTGCGCGGGGTGGCGCATCTGATCAGCGAACACGCCATCGGCATGGACGAGACAGATTTTCAGAGCCAGCGCAGCGCCCTCGCAGCGTCCATCGAACAGCTCGACGAGACGGTGGAATTCGCCGGCGCGGAATCGTTCGATGTCAGCGTTCACGCGCCCAGTCTGCGGCGCGGCTTTGCTGCTCTTTACGCCGCTCTGGTCACCATCGCCCCCACCGGTGTGTCGCTCAGCAGGCTCGATACCGAAAGCGGTCCGGCATCGCCGGTCACCGCGCTCGCCGAGCGCGCGCACGGACTGCTCCGCCGGATTGCCGACACCCAGGCGACCGATCCGCAAACCCTTGCCGATTTGCAAACCGACATGCGCGCCCTGCTGATCGAGATCGCGCGGCTGGTGGAACAGCAAACCGATGCAACGCGCGTCGCACGCCTGGCCAGGCTCGAACAGGGGGTCAAGAATCTACTCGATTGCGTCGGCGTTCTGGCCAGTTGGCGGGCCGGTGAGCCACCTTTGCTCTCGCAACGCCAGCCACCATCCTTTCGCGATTATGCGGTCGCGTGGCGCAACGCCCTGCGCGCCATGATCGCCTGCATGCTGGCGGGCATATTCTGGTATGTCACTGCCTGGTCGGTCGGGGCGTTCCTGCCGCTCTTTGTCGGGGTTATCGCCGCTCTGCTCTCCGGCGCTCCCAGTGCCGCTGCCGCCTCGGTGCAGTTCGCTAAGGGCGTTATCATATCGGTGTTCGTCGCCTTCATCGTCGGCTATCTGATCTTGCCGCACGTGACTGCGTTTGTGCTGCTGGCGCTGATCATCGCCCCGATATTGGCAGCGGGCGTCTATGCCTCGACCAAGCCTGCCTACGCGCTGGTGGCGTTCGGGTTCGTGGTGTTCTTCATCACCCAGATCAATCTGACCAATCAAATGACTTACAATATCGCGGCGTTTCTCAACACCGCCGCGGTGGTGGTATTCGCCTCGGGCATCGGCGCCCTATGTTTCCGTGTCCTGCTCCCACCTGACCCCGCGCGCGATGCACGCGGCTTAATCCGCGACATTCGCCGCGCGGTACAGGGGTTGGCGCGCGGCGCCCACCCGGAATACGCGGCCGACCTTTTGGGCTGGCAGGTCCGCGTCAATCAACGCATTCAGCGGCTGTTCCTGCGTCTGCAATATAATCCCGCCATCCGCGCCCGTGCGATCGGCGATTGCGGGGCATTGCTGATTATTGCCCAGGAAATCCTGCATATACGGCAAGCCATCGCAATGCTGCATCTCACGGCTGACGAGGCCGCACAATCGCACGAATTGCTGACCCGCCTGACCCGTCTGGATCATGCATCCTTGGTCGAGGAATCGGCCCTGCAAGCGTGCGCCGCTTTGTCCGCTGCCGGCGAGCCCTCGCCGGCCCATTTGCGCCTGGCCGCACGCTTTCGCACCATCGCTGCTTTGATGCCGCAGGCGCAGAATCTGTTTGCCTTGGAAACGCGGGCCGGAGTCACAGTCTGATCATGTTCAGCGAAGCGCATTTTGCCGGCATATTATTCGCACCCATCGTTCTTTACGGTCTGATTGCTGCCGTGATTTTTGTGCCCATCCGCTATTGGCTCGGCCGAACCGGATTTCTGCAATGGCTCTGGCACACCAGCCTGTTCGAACTCTCGCTCTATATTTGCATCTGCGCCCTCGTCATATTCATCGCTGCCTGAGTTTGGAAATTTTTTGCAAATGAATGTTGTGTCGCGTTTCCTTCGTGTTCTTGTTACACTGGCCGTCGTGTTGCTGGCGATCTTCATGCTGGTGCAGGTATGGGATGTGTATATGCGCGCCCCCTGGACGCGCGATGGCCGGGTCATGGCGCAGACGGTGATTGTCGCACCCGAAGTATCCGGCACGGTTGTCGCCATGAATTTATCGGAAAACCAATTGGTCCATCAGGGTGATATTCTCTACCGCCTCGATCCGACCCGCTTTACCATCGCTCTCGATCAGGCGCAGGCCGCACTCGATGCCGCGCAACTGCAACTCAAACAGCAACAGCAGGAATTTGCCCGCCGCCAAAGCCTCGCCGGGTTGGTCTCCAGCGAAGACCGGCAAAATGCCGGCATTGCCAGCGCCATCGCGCAAGCCCGTGTGGCCGGCGCCGAGGCGGATCTTGCTTTGGCCAAGCTCAATCTGGCGCGCGCCACCATCACGGCACCGGTCACCGGCTATGTCACCAGGCTGCGCCTGCAGGTTGGTGATTACGCACCGGCTGGAAAGCCGCTGATCACCCTCATCGATGCCAACTCATTCCGGATCACCGCCTATTTCGAGGAAACCAAATTATCGATGATCCATCCAGGCTCTCCTGTCTCGATCAAATTATTAGGCTATCGCCCGCGTCTGAGCGGTCATGTCGAAAGCATCGGCCGTGGCATCAATGACGCCAACGAGGCGATCAGCCCGCTTGGCCTGCCCATGGTCAATCCGGTTTTCGATTGGGTGCGCCTCGCGCAACGCATCCCCGTGGATATCCATATCGATCATATCCCACCTGGCATCGTGCTCGCCGCCGGCATGACCTGCTCGGTTGATGTCGGGTCGGCTGCGCGGCATCATGGCATCGCCGCGCGGCTGCGCCATTGGCTTGAAAATAATCTTTGACATGCAGCAGATCAGCTTACGTAGCGCGATTGCCGCATTTTTATGTCTGCTCGGCGGATGCACCGTCGGGCCCGATTTCGTCGCCCCCAAGTCCCATCTGCCGGCCCAGTTCAGCGAAGCGCCTGCGACAGCCGCACAGGTCGCGGCGACCAATGCCCAATTGCAACAATGGTGGCGCAGCTTCGATGATCGTGAACTGAACCAGCTTATCACCCTGGCGATTGCCGATAATATCGATCTGAAAATCGCCGATCAGCGGCTGCTGCAAGCCCGCGCCCAGCGCGACGAAATAGCCGCCGGCGCCTACCCAACCCTCGGCGCCACTGCCGAAGCCGAACGCGCGCGCGCCAGCACCACCCTCGAATACCCACCCGGGTTCGGCAATTATCATGACTTTATCGGCGGGTTTGACGCCTCCTGGGAGCTGGATATTTTCGGCGGTAACCGCCGCGCCACTGAAGCAGCGCAAGACCGTGTTTTTGCCACCATCGAAGGCCGCCGGGCCTTGATGGTCAGTCTGCTCTCCGAGGTCGCATCCGATTACGCAACCTTGCGCGCCACACAAACACTGCTCGCCATCGCGCAGGATAATGTGCGTGTGGCGAACGATGTCTATCAACTCACCGAGCGTGAACTGAAAAGCGGTATCGGCACCGACCTGCAAACCTTGCAGGCCCGTGCGCAGCTTGAGGCGACCGAGGCGAAACTACCCGGCTTAAAGGCGCAAATCGCGGTCATGGCCCACGCCATCGCCATTTTGCTCGGCCGGACGCCGGACGCCTTGCTGGCAACACTCTCCCGGCCGGTGCCGTTGATGTCCCCGCCGGCAGATATGCCGGCGACCGTGCCGGCCGCGGTGATTGCGAATCGGCCAGATGTTCACGAGGCCGAATTCGCCTATGAAGCCGCCAATGCGCAAATCGGTGTCGCGATCGCCGCACGCCTGCCGGATTTTTCCATCCCGCTGAGCATCATGCCTGAAGCCAGCGCCATCAATCAGCTTTTCTCCTTTGCCAGCCTGGCTTATGCGGCAACGCTCTCGGCCAGCGCGCCACTTTATCAGGGCGGCAAACTCAATGCCCGCGAGCGCGAAGCCCGCGCGGCAGCGCAGGCAGCCCGGCTGCATTATCACCAGGTGGTGCTGCAGGCTTTGGCCGAAGTGCAGAACGATCTGGTGCATTTGCAGTCTGACCAGCAAACCCATCTGGCTTTGTCCGCCGCCTATCGCGATTCACAAACCGCTTTGGACCACGCGACGTTGCTGTATCATGCGGGGCTCACCGATTTTTTGACATTGCTGACCAATGAACGCGCCAATTTCGCCGCGCATGATGCATTGGCGCAAAATGATCTGGCTTTGGTGCAGGATTATATCGCGCTGTTCAAAGCCCTCGGCGGCACGCCCGAAGCAGCGCCGCCGGCCGCCGTCAAACCTTGATATAATCACCCGGCGCTGGTGCGAACCACCAATCTGTCCCTTCCGGCTGCAGGGAGAGGAGCGATGAACAGACCGTGCCGAACCCGTTTTGCGGTGCAATGAATAACGCGCTCTCGGGGGGCGGCGCTGCATCCGCCAGCAAAGTTTGCCAGCTTGCCCAATCACCGGATGATGGATCGGGGCGTGCTGCCGCCTGAAAGCGCGGCAAATGCCGGGCGATGCGTGGGGCGGTCATATCATTGGCATCATGCGCCGTGACCATCGTGAAACCGGCACTCAGTTCCATCACGCGGGGTCGCCCCGACTGCATGCCGCGGATGAAGAGGCCGCCATGCCGGTCGGCAACCACCATGTTGAACGAGCGATATTCCGCGGCATCCAGGGCGGCAATCCGGGATGCGGCGTCGGCGGCACTTGCCGCCGCGAGCGCGATCAGCGGCAATGCTCCGCGCGATTTTTTGCCCGAAGCCGGGCCCAGCGTGCCGGTGCGGTTCAACACCGCCGCCATCACCCCCGCATCATTCACGCCAAGCCAGGTGCCGCCTGCCAAAACATCAAGCCCGGCCAGAATATAGGGCTGCGCCGGCCAGTGCCGCGCAGGCGCGCGCCATGGGCGTGCGAGCATCTCATCGCGATTGGCCGCGACCAGCACGCGGCCTGGTTCGATCGACAGAATGATCGAACACATCGATCGTCAGCCGAAGACGCGGTCGAAAATCGCGTCCAGATGTTTCAAATGCAAGGCCGGGTCCATCGCCCGGTCGATGGTTGCTTCATCCACCCGGCCGATGACATCGGCATCGCTGAGCAAATGGTCGCGGAACGATTTCGCATCCGGCTGGCCCAATCTCGTCCAGGTCGCCATCGCGTTGCGCTGAATGATGGCATAGGATTGTTCGCGTGAAATGCCCGCACGTGCCAGCACCAGCAAAATCTCGCCTGAATGGACAACACCGCCGAGCGATTCCAAATTCTCGATCATCCGCTGCGGATAAATCGTCAATTTATCGATCATGCCCGCCAGCCGCATCAGCGCGAAATCAAGCCCGATCGTCGCATCCGGGCCGATCACCCGCTCAACTGAGGAATGGCTGATATCGCGCTCATGCCACAGCGCCACATTCTCCAGGGCCGGTGTCACATGGCTGCGCACCAGGCGCGCGAGCCCGGTGAGATTCTCCGACAGAACCGGATTGCGCTTATGCGGCATGGCTGATGAGCCTTTTTGCCCGGCCGAGAAAAATTCCTCCGCCTCGCGCACTTCGCTGCGCTGCAAATGCCGCACTTCGGTCGCCAGCCGCTCGATGCCCGAGGCAATCACGCCCAATGTCGCGAAAAACATCGCATGGCGGTCGCGCGGGATCACCTGGGTTGAAATCGTCTCCGCCGCCAGGCCCAATTTTTCCGCGACATGGGCCTCGATCGATGGATCGAGATGCGCGAACGTGCCGACCGCACCGGATATCGCACAAACCGCAATTTCAGCCCGCGCCGCGATCAGCCGCGCGCGGTTGCGGGCAAATTCGGCATAATGGCCGGCAAGTTTCAGCCCGAACGAGGTCGGCTCAGCATGAATGCCGTGGCTGCGGCCGATGGTGATGCTGTGCTTATGCTCAAGCGCCCGGCGTTTCAAAGCCGCCAGCAGCGCATCGAGATCGGCGAGCAGAATATCCGCCGCCTGGGTCAATTGCACCGCAAGGCAGGTATCCAGCACGTCCGAGGAGGTCATGCCCAGATGCACGAATCGGCTATCCTCGCCCACCGCCCGGGCCAGCCAGGTCAGGAATGCAATGACATCGTGCTTGGTTTCACGCTCGATCGCGTCGATCTCAGCGACATCCGCCGGGCCGATCTTGGCAATGGCAGCACCGCCATGCGTGCGAATATTTAGCGCCGCACTGGCCGGAATCTCGCCCAACGCGGCCATCGCTTCAGCGGCGGCGGCCTCGATTTCAAACCAGATGCGAAACCGGTTCTCATCGGCCCAGATGGCCGTCATCTCCGGCCTGCTGTAACGCGGCACCATGGTTTTGCTCCTCAGTTCGATAAATCGGAAATTAGCCGGCCCGCGGCTCGGGAAATGGTGCCGGCCAAACCGATGGTAGCGACGGGGTGATTTGAACACCCGACCAAGGGATTATGATTCCCCTGCTCTACCACTGAGCTACGTCGCCATCTGGTCGGTTCGTGATGTCCGGCTGGATAATGCCGCCGATGCTGCAAGTCAAACGGTCAGGTTTCCCAGGGCACCAGCAATTGCACGGCGGCCTGGGCGGCTATGCCCTCGCCCCGGCCGGTAAAGCCGAGCTGCTCGCTGGTCGTCGCCTTGACCGAAATCCGCTCCACCGGCACGCCGAGCAACTCAGCCAGCCGGCCGCGCATGGCCTGCGCGTGCGGGCCGATTTTCGGCCGTTCGCAAATCAGCGTGATATCGGCATTGGCCAAAACACCGCCGCGCGCTGCGATACGCTCGGCCGCATGGCGCAGAAAGCGAGCTGAATCGGCGTCTTTCCATTGATTTTCCGAAGGCGGGAAATGCCGGCCGATATCGCCCTCGGCCAGCGCGCCATATATCGCGTCGCACAGCGCATGAATGCCGACATCCGCGTCCGAATGGCCGGCCAGGCCCTTCTCATGCGGCACCTCGATGCCACACAGGATCAATTTGCGCCCCTCGGTGAGCACATGGACGTCAAACCCGGTGCCGGTGCGCGGCAGCAAACTGCCGGCCATAATCTGTTCCACGCGCTGCAAATCCTCCGTGAATGTGATTTTAATATTTTGCTCCCCGCCTTGGGTCAGGGCAATGGCGAGCCCGGCGGTCTCGAGCAAGGCGGCATCATCGGTCGCCCGGCCGCCGGCATGGGCCTCGTGCAGGGCCAGCAGCGTGGGAAAATGAAACCCCTGCGGCGTCTGCACGCGGAATAAATCAGCCCGATCGACCGTGCCTTGGTTCAGCCCGGCTTTGCCGCGCTTGAGCGTGTCGGACACCGCAACGGCGGGAATGGCGCCCGGATGGGTCTGCAAAGCCGCCAGAACCGCCTCGATCGTCCCGGCCGGGATCAGCGGTCGCGCGCCATCATGCACCAGCACGATATCGGGGCTGTGGGCCGCGAGTGCGCGCAATCCGGCCCGCACGGAATCCTGCCGCTCGGCGCCACCCGGCACCACCGGCAAATGGGCCAGCCCGCGCAAAGCCGCCTCGATCGAGGCGGCATCACCGACTGGTTGCAGGATATCGATATAGGGCAAAAGCGCCTGGGCGGCATGGCGCAGCACCGGCTGGCCGGCGACCTGCAAAAATTGTTTGGGGGTCTCGCCGCCGAAACGGCGCCCTTGGCCCGCCGCCACGAGCAGAGCTGCAATTTTCATGGGCTCCGTTTGGCCTCGGGACGATTGCGCGTCAACTCTATGCCCGGTAGGTTGCTCAAATCATGGGCAATATTTCCTCTGTTTTTCCGCTCGTCAAACCGATCCGCATCGGCACCGGGGCGCGCGCCGTGCATCTTCCGGACCCGGTGATTTTGGCGCCGATGTCCGGCGTGACCGATCTGCCGTTTCGCCAGCTTGCCAAATCATTAGGTGCTGGCTTGGTCGTTTCGGAAATGATCGCGTCCTGGGCGATGGTCCGCGAAAACGCCAATACCCTGCGCATGGCCGCTGTGGCCACCGGCGGCGGGCCTGCTTCGGTGCAATTGGCCGGTTGTGACCCGCAAGCCATGGCCGAAGCCGCACGCATCGCTGTCGGTTGCGGGGCCGATATCGTTGACATAAATTTTGGCTGTCCGGTCAAAAAAGTGGCGGTGGGGCAAATGGCAGGCTCCGCTTTGATGCGTGACGAGGCGCATGCGGCACGCATACTGCAAGCCACGGTGCGCGCAGTCGATGTGCCGGTGACCCTGAAAATGCGCATGGGCTGGGACCGCGACAGTCTGAACGCACCCGCGCTGGCGCGCATCGCCGAGGAAGCAGGCATCGCCATGATCACCATTCATGGCCGCACCCGCCAGCAATTTTATCACGGTGTCGCTGATTGGGATTTCATCGCCGAGGTCAAAGCTGTAACCGGCCTGCCGGTGATCGCCAATGGTGACATCACCAGCGAGGAACGTGCCGCCGAAGCCCTCGCCCGTTCAGGCGCCGATGGCGTCATGATCGGCCGCGGCGCCTATGGAAGGCCCTGGATTCTCGCCCAAATCCAGCATTATTTGACGACCGGGCAGAAACTGCCCGAGCCGGACCTCGCCCGGCAAAAGACGATTCTGCTGGCGCATTTACACGCCATGCGCGCCCATTACGGCGCGCTGCCGGGGGTCAGGGTGGGGCGTAAACATGTCGGCTGGTATTCGAGCGGCCTGCCTCACTCGGCGGAATTCCGCGCCGCCATCATGAAACTCGATGACGGCGCCGAAGTCGACGCGCTGATCGAACGGTTCTACGAGCGCGCGATCGAGGCCAATCACACCCGCAACCTCGCTATCCCGCTCGCAGACGCCGCATGAGCGGCCTGCGGGATGCGGTGCGCCGGCGGGCTCTGGGCATGGTGCGCCGCTCGGCGGCCACCGCCGATGCCGGTCAAATTCTCGGCGCCTTGCCGATCGCTGTGATCATGCTTGACGAGCATGATCAGTTTCGCTTCGTCAATTACGCCGCCGAGGAATTTCTCGGCTCGTCCAGCGCCTTTCTGCAAGGCAAGCCGCTGAGCGACATGCTGGCCTCGGATCACCCGCTTTTCATGCTGCTCGACCGGGCGCGCCGCGAAGCGGTGACCATCGCCGAGCATGACATGACACTAGAGGGCCCGCGTTTGTCACGGCATGGCATTTCCATCCAGGCGGGGCCGGTGGCCGATCATCCCGGCCATATCGTGCTCACC
The DNA here is from genome assembly GCA_002255495.1 of Rhodospirillales bacterium 20-60-12. Lineage (GTDB taxonomy): Bacteria > Pseudomonadota > Alphaproteobacteria > Acetobacterales > Acetobacteraceae > 20-60-12. The sequence goes on along the minus strand of NCAP01000035.1, from coordinate 28,446 downwards.
TTGCAGGACCCCGCAGCAGCCCGCGCGCTGGATCAGCAAATGTCGGCGCGCAACGCTGCGCGCAGCATCACCGGCATGGCTGCCATTCTCGCCCATGAGGTGAAAAACCCGCTCTCGGGCATTCGCGGTGCGGCGCAATTGCTGGAAGCCGGCGCATCGCCGGCGGATCGTGAACTTGCCGTGCTGATCAGGGAAGAAGCCGATCGCATTCGTGCGTTGGTCGAGCGGCTGGAAACCTTTGGTGAGAAAAAACTACAGCGCCAGGGGGTGAATATCCACCGGGTGCTCGAACATGTCCGCAAGCTCGCGCAATCGGGCTTTGCGGCGCGTATTAAATTCATCGAATCCTATGACCCTTCGCTGCCACCGGTGTTCGGCAACCGCGATCAGATGGTTCAGGTGCTGCTCAATCTGGTGAAAAACGCCGCCGAATCCATCGCCTCGACGGATCGGCCGGATGGCGAAATTCAGCTTATCACCGGCTTTCAGCATGGCGTGCGCCTGGCCGCATCGCCCGGCCGTGCGCGGCCCAATTTGCCGCTTTTTGTCGTGGTGCGCGATAATGGCCCAGGGATTCCCGATGATATAAAGCGGCATCTTTTCGAGCCCTTCGTCAGCACCAAAGCGTCGGGCAGCGGGCTTGGTTTGGCTCTCGTCGCCAAAATCGTCGCCGATCATGGCGGCCTGATCGATGTCGATAGCCGGCCCGGCCGCACCGAATTCCGCATTCATCTCCCCGTATTTGAAGAAATTTCCGAAGGCGAAACCGCATGAGCGTACCGACGATTCTGATAGCCGACGATGATCGCTCGATCCGCACTGTGCTCACTCAGGCGCTCGGCCGTTCGGGGTATCAGGTGCGCACCACGGCCTCGGCTGCCACACTTTGGCGCTGGGTCGAGGACGGCGAAGGCGATCTGGTCATTACCGATGTTCTGATGCCCGACGAGAACGGGCTTGATCTGGTGCCCCGGATCAAACGCATCCGCCCTGATTTGCCGATTATCGTGATGAGCGCTCAATCAACTCTGACAACCGCGGTGCAGGCCACCCAGCGCGGCGCATTCGAATATCTACCCAAACCCTTCGACCTTACCGAACTGCTCTCCGTGGTCGATCGGGCTTTGAAACAACCGATGGTGAATGCCGCGCAAGCGGAAATTCCCCGCAACCCCGATGAGAATTTGCCGCTGATCGGCCGCTCGGGCGCGATGCAGGAAATATACCGGATCATCGCCCGCCTCACCACGACGGATCTGACCGTCATGATCACCGGTGAATCCGGCTCGGGCAAGGAGCTTGTCGCCCGCGCTTTGCATGATTATGGCCGCCGCCGCGCTGGGCCGTTTGTCGCCATCAATATGGCGGCGATTCCGCGCGAATTGATCGAGAGCGAATTATTCGGCCATGAGCGCGGCGCCTTCACCGGAGCCACCAATCGCCATGTCGGCCGATTCGAACAGGCCGCAGGCGGCACCTTGTTCTTGGACGAAATCGGCGACATGCCGGCCGAGGCGCAAACACGCTTGTTGCGAGTGTTGCAGGAGGGCGAATTCACCACCGTCGGCGGCCGCCAGCCGATCCGCGCCAATGCCCGCATCATCGCCGCCACCCATCGCGATTTGCGCATCCTGATCCGCCAGGGCCAGTTCCGCGAGGATCTATTCTATCGCCTCAATGTCGTGCCGATCCGGCTGCCGCCGCTGCGCGAACGGCCTGACGACATCCCCGTTCTGGCGCAGCATTTTCTTCAAAAAGCGCATAGCGAAGGCCTGCCCGGCAAAACGCTAGACCCGGCGGCCATTGGCAAATTATCCGCCTATCGCTGGCCGGGAAATGTCCGTGAGTTGGAAAATCTCATGCGCCGCATGGCGGCTCTGGTGCCGCAATCGGTGATCACCGAAGAAATTCTGACCAATGAGCTCAATGATCGCTCGGTCTTCGATGAGCCGGAGGCCAACCAGACGGATGAACCCGAGACGCTGAACAAATCCATCGAACGCCACATCATGCGCATGCTGACCAATCTGCGCGAAAGCGGCGAGGATGGCGTGCTGTATGAACGCGTGCTCGCCGAATTCGAACGCCCGCTGATCCGCATGACCCTTGCTGAGACGCGCGGCAACCAAATCCGCGCCGCCTCCTTGCTCGGGTTGAACCGCAATACGTTGCGCAAAAAAATCCGCGAACATGGCATCGGCGTGCAGCGCCGGGTCGGATAATGCTCGATGATTTGATGCCTGCCGAGGGGCGTGACCGGGCACCGAAATCGCTCGCCGTCCGGCTGATCGATATCGCGCTGGGGCGCATCGCGACGCTGATTTTAGCGGCCCTCGCCCTCGTGCTCGGCATTGGCAGTTTTGCATTCTTTGCAGGCGGCATCAAGCTCGGCTTGCATGCCGGCGCGCCGGTCGCGTTGGCGCTGGCCAATTTCACCGTCCTGCTTTTGCTGATCATGGTGCTGGTCGGCCGGGTCACGCGCGTGGTGGTCGAGCGAAGGCGCGGGGCGGCGGGCGCGCGGCTGCATGTGCAATTGGTGTTTCTCTTCGGCGGTGTTGCCGCCGTGCCGGCGATTCTGGTCGGCGTGTTTGCCGCGGCCTTTTTCAATCTGGGTATTCAGGCCTGGTTCAACCAGCGGGTTCGCACGGCACTTGCGGAAAGTTCCGAGGTTGCCCAAGGCTATCTGGCAGCGAATAAAAATAATATCCGGCTCGATGCGCTGTCGATCGCCAATGAACTGGCGCGCGCCGGGCCGATTTTCTTCGGTAATCCGCAAGGTTTTGCGAATTTTCTGGTGCTGCAAACCTCTCTCGATGGTCTGACCCAGGCGGTCATTTTTGAACCCGTCACCGGCGAAGTCGTCGCCTCGGCGGGCATTCTGGCCGGCATGGATGCCACCTTGCCGTCGCACAGCGTCATTGAAGATGTCGAAAAAGGCAATGTGGTGATCCTCAACTCACCCAACTCGACCGATCAGCGGGCGGTGGTGCAAATCGATTCCACACCGCCTTTGATGCTGCTCATCGAACGGCCGATCGACCCATCGATTCTCGCCCATGTGCAGCGCACGCAGCAGGCGGTCGCGGAATATAACCGGCTCGAACATAACCGTGCCCGGTTCGAGGTTTTCTTTGCGCTGATTTTCGCAACCGTCGCTCTGCTGGTGCTTTCGGCGGCGGCGTTGATCGGCCTTGTGCTGGCCAATCAGATTGCCCGGCCGATCAGCCATTTGATCCGTGCCGCCGAGCGCGTGCGCGCCGGTGACTTGCAGGTGCGCGTGCCCGAAACCGGCACCGGTGACGATATCGCCGGCCTCTCACGCGCCTTTAATCGCATGACCGGTCAACTGGGCGCCCAGCGCGCCGAATTGATGAATGCCTATGGCCAACTCGATGAGCGCAGGCGCTTTACCGAAACCGTCCTCGCCGGGGTTTCCGCCGGGGTTATTGGCCTCGATGCCCGCTTGCGGATCGAGCTGCCCAATCGCACCGCGTGCGAATTGCTCGGCATCGATCTGGTCGGCGAAATCGGTCGTGATCTGCGCGACGTCCTGCCCGAATTCGCGCCCCTGCTGCGCGCCGCCGAAGAGCAACCCGAACGCCCGGCGATCGGGGAGCTTGAATATGGCCCGGTCAATGCGCGGCGGATTTTCCTGGTGCGAATCGGCGCGGATTTGAAGGCCGGCCTCGCCGATGGCTATGTCGTCACCTTCGATGACATCACTGCCTTGCAGGATGCTCAGCGCAAGGCCGCCTGGTCGGATGTCGCGCGCCGCATTGCCCATGAGATTAAAAACCCGCTGACCCCCATCCAGCTTGCCGCCGAACGGCTCAAGCGCCGGTTTGCCGCGGAAATAACATCCGATCCCGAAACGTTCAAGCAATGCGCCGATACCATCGTCCGCCATGTCGGCGACATCGGCCGCATGGTCGATGAATTTTCCCATTTCGCGCGCATGCCCAACCCGATCATGCGCGATGAGGATATCGGCCGCATCGTCCGCGATTCGGTGTTTCTGCAAAAGACCGCGCACCCGGACATCAACTGGACGATCGAGGTCGCAACCCCATCGCCGCGCGCTATTTGCGATCGCGCGCTGCTCGGCCAGGCTCTGACCAACTTGCTTCAAAACGCCGCAGATGCGATTGCCATGAGGCAGGGAGCAGGGCAGGTGAATCTTTCGGTGGTCGATGATGGTGTCAATATTCGGATCAGCGTAAGCGACGACGGAATCGGTCTGCCGGTGCAGGATCGCGGGCGCCTGACCGAACCCTATGTCACCCATAAACTCAAAGGCACCGGCCTTGGCCTCGCCATCGTGCGGAAAATCATGGAAGACCATGGCGGATCGATCGATATCGCCGAGCGCGCCGATGCGCCGGGCGCGATCGTCACACTCACCTTGCCGGCCGAGATAACCCTGCATGCCTGATATTTTGATCGTCGACGATGAGCCCGATATCCGCCTGCTGATCCAGGCGATTCTACAGGATGAGGGTTTCAACACCGCCGGTGCCGGCAATTCCGATGAGGCTTTGGCCGCGTTCCGCCAGCGCCCGCCCGCTCTGGTCATTCTCGATGTCTGGCTGCAAGGCTCCAAGCTCGATGGGCTGGGCATCCTCGATGCGATGCGCGAGGAGTATCCCGAGATCCCGGTGGTGATGATTTCCGGGCACGGCAACATCGAAATGGCGGTCGCGGCGATTCAGCGCGGCGCGTATGATTTCATCGAAAAGCCGTTCAAATCCGACCGGCTGTTGCTGATCGCCCAGCGCGCCCTGGAAGCCGCCCGCCTACAAAGCGAAAATGCCGAATTGCGCCTGCGCATGGGTGCCGAATCCCAACTCACCGGCGACAGCCAGGTGATAGCGGCCCTGCGCGCCGCGATCGACCGCGTCGCCCCCACCGGCTCGCGCGTGCTCATCTCAGGCCCCGCCGGCACCGGCAAGGAGGTCGTCGCACGGATGATCCATAGCCGCTCGCGCCGTGCATCGGGCCCGTTTGTCATTCTCAATTGCGCCACCCTCGCCCCTGAGCGGTTCGAGGCGGAATTATTCGGCGTCGAGGTCAGTGCCACCTCACCGGTGCGCCGCCCCGGCGTGCTCGAACGCGCCCATGGCGGCACGCTCCTGCTCGATGAAGTGGCGGATATGCCGCTCGAAACCCAGGGTAAAATCGTCCGCGTGCTGCAGGATCAGAGCTTCGAGCGGCAAGGCGGCGGCCGGGTCAAGGTCGATGTCCGCACGCTCGCCACATCGGCGCGCGATCTGCTGGCCGAAATCGCCGCCAGCCGGTTTCGCCAGGATTTATATTACCGGCTCGCCGTCGTGCCCTTGCGCCTGCCGGCGCTGAAGGAACGGCGCGAGGATATTCCGGGCCTGGCGCGCTATTTCCTCGAACGCGCCGCCAATGCCTCGGGTCTGGCCCCGCGCCTCCTCTCATCGGAGGCCATCGCGGCTTTGCAGTCGCATGATTGGCCGGGCAATGTCCGCCAATTGCGCAACGCGATGGACTGGTTGATGATCATGCGACCCGGCGAGGGCAACGAGCCGTTCCGGGCAGATCACCTGCCGACGGAAATCAGCGCCCACGCCCCGCGTGCACTCACCATCGATCCGCTCGCCGACATCATGGCCATGCCGCTGCGCGAAGCCCGCGACGTCTTTGAAACCCAGTATCTGCAAGCCCAATTGCTGCGCTTTGGCGGCAATATCAGCCGCACCGCCCATTTCGTCGGCATGGAGCGCAGCGCCCTGCACCGCAAGCTCAAGCAACTCGGCATCGGCACCGACGAACGGGTAAACGGCGCCTAGTTAGTCCAACTGGTGCGGGGCCATCGGACGAGGTGCTGCGGCCCGGGTCAGCCGGTCGGTGATCGCGAGTCCCAGCCCGCTGGTCGGAATCGGCATCACCGCAATCTGCCGCCGCCCTTGCAATGCGGCGCGCCGGTCCAGCTCATGCAATCCATCGAACAGGCGGGCTGCGGCCTCCGGCAGGTCGCTGGCGGGCGAGAGGTTGAACACGATGTCCGCCCCCGGCAAAGGCGGCCCGAATGCCAGCAGCGCCTCGTCAGCACCGATGCTGGTGGCGTTCAGCCGCACCGGCAATGCGGGCGCATAGTGGGATACCAGCAGCCCCGGTGAGCGCAAGCGCCGTGCCGCCTCGGCCCGCGCCGGGTCAATCCCGCGCGCAACCGGCCCGATCACCGCTTCCAGTTCCTCAATCGTCACCCCGCCCGGGCGCAGCAAAAACGGCCGGTCGCCGGTCAGGTCGAGCACGGTGGATTCAATGCCGACAGGGCAGGGGCCATGATCGATAATCGCCTCAATCCGCCCGTCCAGATCGGCCAGCACATGGGCGGCACTGGTTGGGCTGATGCGCCCCGAGCGATTGGCCGAAGGGGCGGCAATCGGCCGGCTCAAAGCCTCAATCAAAGCGCGCGCGCCCGCATGGGCCGGCACGCGGATCGCCAGCGTCTCCAGCCCGGCACCGGCCAATGTGGCAATTTTGCTGGTGATCAGGCGCGGCAACACCAGGCTCAAGGCCCCCGGCCAGAACCGCTCGGCCAGGCGCTGGGCCATCTCGCTCATTTGCACATCGCGCTTGGCCATGTCGGCATCGCTATAATGGCAGATCAGCGGGTTGAAATGCGGCCGGCCCTTGGCCTCGAATATGCGCGCCACGGCGCGGGCGTTGGTGGCATCTGCGCCAAGGCCATAGACCGTCTCAGTGCCGAACGAAACCAGCCCGCCGGCTTGCAAAATCGCCGCCGCCCGCGACAGCCCCGCAGCGCCTGCGGGTAGCCGCTCAGTCTTCAGGGGTGAGATCACGAGCGATATCGGCAGACCGCAAAAGCTTGGTGATATGCATCGCGTAATCGAGCGTATGATCGGCCTCGAAGTGCAAATCGGGGACGAATTTCAGCCGCAGGCCCTGACTGACCTGACTGCGGATATACGGCGCCACGCGCCGAACGGCGGGCAATAAATGATCGATCTCGGTGCTGCCCAGGCGCGTTAAAAACACCGTGGCGTGTTTCAAATCCGGCGTCGCGCGCACTTCGGACACTGTAAAGCGCACGCCCGCCAGTTCCGGATCGCGAAATTCGATGCGCGTGAACAAAGCCGAAAGCCGGTGGCGCAATTCTTCGGCAACCCGCAATTGCCGCTGCGAGGAAGGTTGGTTGGTAGTACGGCCGGCTATGCCGGCACGATTTCGGTTTCGTAGCACTCGACCATGTCGCCTTCTTTAAGATCCTGGAAGCCTGCGAAAGACAGGCCGCATTCATAACCGCGGGCCACTTCCTTCACATCATCCTTGAAGCGCTTGAGTTGCGACAATTCGCCCTGGTGGATCACCACATTGTCGCGCAGCAAGCGCACACCCGAGCCGCGCTTGACCAACCCTTCGGTGACCATACAGCCCGCGACGCGGCCGGTTTTGGTGATATTGAACACCGCGCGAATTTCCGCGTAGCCAAGGAATTTCTCGCGATGGACAGGCGCGAGCTTGCCCTTGACCAATTTTTCGATGTCGTCGCTGACCTCGTAAATGATGCTATAATAACGGATTTCCACACCATCGCGATGCGCCAGTTCGCGCGCCTGCGCGGTCGGGCGCACATTGAAGGCGATGATGAGCCCGCTTGACGCTTTCGCCAATTGCACATCGCTCTCGGTGATCTGCCCGACGCCCGAAATCAGCACCCGGACCCGAACTTCCTCGTTGCCGAGTTTCATCACCGTCGCGGCAATCGCCTCGGCGCTGCCCTGCACATCGGCCTTGATCAACACCGCGACCTCTTTTTGGTCACCGGCCTGAATCCGCGCCAGCATTTGATCGAGCGTGCCACGCGCCGCCGTGTTCGCCGCGGCCGATTTGTCACGCACTTTTCGCTGCCGGAATTCGGCAACTTCGCGCGCCCGGCCTTCATTTTCCACGACCACAAAGCTCTCGCCCGCGGCCGGAACGCCCGACATGCCTAGAATCTCAACCGGTGCCGAGGGTCCGGCAACGCTAATCGGTTTGCTGCGATCATCGAGCATCGCGCGCACCCGGCCCCATTCGGCGCCCGCCACCACAATATCGCCCTGGCGTAACGTGCCTTTTTGCACCAGCACGGTGGCAACCGGCCCGCGCCCACGATCCAACCGGCCCTCGATGACCGCACCTTCGGCGGCACGGTCGGGGTTGGCGCGCAAATCGAGGATTTCCGCCTGCAGCAAAATCGCTTCTTCGAGCTTATCAAGGCCGGTCCGTTTGAGGGCCGAAACCTCGACATCCTGCGTCTCGCCGCCCATCTCTTCGACAACGATTTCGTGCTGGAGCAATTCCTGGCGCACCCGTGAAGGATCCGAGCCGGGCTTATCCATTTTATTAATCGCCACGATCAACGGCACATTCGCCGCCTTGGCGTGTTTAATCGCCTCGATCGTCTGCGGCATCACGCCGTCATCGGCTGCGACCACCAGCACCACGATATCGGTCACACCCGCGCCGCGCGCGCGCATGGCGGTAAAGGCTTCATGGCCGGGCGTGTCGATGAAGGTGATTTTCGCACCCGACGCCAGGCTCACCTGATACGCGCCGATATGTTGGGTAATGCCGCCTGCTTCGCCTTGCGCGACGTCGGATTTGCGCAGCGCGTCGAGCAATGATGTCTTGCCATGATCAACATGGCCCATCACGGTGACCACCGGCGGCCGCAGCGCCATTTCCTCGGCGTCGTCGGCCACGCCTTCGAGCCCGAGTTCAATATCGCCTTCCGAGACGCGCTTGGCTTTATGGCCGAATTCGCCGATCACGAGTTCCGCCGTATCCGCGTCGATCGACTGCGTCGCCGCCGCCATCACGCCCATTTTCATCAGCGCCTTGACCACGTCAGCCGCGCGGGCGGCCATGCGGTTGGCCAATTCCTGAACGGTAATCGCGTCGGGCAGAATCACCTCACGCACCACTTTCACCTGATCCGAGCGGAGCAATTCCAACTCGGCCTGGCGGCGCTCACGCTCGCGCTGGCGGCGCACGGATGCGAGGCTACGGACTTTTTCATCCTCGCCCTCAAGAGCGGCCTGCACGTCAATCCGACCGGCGCGGCGGCGATCATCCACGGCCTTTTTCGGCGCGGCGACAACAATTTTGCGCGCAGGCAGGGCCGACCCAGGGCGGCGGACGCCACGGGCACCCTCTTCTTCATCGTCACGGCCGCCGGGGCGGGCTGGTTTCAGGCGCAATGTCTCGGTCGCGCCAGCGGCGCCAGCGGCGGTTGCAGCCGGTGTCGCGGGCCGGCGCGGTGCGTCTTCAGTCCGGCGCGGCGGCGGCGGAGCGTCCGCGCGCGGTGTGTCAGTCGGTGCAGGGGCGGGCGGCGCCTGGGCGGCCAAAGCTTCAGCAGCTTCGCGTTCGGCGTTTAATTTCGCCTGCTCCTCGTCGGCGCGGCGCTGATCTTCCTCGCGGCGGCGGGCCTCTTCGGCCGCCGACAGGATCGATATGGTTTCCTGTTCGCGGCGCTCGGCATCGCGTTTGGCCGATTCCTTCTGCTGCTCGACCAAAGCGCGCTGGCGTGCGGCAAGCTCGGTCGCGGTCAGAGCGCGGCCCGGCGGGGTGTTCGGCGCTTTCGCGGCCGGCGCGGCGCTGCCCGATGTGCCGCTGACAGGTGCCGGTGCAGGGGCCGGAACGCCGGCGCGCTTCTTGCGCACTTCCACTTGCACGACTTTCGAGCGGCCATGGCTGAAACTCTGCCTGACCGATCCGGCATCCACCGTCCGGCCAAGTTCGCTCCGTCCGCTCGGGCGGAGGGAGAGTCGTCCTGAAGTTTCGCCTTGGTCTTTACCGTCGCTCATAAATCAATCGGTCCATTCAAACTTTACAAAACCCACACAAAGCGGGTCAAAATCCTATTTCGCCACGTCTCTCTGCCCGCTCTGCAGCAAGCGGGCAACACCGGCCAATCTGGCCGCCTCCTGCTCAATCATCGCGGCCAGGCGCCCCGGTGCGATTGCCACATGAACCGCGCGTTCGCGGCCAAAAATCGCACCCAACGCTTCGGCATCCAGCGGTGTCACCACTTTGATGTCGCGGCCGCCCAGCAATCGTGCCCGCTCGTCGGGGCTGCCATCCGCCGCCTCGACCAATATCCCGCATTTGCGGGAATTCAGCCATTCGCGGGCCTTCTCAAAGCCACTCACCGCCGCCCCGCTGCGCCGGGCCAGACCGATCAAATCGCCAACCCTCTGGCGTAGAGCCAGAACAATCCTGATCGCCAAATCGTCCGGGATTGACACACGCGTCCTGGCCGCTCTGGACACCATACCGCGCTTCAACCCCGCTTCTACCACATCCGCGTCGGCACTCAACCATAGCCCACGGCCGGGCAGGGTTGAGACAACATCAAATGTCAGTACACCCTCCGGCGACACCACGAATCTCAACAATTCCGCTTTCGGCAGGCGCGCTTTGCGCACCACGCAGCGCCGCAGCGGGCCGGTTTCCTCGGCTAGCTCATCGATATCGATATCGCCATCCTCGTCTGCAAGCTCGGTCAGGCCTTATTCTCCCTCGAACCAATGCGCCCGCGCGGCCATGATGATCTCGTTGGCCGCTTCTTCGGTCATCTGCTTGGCACCGACAATCTCGATCAATTCGTCGCTCGCCAAATCCGCCAGGTCATCGAGCGACTTGACGCCTTTTTCGCCCAAAGCCACCAGCATCGCCGGGCTCAGGCTTTCCAGGGCGGCCAATTCGTCGGTAATGCCCAGCGCGCGCCGGCGCTCTTCCATTTCCGCCGCCTGCTTGGCCAGCGATTCCTCGGCCCGGCGGATCAGCTCAGCCGCCACATTTTCATCGAACCCTTCGATCGCGGCCAGCTCATCGGGCGGCGTCAGCGCCAAATCCTCGATGGTCTCGAAGCCTTCGGTGATCAGCAGCCCGGCAATGACGTCATCAACATCCAACCCATCGACGAACAGGGCCGTGCGGCGGCGGAATTCTTCCTGCCGGCGCTCGCTTTCCTCCGCCTCGGTCAGAATATCGATATCCCAGCGCGTCAGCTGCGAGGCGAGCCTGACATTCTGCCCCCGCCGGCCGATGGCCAACGAAAGCTGGGTGTCGGGCACCACCACCTCAACCCGCCCGGCATCCTCATCGAGCACCACTTTACTCACCTCGGCCGGGGCCAGTGCGTTGACCACAAACGTCGCCGCATTCGGGCTCCAGGGAATGATGTCGATTTTCTCGCCCTGCAATTCCGCCACCACCGCCTGCACGCGCGAGCCGCGCATACCGACGCACGCGCCCACCGGGTCGATCGATTGATCACGCGAAATTACCGCCATTTTGGCGCGCGATCCGGGGTCGCGGGCAACCGCCTTGATCTCGATGATGCCTTCGTAAATTTCCGGCACTTCCTGGGCGAATAATTTCGCCAGAAACCCGGGATGGGTGCGCGAGAGGAAAATCTGCGGCCCGCGCGGCTCCTCGCGCACATCGTAAATGAAGGCGCGCACCCGGTCACCGTTGCGCAAATTCTCCCGCGGGATCGTCTCGTCGCGGCGCAGCAGCGCCTCCGCCCGGCCCAGATCGACCATCAAATTCCCGTATTCAGTGCGCTTGACTGTGCCGTTGATGATCTCGCCGACCCGGTCCTTGAATTCGTTGAACTGGCGGGTGCGCTCATATTCGCGCACGCGCTGGACAATCACCTGCTTGGCGGTCTGGGCGGCAATGCGGCCGAAATCGATCGGCGGCAGCGGATCGACCAGATGTTCACCAACCTTGATATCGGGCATGAATTTGCGCGCGATGTGAACCGGGATTTGGGTTTCCTCGTTCTCCACCACTTCCACCGCCTCGGTCCAGCGCGACAGCCTCACATCGCCGGTTTTGCGGTCGATGGTGGCGCGAATATCCTTCTCGGCGCCGTATTTCGCCCGCCCGGCTTTCTGGATGGCCTGCTCCATCGCTTCGAGCACTTCCTCACGCTCGATCTGTTTTTCGCGGGCCACGGCATCGGCGACCAGCAGTAATTCGGGGCGGGCAATTGCGGTATCCATGCTCTGCGTTCCTTTGTTCTGCCGCGCCGGGCGAGGCTCGTCACCCGATGCGGTTAATCTCAATTATGTTGTTCAGGCAAAGTTTTCGGCCCCGGTTGGGTCGCATCGATCAGCGCGTCGGTCAGCACCAGCCGGGCCCTGCGAATATCCGCCATCGGCAGGGCCATGGTCTCGCCGCTTTCCACGCGCAGGCTCGCCATCCCATCCGCCGCACCCAGCACAATGCCAGCCAGGCGCTTGCGGCCGCCAGGCAGTGGGATGGTCATTTCCACTTTCACCTGATGCCCCGCATAGCGCACCCAATCCTTCGCCCGCGTCAGCGGCCGGTCGATCCCCGGTGAGCTCACCTCAAGCGTCCATTCCCCGGCAATCGGATCATCGACATCGAGCACGGCGGAAATCTGGTGGCTGATCGCCTCGCAATCCTCGACCGTCAGCATCAGGCCATCCGCGCGGTCCGCCATGATCTGCACGGTCGGGTTTTCCCGCCCCAGCACGGCAATGCGCACCAGCTCATAGCCCATATAAAAAAGGCGGCCGATTAAGGCCACCCCCACAAAGTCGGAGAATTTTTTGACTGAATAGCGCCCCCCGCCGCAAACGGCAAGAGCCCCCGCTTTTGCCTGCATAATATCGCCCACCCGCCAAACGATGGACACGTATGCCGGGGGTCGCTTTGCGCTCATGGCGGACATTATCGGTAACTTTGCCGTTTGCTGAGCGCGGACATCCGAAGACACCAGACAAATACGGTGGGGTGCAAAAAGACCACCCCACCCGATGTCTTGCTGGAGCGGTCCATCCAGTTCTGGTAAAATCCATCAATACGCGGCCAGTTTGATTTCGCAACTCAGCCGAACATTGTAAAATCCGCCAGCTCGCCTCTTTGTTGTGGCTCCCGTAGTAGCCTCTTGTTATTAGGCGGTTGTATGCCCGAGCCAGCACCGCAATGTCGGGGAGTTTTTCCACGGTCGTTTTACAGGCCAAGCATACTCAGTTCGGGGTGGTCCTCCGGACGCCGGCCCAGTTTCCAAAAAAATTTACGTTCGTCTTCGTGGATAGGCGTATCGTTGATGCTGGCGATCCGGCGCCGCATCAGACCGCGCTCGTCAAAGTCCCAGTTCTCATTTCCGTAGGAACGGAACCAGTTGCCGCTGTCGTCGTGCCACTCATAGGCGAAGCGCACAGCGATGTGATTTTCGTGGAAAGCCCAAAGCTCCTTGATGAGCCGGTAATCGAGTTCACGGCGCCACTTGCGTTTCAAAAACGCCTCGATCGCCGCGCGGCCCGTGATAAATTCAGTGCGATTGCGCCATTGGCTATCAGGCGTATAGGCCAGCGCAACCTTAGCCGGATCGCGCCCGTTCCACGCGTCCTCCGCCAAACGGACCTTCCTCGACGCAGCGTCAATCGTTTTAAAGGGTGGTAGCGGCGGACGTTCGTCAGTCATGATTTGTCTCCAATTTATCAAGTTTTGTGCGAAGCGCTGCGTTCTCGGCCTCAAGCTCTGCCATTCGCGCCTGGATCGGTGCTACAGCTTGAGAAATCTCCGCTTCCGTGAAGCGCGGCGTTATATGTTGAGGGCAATTCCAGTCGAATGCCTCCAGGCGGAGCCGGAAAATGCGTTCAAGCTTCGCCTTGTACTCTGGTGCTGTCACAAGCGCTGTCAGCGCCGGATCGTCATTAAGGCCTAACGCCTCTACACGGGCGTAGATTTTAAGCCGTGACCTCCGCTGATAATCCATCAGAAACAGACAAACTCGGCTATTAGCCGTCAGATTGCCGGTGGTTATGAACTGGCGATTGCCCCGAAAATCGGCAAAGGCAAGGGTTTGTGCGTCGATCATTTTGAGGAAGCCGCTTGGTCCACCTCTATGCTGAATGTATGGCCAGCCGGTTTCCGACACGCTCGCTATGTAGAAGCTGTTGCGCGCGCAAATGAACGCCTCTTCATCGGCAGTAAAACGCTCGAAGGTCCGGTGCCCTTTAAAATCCTGCCAGACATGATCCGAGCCCATCCGCTTCTGTACCGCTTTGACGCTTGGTGTAATCGCTATGTCGAGAAATCCATACGGCATGATTTACGCCTTCGCTAAGAGAGTGTGACGGATTGGCGGACTGAGAAGCCGCCAATCCGCTTGACATCAGGCGAACTCTGCCGCGCGCACGACCGGGAAGTCGATGTCGGTGTCGGCGACGATGTTGAGTAGATTGGTGAAAATATTCTCCGCCGTGACGGCCAGGATTTCCACGATCGCACCGTCGCTGAAGCCGGCTTCACGTACTGCCCGAATGTCGGCGTCACTGATCTGTCCCCGGTCACGCACGATCTTGGTAGCGAAATTCACGGCGGCGTTTGCCTTTGTGTCACCCGATCCACCATGGCGATTGAGCGCGACTTCCTCAGGCGTAATCTTGGCGAGGTTCAGACCGAGATAGGTGTGCGCCGAAAGGCAGTAGTCACAGCCGTTAACCTGTGCGACGGCCAGCGCGATCCGCTCGCGTGTCTTGACGTCAAGTGCCTTCGCAAGTGCGCCGTTATTGGCAGTGAAGCCCTGCAATGCCGCCGGGCTTTGGGCGATAAGACGAAACATGTTCGGAACAACACCGAGCTGCTTTTGCACGGCATCGAGTATCGGTTTGGAGGCCTCGGGAACGTCGTCACGAGTAGGAATGGAAAGGCGGGACATGGCAAACTCCTCTGAAAGGGCCGGACCGTCCGACCATGGAGAAGCCTCTACAGCCTATCATTCAGAAGGATAATACGGTTTAATAGAGAAACACTATATCATCTGGCGAGATAAAATGGACCGACTTGAGGCGATGCATATCCTGATTGCCGTTGTGGAGACGGGAAGTTTAACGGCGGCGGGGAAGCGGCTGGGCGTGCCCTTGCCAACGGTCAGCCGCAAGCTGGCCGAGCTTGAGAGCCACCTGGGAGCGCGCCTCCTCACGCGTTCCACGCGGCGCCTGGACCCAACCGAGTCCGGTATGGAGTATGTAACCGCTTGCCGGCGGATATTGGAACAAATCAGTGACGCCGAGCAGAAGGCGGCCGGCGAATATGTATCGCCGAAGGGAGAGCTTGTTCTGACGGCGCCGCTTTTATTTGGCCGTTTACAACTCGTGCCCATCATCGCCGCATTTCTCGAGACTTATCCCGAAATCGATATGCGCTTGGCGTTATCCGACCGGGACGCGCGCTTATTGGATGACCACATCGACGTCGCTGTTCGTATCGGGCCGTTGCTTGACAGTTCGATGGTGGCGACCCGTGTCGGCGCCGTGCGCTGGGTCGTCTGCGGCAGCCCCCGATACTTCGCGGCGTACGGTGTCCCCAAAAATCCGTCCGAGCTGTCCTCGCTGCGCTGTGTCACGTTCGACTTTCTTGGTCAGCCCATGGGCTGGACATTCGGGAGGGGGAGGGCAGTCGTAACGATACCGATTCGCTCACGCTTTTCGGTCAACACGGCCGAGGCTGCCATTGACGCCGCGATCGCGGGTGCCGGCGTCACGCGCGTGCTCTCCTATCAGGCTGCCCAAGCAATTAGGGAAGGGACGCTTCAAACGATCCTTGAACCGTTTGAGCCCGAACCTTTACCGGTCAGTATCCTTCATCCGGCGCAATCCTTGATGCCGCGAAAGACACGCAGCTTCATCGATTTTGCGGTTCCCGTTTTGCGAATGAACCTATCAGCCACAGGGAACTGAGCATAAACATCTGGTAAACGGCGATGCCGTGAACAGGCTGCAACCTTGGATTATACAAGGAAAGTAGCCAGTCCGCTCACGGCCCTGCCCCGCCCCTCCGATATCGTTGCAAATCAGGATTGATCTTCGCGGCGCACAGCTTTAAGTTGACGACATGCAACGATTAACCCGCCTGGATGGTGTGCGCGGTCTGTTGGCGGTCTATGTCATGATCGGCCATGGCGAGCCTTTTATCGCCTGGCCGTCCTGGTGGCAGCCGGTGCATCATTTCTTCTCCCACGGGCTGGCGGCGGTGGATTTGTTTTTTGCCCTCAGCGGCCTGGTCATTGCGCAATCGCTCAGCCGCTTTCCGCGCGTGGGCCTGTTTCTGCAAGCCCGCGCAAGGCGGCTTCTGCCGGTTTATCTGCTCGTGATGGCCGGTGCCGTGCTCATCATCGCACTCGGCTCGCCGCTGCCCTTCATGCCCTGGCTCGCCGGTCATCAAGCCGCGAGCATGTTGTGGGCGACCTCGATGCCGCGGCCTTTGACGCTGCATCTGCTGGCCCATCTCACCCTCACCCACGGGCTGATCCCCGATGGCGCGCTGCCCTTCGCCTATGTCACCTTGCTCGGCCCGGCCTGGAGCCTGTCCACTGAATGGCAATTTTATGTGGCCGCGGCCCTGGTCGTTGCGTGCCTGGGCGATGCCCGGCGGCATTTGCCGCAACTGGCATGGGTCCTCATCGTGCTCGCGCTCATGGGCGAAATTTATGATCTGGCGGCCTCGCCTTATTGGCGGTTCAGCCGGGCTTTTCTGCCCAATCAGGCGGGATATTTCGCCCTGGGCGTCGCGTCGGCGCGCCTGCTTGTTGATCGAAACCAGGCCGCCCGGCGGCATTATCTGTTGATATTGCTGCTCGTGCTGCTGCTCGCCGCCGCCCGGTTGCAGGCGGACAAAATCCTCCCACCCTTGCTCTGGACGCTGCTCCTGGCCAGCGAATACGCCCCCGATGCACCAATTTTGCGCCCGCTGGGGCAGATTTTGAACAGCCGCCTCGCGCAACGGTTGGGCGCCATTTCCTACCCTCTCTATCTGGTCAATGAACCGATCCAACGGCTCATGGCGCTGCTCATTTGCCGCCTCGTGGCACCCGGCCCGGCGGCTTTTGCCCTGCTCTGGGCGCCCGCGAGTATCGCCGCGACATTTCTGGTCGCCTCGCTCCTGCATCGTCACGTCGAATTTCGCTTTTTGCGCCGCCGCCCTCAGGGCGCTGTCGTGACGATCTGATTTTGTGCCGCTTCCACCGCATCCGCCTTCCAGATCAGGCCGCCCGGCTTGCCGCATTGACGGCAGGATGGCTGCCAGGCGGCGTGAGACGTCGCGCATTGATCGCACACCCAGGCCGGTTCAGGCGCATTGACCGCATCACGCAACGCCGCCCGGTGCTCGGAATCATGGCCCGGCTCGGCGTCGGTCAAATCGGCCAGCAGCATATAAAACCGCCGGTCACGCGTGCCGGTCTGGCGGCAGCGCTCGGCATGCCGCCGCGCTTCGCCGAGCAATTTCGCATCGAGCGAGGTGCGCGCCATCAACAAAGCCGATTCGAAATGCTCCGGGTTGCCCGCGGTCAGCTCCTGCGCTGCTTTTGCCCGCGCGAGCTTGTCCAATTGCGGGCTCAACCATTCATCGGCGAGCATCGGCTGCGGCGCTGTCTGCCAACCGGCCAGCAAGGTTTTTCGCGCTGCCCGTTCACGCCCCCCGCGCCGCAAGGCGCGTGCCAGCGCCACCCGTGCCGGGGCCAGCATGGGCGCTGCTTTCACCGCCTGCTTGGCCCACCGCAAGGCTGATTGCGGGTCGGGCGCGGAACCCGAGGCCGCCGCACAGAGCGCCCCCGTCGCCGCCGGGGTCCGCGCGAGCGCGATCGCCGCCGGCCAATCCTGCCGGCGCACCGCCAAATCCAGCCGCCGGTCAGCAACCCACACCGAACCTGGATAGGCATCGGCCGCCGCAACCGCATGGTCGGCGGCGGCTGCATGATCATCGGTCTGTGCTGCATGGTGCAGCAAACCGTGCCAGCCGAGAAACGCAGCGTCGCGATGCCGGCTCAAGGCGGTGAAAAATCCATGGGCTTCGTCGTGTTTGCCCTGCATCCGTGCGGCATTGCCCGAAACCAGCAGGCTCAGCGGCGCATCGGCGGTATATTTGCGGGCCTTGCGCGCCTCGGCCTCGGCGGTTTTGCCATCGCCCGCCGCCAGACCCGCCATCGAGCGTAAAATCGCCTGATCAGCCTGGGTTTTGCGCTTGAGTTGCCGCCGCGCGCCAAGCCGGCCGGGCAGGCGCCACAGCCCGCGCAGTGCCAGCACCAGCGCCACCAGCACAAATACCAGCACAATCAACCCGAATACCGCGACCGGCACCCCGGCATCGATCACCAGGCCACCAGCCTGCGCCTCAAAATGTCCCGGCAGCGAGCCGATCCACCAGGCCAACGCAAGCAATAAAGCCGCGATGATAATGAATTTGAAGGCCCGGAACATTATTTTACCCCGGGTGACGAAACAGGAGGCGTATCAGCGGGAGGATTGGCCGGCACCGCGGCGGCGACCATGTTGTTCAACGCGGCCTGGGCATCGAGCAAGGATTGCGCCTGCCCCAGCCAGCCGCTCATCGCTGCTTTCGCCTGGTCATTGAGCCCGCCCAGCGCCGTCACCGCGCCTGCCAGATCGCCCGCCGCAAGGTCGCTGCGCGCCAGTGCGATCGGGCCGGCGGCGCGTGACCCCACGATCACATCATTGCCACGACGAATCGTGATCAGATTTTCCAAATGCGCTATCGCGCGGTGCCACATCGTGTCACCCTTGGCGGCCTCGCCGCCCGCTTCCAGCGCCTGTGCTGCGGCTTGCTCAAAGCTCAGGCGCAATTGCGTCATGGTCGGCGGGGCCGTATCGGCAAATTGCGCCAAGGATGCCGGTGCGCCGGGAATCACTCCTAATTTCTGACCGTCCCGCAGATGAACCGCCGCCAGAGCCACGAGGCTCAGGCTTTGCGCCCGCGCGGCCAGCCTCGGCATGTCACCGAGCCCGCCTTGCAACGCGGCAAGGCTGGCATGATCCGCCGCCACACTCTGCTTCAACGCCGCCACCTCGCTGGTCAAAGCGGCAATTTCGGCACTGGCTGCGGGGCTCATTGTCGGGCTTGGTGTCGGCGCCGCATCCTGCTTTGCCGTCAAAGCCGCCATTTGCTGCTGCAATTGCGCCAGCTCGTCCCGCAAAGCCTCGCTTGCCTGATCCTGCGCCGCCGCCTGGCCCGCCTGCTCAGCCGCGAGATGTTGCTTGAACCACAACCCGCCGCCGCCCAACCCCAGCACAATCAACAGTAAAATGACCAGCCAAAGCCAACCGCGTGACTTGCCCGCAGGCCTGCCTGGTTTCGTATCATTCATTGTGCCCGGCGATCCGGCTGGGAGCAGGTCATCATCTGTCATGTGAGCAATGCCAATATCTCGTCTTGATTAGGCGCTAATGCGACACGGATTTGAGCCCAGGGCAAGCCTTGCGCGACGATCGCCACTTGCTCGCTGAGCACCAGGGCCTCTACGCCGCTGCAGCTGGCCACCAGATCATGCTGGCGCATCAGCCGCGAAAACGAGGCCGCCGTCTGGCCGGAGAACAGCAGAACCTTGCTGATTTCACCGCCGCGCAGCGCCTGCACGGCTTGATCGGGCAGGGCGGACGCCCCACTCGCCCGATACGCCACCCGGCGGGTGATGCGGTATCCGCCGCGCCGTAACTGTCCGGCCAATTGCAAGCCTTGCTCGGCGCCGGCGGCAAACAGGATTACACCGGATTTGGGTTCCACCGTCCGGCGGATCAGCATGGCCAAATCGGCCGCATTGCCGCCGGCGCTGATCACATCGCTAAAGCCATGGTCGCGCGCCTGCTGCGCGGTCGCGTCACCGACCGCGAGAAACCGGATGCCGCGCGGCAAATGGATCAGCGCCGCGAGCGCCTGGGCGCTGGTCGCCAATATCGCAACCGGGTCCTGCTCCAGGCGGATCGGCGCCGCCGGGGCCACATTCATGCAGGGTGCCAGCACCGGTCGGTGGCCCAAGGCTGCAATGCGCGCCGCCGTATCGCTCGCACCCGGCTCGGGCCGGGTAATCAACACACCCTTCATTATCTCAGGCCGCAAAAATATCGGCTGGTGAATCGGCGCGCAGGGCATCGCCCAAACTGGTCCCTAGCCGAAAGGCATCCTCAACCGCGCCATGCAGGCTGCGCTTGAGCAGAAAACTGCCATCGCCGCGCGCCACAAGCCCGGTCAAATGCAATTGCCCATCGGGCAACAACCGCGCATAGCCGCCGATCGGCGTGCGGCAGGAGCCATCCAAGGCGGCCAGCAACGCGCGTTCGGCGGTGGAGACCGCTTTCGCCTCAGGGTCCTCGATGGCGGCCAGAAGCCGATGAAACGCCTCATCGGCGGCGCGCACCGTCACCCCGACAATGCCTTGCCCGGCCGCCGGCACCATCGCCTCAGGGTCGATCACCGCGGCGGCATGATGCGCGAGGCCCAGCCGGCGCAGCCCGGCCAAGGCCAGCAGGCTGCCGGTCACGTCGCCGGCGGCAATTCGCTTGAGCCGCGTCTGCACATTGCCGCGCAGCATGGTCACCGACAAATCGGGCCGCGCATGCAGCAATTGCGCCTGCCGCCGCATCGACGATGTGCCGATGATCGCGCGGGCCGGCAAAGCGGTCCAGATATTCAGCGGGTCATCGCTTGCGTCAGCCGGGCTCATGCCCGGGCCAAGAATCAGCGCATCGCGCGCATCCTCACGGGTCAAGGTGCAGGCCAGCACGATGCCCTCGGGCAGGGTGGTCTCCAGATCCTTCAGGCTGTGAACCGCAAAATCGATACGCCCGGCAATCAGCGCCTCATGGATTTCCTTGGCGAACAAACCCTTGCCGCCGATATCGGCCAGCCTGCGGTCCTGCACTTCGTCACCCGTCGTCGAGATGACATGCTCCTCGAACGCCGCCTCGAAGCCGAGTGCGGGGCACACCTCGCGCAGCCGTTCGATGAATTTGGCAGTCTGCGCGCGCGCCAGCGGCGATGCGCGCGTTCCCACGCGCATAGGAAGATTTCGGCCGGCAGATTGAATGGGGGGATGGGCGAGCGACATAACAATCCTCTAGAACCGCTCCGATGGAAAGAAAAGCGACCTATTCCAGTCTTGAGCCCGCGCCTGAAACGCGCAGTGCACTCTCCCACGCGCCGATGCTCGCCATCGAAAGTTCGTGCGATGAAACCGCGGTCGCCATTCTCGCTGACGATGGCCGGATTCTCGCCGAGCGCGTGCTCAGCCAATTCGCCGACCATGCCCCCTTCGGCGGCGTGGTGCCGGAGATCGCCGCGCGTGCGCATCTGGCCGCCTTGCCCGCCATGGTCCGCATGGCGCTCGCCGATGCCGGCCTCGCGGCGCATGATTTGGCGGGCATTGCCGCGACCTCCGGCCCCGGTTTGATCGGCGGGCTGATCGTCGGTGCCGGCTTCGCCAAAGGCATGGCGCTGGCCACCGGCGCGGATTTTTACGGCATCAATCATCTCGAAGCCCACGCATTGACCGCCCGGTTGCCGGGGCTCGCCGTAGCGCCGCCCGGTTTTCCCTATCTGCTCCTCCTGGTCTCGGGCGGTCATTGCCAACTCGTCGCCATCGAGGGCGTCGGGCGCTATCGAAGGCTCGGCAGCACGCTCGATGATGCGGTCGGCGAGGCGTTCGATAAAGTGGCCAAATTACTCGGCTTGCCTTTGCCCGGCGGCCCGGCGCTGGAAGCTCTGGCGCGCGAGGGCAATGCCCGCGCCCATGATCTGCCCCGGCCGATGCGCGGCCGGCCGGGCTGTGATTTCAGTTTCTCCGGTCTGAAAACTGCTGTCGCGCAGCTCATCGCCCCGCACCAGAACGGCGCCTTGCCGCGCGCCATCGCCGCTGACATCGCGGCGAGCTTCCAACGCGCGGTGAGCGAGATTCTGAGCGACCGCACGGCGCATGCTCTGGCCATGCTCCCTGGCGCCACAGCCTTGGTCGCCGCCGGCGGTGTCGCCGCCAATCAGGAGATCCGCGCCCGCCTCGCCGGCACGGCTGAAGCTGCCGGCACCATCCTCATCGCCCCGCCTTTGCGCCTGTGCACCGATAACGCGGTCATGGTCGCCTGGGCCGCACTCGAACGCCGTCATGCCGGCCAGATGGGCGATATCGCCACCATCTGCCGCCCGCGCTGGCCTTTGCAGGAATTGGCAACACCGTGAATTATCGCCACGCCTTTCACGCCGGCAATTTCGCCGACACCATGAAGCACGCCTTGCTGGTCTGGCTGATGCGCGCGCTCACCGCCAAACCCAAGCCGCTTTTCGTGCTCGACACCCATGCCGGCATCGGCCGCTATGATCTGAAGGCCGAGCCCGCCCGCCGCACCAACGAGGCCGCCGGCGGCATCGAAATCCTGCTCAAAGGCGCCGCCCCGCCGCTTGATGATTATATCAAACTGGTCCGCCAACTCGGCCTCTACCCGGGCTCCCCGGTTCTGATCCAGGCTTTGCTGCGCCCCACCGATCGGCTGGCCTGCTGCGAATGGCACCCCGAGGACGTCCGGGTTCTGCGCCGCGCCATGGCGGGCGATCCGCGCGTGCATATCCATCATCGTGACGGCTACGAGGCGCTGGGCGCGCTGCTGCCGCCGCCCGAGCGCCGCGCGCTGATCCTGATCGATCCGCCGTTTGAAGCACCCGATGAGTTCGACCGATTGGCTGCCGCCCTGAAACCCGCCCAGGCGCGTTTTCCCCAGGGCGTCTATGCCGCCTGGTATCCGCTCAAACATCGCGCGCCCTCGCGCGGCTTTCACGAAAATCTGCGTCTGGCCGGCCTGCGCGACATCGTTGCCGCCGAATTTTTCCGCGCCGAACCAACCGACCCCGCGCGCCTGACCGGCTGCGGCCTGGTGCTGCTCAACCCGCCTTACGGGTTCGAAGCTGCCGCCAGCGAAATTCTCGACGCGCTGGCAGATCGGCTGGCCGAGCCGAGCGGCGGTTTCGCGGTGAGCCGTATCGCCGATGAGTGACCTCGCGATTATCGGTGCGGGCGCCTGGGGCACGGCGCTTGCGGTCATGCAGGCGCGCGCCGGCCGGCATGTCACGCTCTGGGGCCGCAACCGTGAGGCCGTCAGCGCTATGGCAAGCAGCCGGCTCAACCCGCGCCTGCCCGGCATCGCGCTTGGCGCAGCGATCACCTGCACCGCCGATCTGCCGGCCGCTGACATCAGCATCCTGGTTGTGCCGATGCAGCATTTGCGCGCGGTTCTGACGCAACTGCCCCGCGGCGACGGCCCGCTGGTGCTGGCCTGCAAGGGGATCGAGGCGGGCAGCCTGCGTCTGCCCGGCGAGGTTGCCGCCGCAACCCATCCCGGCCGCCCCTGCGCCGTGCTCACCGGGCCGAATTTCGCCCATGAAATCGCCGCCGGCCTGCCCGCCGCCGCCGTGCTCGCCATGGCCGACCCGATTTTCGGCCGCCACGTGATGGAGCGGCTCGCCGCCCCCTATTTCCGGCTGTACGGCAGCACCGATCCGCTCGGTGCCGCAATCGGCGGGGCCGCCAAAAACGTCATCGCCATCGCCGCCGGCATGGTCAGCGGTGCGGGGCTGGGCGAGAATGCGCGCGCCGCCCTGATCACCCGTGGCGTTGCGGAAATCGGCCGGCTCGCCGCTGCCTTGGGCGGCAAGGCCGAGACCATTTCCGGCCTCGCGGGCCTGGGTGATTTGCTGCTCACCTGCACCGGCGCCGCAAGCCGGAATTTCTCCCTCGGCTATGCGCTGGGACGCGGCGATGCTCTGGCCGATATCCTTGCCGCCCGCAACGGTGTGACCGAGGGTGTCAGCACCGCGCCTGCCTTGCTGGCGCGAGCGGCGCAACGCGGTGTGGACATGCCGATCACCCAGGCGGTGGTCGAATTGCTCGCAGGCCGCACCGACATCGCCCAGACCACCGCCCAATTGCTGGCGCGGGATATGCGCGATGAATGAGCCGGTTGATGCCTGACATCGCCATGATCTTGCCGCCGCGTGAGGGGTTCGGGCCCATCCATGCCGGCGCCATTGCCATGGTGGTGCGCCGCATCGCCCATGTGGCAGCCCAATCCGTCGAGGTTTATGGCGGCGTGCAGCGCCATCCTTTATTCCCTGCCTTGCCTTATCGCGCGGTCGCCGGGCGATGGCCGTGGCTGTATGGCCTGCGGGTCATCGCGCAATTGCGCCGGGACCGGCCTGACATCGTCGAAATTCATCAAATGCCGCGCCTCGCACGCTTCGCCGCCGCGTGGCTGCCGGCGAGCCGGGTGATCCTGTATTTGCATAATGACCCGCAATCGATGCGCGGGCTGCGCACCCCGCGCGACCGCGAAGCGGCCTTGCGCCGGCTGCACCGGGTGGTCTGCGTGTCGGATTTTCTCCGCCGGCGTTTCATGGAGGGGCTGCCGCAAATTGTGATGCCGCCTGTGGTGATCCCCAACGGCATTTGCGCCGATGAATTGCCGCCTGCTTTGCCGCCTTCCCAGCGCGCGGCTGAGATTTTATTCGCCGGGCGGATCGTCGAGGGCAAAGGCATCGTCCCCTTCATCGAGGCCGTAGCCCAGGCCTTGCCGCATCTGCCCGGCTGGCAAGCGCGCATATTGGGCGGCGACCGGTTCGGGCCGGACAGCCCGCAAACCGCTTTTCTAAGCCGCATGGCCGCTCTGGCGGAGAGCCATCAGATTCCGCTGCGCGGTCCGGTCAGCCACGAGGACGTGCTGGCCGCCATGGCCCAAGCCGCCATCGTGGTCGTGCCCAGCCTGTGGGCCGAACCGTTCGGGCTGGTCGCACTCGAAGCCCTGGCTTCCGGCGCCGCCCTGGTCACGACGGCCCGCGGCGGCCTGCCGGAAATCGCCGGCGATGCCGCACTTTATGTCGAACCGCTCGATATTCCCGCCTTCAGCGCCGCCCTCGTCCAATTGGCGCAAGACCCGGCCGCCCGCGCCCGCCTGAGTGCGGCAGGCTTGCAGCGCGCCGGCTTGTTCGACATGAACCGGCTGGCTGAAAAATTCGAGGATCTTCGCCGCCCATGAGCCTTCGCCCGACCCGGCTGCACAGCATCGCCCTGGCCGCCACTTTGGTTCTGCCGCTCTGGCTGCTGCATGCCAGGGCGTTCGCGGACCTTTTCATTGTGCTCACCGACCTGCTGTTTCTCGCCGCCTGCGCCGGCACCGCCGATTGGCGCTGGCTGCGCCGGCCGTGGCTCGTCATCGCCCTGCTCTGGTGGGGCTGGGAGGTGATTTGCTCAATCCCGGGTTTCGGCAGCTCAGGGCCGGCCGGCCTGGTCCAGGCGCTGGTATTGGTGCGGCTCATTCTGTTCGCTGCGGCGCTTGAGCAATTCGTTCTGAGCGATGCGCGCGCGCGGCATTTTGCCTGGGTTGCTCTGGCCTTGTCGTGTCTGTGGATCGGCTTGGAATCCTGGCAGCAAATCCTCACCGGGCGCAATCTGTTCGGCGATCACCGCTGGCCCGACGGCTCATTGACCGGCCCGTTCTGGCGGCCGCGCGCGGGTGCGCCTTATGCCCATTTACTGTTCCCTGCTTTGCTGCCGGCCTTGGCCTGGCTGATCGGCCGCAAGCAGCCTTTATGGCGGATTTCCCTCTTTCTGCTGGTGGTCGGCATGGCCACCGTCATCCTGATCGGCCAGCGCATGCCCACCTTGCTGGCGCTGCTCGGCCTCGCGGTCGCTGCCCTGTTCCTGCGGCAATTGCGCGGCGCTGCCCTGGGGGCGCTGGCTCTGGGGGCGGTGCTCATCGCCGCTACGCCCCTCGTCTCGCCGCCCACCTACCATAAACTGGTCATCCATTTCGCCCAGCAAATGGATCATTTCGCCGCCAGCCCTTATGGCGAGCTTTACACCAGTGCGCACGCCATGATCATGCAATCGCCCTGGCATGGTTATGGCTTCAACGGCTTTCGCGATCTCTGCCCGCAGCCACAATTCCGCACCGGCATACCCGCCCTGAATATTCCGCCAACCGCGCTGGCCCTGGGCGCGTGCAACATCCACCCGCATAATTTCTATCTCCAGGCCGCGACCGATTCCGGCTTGCCTGGCCTTGCCTTGTTCACCGCCCTCAACGCCGCCTGGCTGCTGGCTTTGGGGCGCGGCCTGTGGCGCAATCCAGCACCGTTGCGCGTCGGGCTGTTCATCGGCGTGCTCACTTACGCTTGGCCGCTCGCTTCGACCGACAGCTTCGCCACCCTGCCCATGGCCGGCTGGCTGTTCATGATGGCCGGGCTCGGCCTCGCCGCTTCTGGATCAGCCGAGCCCGAGCGCCTATATCACGATCCACCCTTGCAATCGGACGCATCCCATGGCTGACCTCAGCACAGAGACCAAACTCATCCCCGTCACCGTTCTCACCGGCTATCTCGGTGCCGGCAAAACCACGTTGCTGAACCGGATTCTCAGTGAAAATCATGGCAAGCGCTACGCGGTGATCATCAATGAATTCGGCGAACTGGGCGTCGATAACGACCTCGTGGTCGATTCCGACGAAGAAGTCTTTGAGATGAATAACGGCTGCATCTGCTGCACGGTGCGCGGCGATTTGATCCGCATTATCAACGGCCTGATGAAGCGGCGCGATAAATTCGACGGCATCATCGTCGAGACCACCGGCCTTGCGAACCCCGCGCCCGTTGCGCAGACTTTCTTTGTCGATGAGGATGTCAAAGCCAAAACCCGGCTCGATGCCATCGTCACCGTCGTCGATGCCAAGCATCTGCTGGCCCGCCTCGATGACAGTCCAGAAGCCGCCGACCAGATCGCCTTTGCCGATGTCATCGTGCTCAACAAGCTCGATCTCGTCACAGCGGATGAGTTGGCGATTGTGGAAGCGCGGATTCGCAGCATCAACCGCTTCGCCACCATCAATCACGCGACACGCGCGGATGTGCCAGTCGATAAATTGCTCGGCCTCGCCGCGTTCGATCTCAACCGCGTACTCGCCGAAGTGCCCGATTTCCTCGATGAAGATAATCACACTCATGATGAACATCTGAACTCGATCAGCCTGTCCGTCGAAGCGCCGCTGGATGCGGAAAAATTCAACGCCTGGATCAGCGGCCTGCTGGCGACCAAGGGGCAGGATCTGCTGCGCACCAAAGGCATTCTCGCCTATAAAAACGAAAACCGCCGCTTTGCCTTTCAGGCCGTGCACATGATCGCCGATGGCGATTACGTCGCGCCCTGGAAAGCGGGCGATAAACGGGTCAGTCGCATCGTCTTTATCGGCCGCGATCTGAACCGCCCGCAACTCCGCCGCGGCTTTGAAAGCTGTGTTGCCTGATGGCGATAATCGAAGGCCCCGACAGCCTGTTGCGCGAGCGTGGTGTGTCCCAGCAGGTCGATGCGTTCGTCATCGGCTGCCAATTCTCGCGCAACGGCCAGACATTCGCCGCAGCACTCGGCGATGGCACAGTACAATTCTACCACCCTGCCGATCGATCCTGGCAGAGCCTCAATGTTCACAAAGGTGCCGTACTGTCCCTGGCGCAGGATGTAACGCCAGATGGCTTCATCACCGGTGGCGATGATGGCCAGCTTGCGCGCATGGCACCCGGTGCACAAACGCAAAGCATCGCCGGTTTCGGCCGCAAATGGGTCGAGCATGTTGCCAGTTGGGCAGGGGCGAAATCATTGCCGCTGATCGCCTGCGCGGTCGGCAAATCAATCCATCTTTATGCCGCCGACGGCACATTGCTCAAAACGATGGAGCATCCTTCCACCGTCACCGGCATTGCAATCGACAGCAAAGGCAAACGCGTCGCCGCGTCGCATTATAACGGCGCGTCCATCTGGTTCACCGCCACCAAAACCACCACCGCCAAAACCCTCGAATGGAAAGGCAGCCATACCGGCATCGCCATCCATCCCGCGTTCGAAGCCATCGTGACAACCATGCAGGAAAACGCCCTGCATGGCTGGCGCCAGCCCGATGGCCAGCATATGCGCATGAGCGGCTATCCGGCGAAAACCGAATCCCACGGCTTCACCGCCTCGGGCCGCTGGCTCGCCACAGCCGGCGCCGATGCCATCGTGCTATGGCCTTTCTTCGGCGGCGGACCGATGGGCAAAGCCCCGACCGAACTTGCCGGCGGCGATGGCATCATCGCCAAGCGCGTCGCCTGTCACCCGCTGCACGATGTGGTGGCGGCCGGCTTCGCCGACGGGCTCGTGGTCGTGGCCGATATCGCCCGCGAACGCATCCTGCCCGTCGCCGGCCCCGGCCGTGGTGCCGTCTCGGCTTTGTGCTGGAGCCCGAACGGTAATCACCTCGGTTTCGGCACCGAGGAGGGTTTCGTCGCCTGTGTCGATTTCTCGAAAAAACCATGAGCGACTTGTTGCAGACATTGCTCGCCGCCGCCGGCAACTATCACGGCGAGGGCGTCAATCATGAAGGCGAGGCCTTTACGTGCACCGTCTCGCTCACCGCCTTATTCGGCAAAGCCGCTTTGCTCGCCTTCAGCGCCCGCACTGCGCAAGGCATAAACCTGCATCAGGAACACGGGCTCATCGTGCCCGCCGCACCAGGCCAGGTCAGCATGACCAGCGTGAACAGCAATATGCCCTTCGCCCAGGACTGGTCC
>NCAP01000034.1 GCA_002255495.1 Rhodospirillales bacterium 20-60-12 | reverse complement strand
ACCTGCGGATACCAGACCGCGCCATATTGCGGCGTTTGCGACCATTGACCGTAATTGGACAGCTCATAGGCGCCGGTCATTTGCTGCACGGCGGGCGGCGCATAGCTCGGCGGCGCTGGCTCGGCGGCGGCGATTTGCTGATCGATGAAGCCATCGCGGATCGCCCCGCCGACCGAGGCGCTCACCGGCGCGCTGCCCGACAACGTGGCGGTCTGGCCGGCGGCGATGTTCAATTGTTCGTCGGAATTGGCAATGCTCGCCGCGCCGTACAGCACCGTCACCTGCGTCGGGGTGTTGGCGTCACCGGCGATCAGGTCGTAGCGGCCGGCGCGGGTGATGGTCACATTGCCGCGCGGGGTTGCGATGATGAATTGCTGACCCGCCTGCAAATATCGCAAATCAAGCCACGCCTCGCCTTGGCTTTCGGTCGCGGCCAGAGTGCTGTCATCGAGCTGGGTGATTTGCAGCTCGGTGCCGCCGGCCAGCGCGATGCGGCTGGAATCGACCGTCATGGTCGTGCTGGCGTCGGGCTGGGTATAGAGGGAGTCGCCGGTGCTGACGGGATAATTCAAGCTCGCCGCCGTCCAGCCGTCAGTGCCGCCGCCATTGAAGGACACGCCGCCTTGCACCTGGGCAATCTGGCCGACGCGCGAGGGCGGGGCCGGGGCGTTATCCGCCTCCTGCGCGCGCGCAAACGGCCCGGCAGCGGTGACCAGTGCAGTGGTGAGAGCCAGAAACAGGCGGATACGCATGACAGCCTCCGGGGAATTTCAGTCGTGCATAAAAGCGCCGCACCCAAGGCTTAAATGTGGCGGGACTGGTGAGAAACAATGTCAAGATGTAGCCGGCTGTTACAATCGACGGGGTCATGGGCCGATCGCCGCACGGGGGGCGTGACCGGGCCGGGCAGCTGGGTTAAGGAGGAAGGATGAACGAGATGTTGAAGAATTCGCTGCGCCTGGGGCCGGATGGCCGGGGCCGGTTTGGTGAGTTTGGCGGCCGGTTTGTCGCCGAAACCCTGATGCCCCTGATCCTGGAGCTGGAGGCCGCTTACGAGGCCGCCAAGGCCGACCCGAGTTTTCAGCGCGATATCGATTATTATCTGAAACATTATGTCGGCCGACCGAGCGCCATGTGGTTCGCCGAACGCCTCACCCGCAAGCTCGGCGGCGCAAAAATCTATTTCAAGCGCGACGAGCTCAATCATACCGGCGCGCATAAAATCAATAATTGCATCGGCCAGATTTTGCTCGCCCGGCGCATGGGCAAAACCCGGATCATTGCC
The DNA here is from genome assembly GCA_002255495.1 of Rhodospirillales bacterium 20-60-12. Classification (GTDB taxonomy): domain Bacteria; phylum Pseudomonadota; class Alphaproteobacteria; order Acetobacterales; family Acetobacteraceae; genus 20-60-12. The sequence goes on along the minus strand of NCAP01000034.1, from coordinate 62,286 downwards.
GAAACCGGTGCCGGCCAGCACGGCGTGGCCACCGCGACCGTGTGTGCTTTATTCGGCCTGCCCTGCACTATTTACATGGGGGCGGTGGATATCGAGCGCCAGCAACCCAACGTGTTCCGCATGAAATTGCTCGGCGCGGAAGTGCAAGCCGTCACCTCGGGCGCAGCGACGCTGAAGGATGCCATGAATGACGCCATGCGCGACTGGGTCGCGAATGTGCGGGACACGTTCTACATCATCGGCACCGCCGCCGGGCCGCATCCCTATCCCGCCATGGTGCGTGATTTCCAATCGGTCATCGGTGTTGAAGCGCGCGCACAGATGCTCGAAGCCGAAGGCCGGCTGCCGGATGTCGCCGTCGCCGCAATCGGCGGCGGCTCCAACGCAATCGGCCTGTTTCACCCCTTCCTCGATGATCCCACAGTGCGGCTGATCGGCGTCGAAGCCGCCGGACATGGGCTCGATTCAGGCGAACACGCCGCCTCTCTCGCCCGCGGGCGGCCCGGCGTGCTGCACGGCAACCGCACCTACTTGCTGCAGGACGCGGACGGCCAGATCATCGAAGCCCATTCGATTTCCGCCGGCTTGGATTATCCGGGCATCGGCCCCGAACATGCCTGGCTGCATGATATCGGCCGGGTTGAATATGTCGCCGCAACCGATACCGAGGCACTGCACGCGGTGCAATTATGCACCGGCTGCGAGGGCATCATTCCCGCCCTGGAACCCGCCCACGCGCTGGCCCATGTTGCTAAAATCGCCCCCGCGATGAACCCGGACTCCATCGTGCTGATGAATCTCTGCGGCCGGGGCGATAAGGACTTGGCGACCATCGCCGCGCATCTGGGGGTGCGGCTATGAGCCGCATCGCCGCCCGCTTTGCCGCCCTCAAAGCCGCCGAACGCGCCGGCCTGATCACCTTCGTCGAAGCCTATGACCCCGACCGCGCGACCTCGCTGGCTTTGCTGCGCGGCATGGTGGCGCAAGGCGCTGACATCATCGAGGTCGGCGTGCCCTTCACCGATCCGATGGCCGATGGCCCGACCATCCAGGCCGCCGGGCGGCGCGCGCTGAACGCCGGCGCGACATTGGCGGGCGTGCTCGGGCTGGTCGAGGAATTTCGCCGCGATAATGATCACACGCCGATTGTGCTGATGGGCTATCTCAATCCGTTTCTCGCTTACGGTGTCGCGCGCTTCGCCGCCGATGCGGCGCGGATCGGTGTCGATGGCGTGATCATCGTCGATCTGCCGACCGAGGAGGCGGATGTCCTGCTGCCGACTCTGGCCGCACACCAGATCGACCTGATCCGGCTGGTCGCCCCGACCACCTCCGACGAGCGGTTGCCGTATGTGCTCGCGGGCTCCTCGGGATTTGTCTATTATGTCTCAATCACCGGCATCACCGGCACGCGCACCGCCTCGGCGGAGGATCTGGCGCGTGATATCCCGCGCATCCGGCGCATGACCGATCTGCCGATCGCGGTCGGGTTCGGTGTGCGCACGCCGGCGCAGGCGAGTGTCGTGGCGCGGCATGCCGATGCCGCCGTGGTCGCCTCCGCGTTGATCGACCGGCTGGCAGCGGATTTGGACGCCCAAGGCCGCGTCGGCGAGGCGACGATCGATAAAATTCTCGATGATGTGGGCGCGCTCGCGCGCGCCATGCGCGACGCGCGCGTCGCCGCGTAAGGAGCATAAAATGAATTGGCTGACCGAATATGTGCGACCGAAAATCCGCACATTGCTGGGCCGGACGGATGTGCCGGATAATCTGTGGCATCAATGCCCATCCTGCCAGCAAATGATTTTTCATCGTGAGCTGGAGGCGGCGAAAAAAGTCTGCCCGCATTGCGGCTTTCACATGCGCGCCACCGCAGCCGAGCGCCTGACCTGGACCTTCGATGACGCGACGTTCCAGCGCATCGATTTGCCGAAAGTGCCGCTTGATCCTTTGAAATTCCGCGATTCCAAACGCTATGCCGATCGCCTGAAAGAAGCCCGCGAGGCAACCAAGCATGATGATGCGCTGCTGGTTGCGCACGGGCTGATCGGCGGCGCGAAAGCGGTGGTGGCGGCGATGGATTTCGCCTTCATGGCGGGATCGATGGGTGCGGCTGTCGGCGAGGGCCTGGTCACCGCGGCACGGCTTGCGGTATTGCAGCATGCCCCGCTGATCGTCTTCACCGCCTCGGGTGGTGCGCGCATGCAGGAAGGTGCAGTGAGCCTGATGCAGATGCCGCGCAGCATCATCGCCACGCAAATGGTCAAAGAGGCAGGTCTGCCCTACATCGTTGTTCTGACCGACCCGACGACCGGCGGCGTCACGGCGTCCTTCGCCATGCTCGGCGATATTCAAATCGCCGAACCCGGCGCGCTGATCGGCTTCGCCGGAGCACGCGTGATCGAACAAACCGTGCGCGAAAAACTGCCCGAGGGATTCCAACGCGCGGAATATCTGCTCGAACACGGCATCGTCGATATGGTCGTCAAACGCGGCGACATGGCCGCCAAACTGGGCATGTTGATCAATATGCTCGGTTATCATCGCGCGGAGCCCAAAGCCGCTTGAGCCGGGTCGAGGATCATATCGGGCGGCTGCACCATCTCTATCCCAAGCTGATCGATCTCAGCCTGGAGCGGTTGACCAGCCTGCTCGCCAAACTGGGCAATCCGGAGCGGAAATTGCCGCCGGTCATTCATGTCGCGGGCACCAACGGTAAAGGCAGCGTCTGCGCTTTTGCCCGCGCCATCGCCGAAGCAGCCGGCCTGCGCGTGCATGTCTATACCTCGCCGCATCTGGTGTCATTCAACGAGCGCATCCGCCTGGCCGGGGTCTTGGCCACCGATGCCGCGCTCGAATCGGCGTTCGCCGAAATGGAAGCCGCCAATGGCGGCGCGCCGATCACCGTGTTCGAGGCCATCACCGCCGTGGGCTTCATATTATTCGCCCGCGTGCCGGCCGATCTGTGCATACTTGAAGTCGGGCTAGGCGGAAAATTCGACGCGACCAACGTCCTGCCCAATCCCGCCGCCTGCGCCATTACATCAATTTCCATGGATCACATGGATTTTCTCGGCGACGATATCGAATCCATCGCCGGCGAGAAGGCCGGCATCATCAAGCCCGGCGTGCCCGTCGTCACCGGCCGGCAAACCCCTGCCGTCATGCGCGTGCTCGAAACATTTGCCGCAACCCAAAACGCGCCTTTATCGATACGTGATCGGGACTGGCATATCGAGCCAACAGAATCCGGGTTGCGCTTCAGCGACGCCACGCGCAACCTGCCCTTGCCACAACCCTCCCTGCCCGGCGCGCATCAGATTGAAAATGCCGGCATCGCCATTCAAACCCTCAAAGCAGCCGGATGTCACTGGCCCGACGCGGTTTACCAAACCGGCCTCGCGCGCGCGGAATGGCCGGCACGTCTGCAAAAGCTCAATGGCGCGCTGCATCATTTACTACCTGCCGGATCTGAACTCTGGCTCGATGGCGCCCATAATCCCGGTGGTGCTGACGCACTTGCCGTGCAATTGCAAAACTGGAGCGGCCCGACCACGCTCATCATCGGCATGAAACAATCCAAGGATGTCGGTGAATTCCTCGCCCGCATCATGCCTTTTGCCAAAACGCTCTATGCCATCGCCGAGCCCGACCAGCATCTCGCATTGCCCATTGCCGATATCATCGCGGCCTCCGCGCATCGTGCCATCCCCGGCCCCGATCTCGCGGGCGCCTTGCGCCAGATCACCACGCCAACCCGCGTGCTGATTTGCGGCAGCCTCTATCTCGCCGGTGTCGTGCTCAAGCGCGACGGCGTGCTCGCCGCCAGCAATCCACCCAACGCCACCAGGCCCGCCGCGATGAACAACCAGCCTGACGCTGCAACAAAGCCAAACGCCACGAGCAACCCAGTCGATGCGACAGGCGTGATATAAGCCAACGTGCCGAGCAGCCTGGGGTCACCGCGCTTCATGCCCCAATCCCATAACATGAAAGCCGCGCCCAACGGCCCCAAACCCAACAATATCAGCGCACCTGACGCGGCAAATCCCGGCACGACATTCGTCTCAAACATGAAATGCCCCAATCCGGCGAGCACCCCCGTTACAAGACAAAATCCCGCCAGACAGCTCGATGGCACGGCCGCGAAATATCGCCGCGCCAACACCGAATACAGCGCCCACACCACTGCCGCACTCACCGCCGCAGCATAACCCACAACCGCACCCGATTGAAACGTCACAGGTCCGCCCAACAACAACACACATCCCGTCACCGCCAAGCCCATCCCGGCGATATGCCGCGCGCCCAGCCGCAGGCCCAAAATCGGCGCCGCAAAAACCACAATCAACAACGGCCATAAATAATTCAGCAAATTCGCCACCGCCGCCGGCGCATGGGCCAAAGCATAGAAAAATAGCGCATGATATAAAAACAACCCGCCAACCCCATGAGCCCACGCCCACCCCGATTGCCGCAACACAGCCAACTCACCACGCGCCGTAAGCCAACCCACACCGACACAACCCGATAAACAAAACCCCAGAGCCACAAGCTCCAACGGCGGCACCGCAGCTGCAACCCGCCCCAACACCGCCAAAAATGCCCATAACAATATCGCCCCCGCCCCAACCCATGTCGCCCTCATGACAGTAATGCGGGAGGTGGGGTGGTGAGTAAGATCAGGGGGCCCTGCCCCCTGAACCCCCGCCAGGGGATAATCCCCTGGACCTTGGGAGCCGGCTCTGGCCGAAAGGGGGCCAATCGCGTTGTTTGAACCAGCATGCTCAGCCCCCTTTCGGCCAGAGCCAGAATCAAAGTTTCCAAAGGCTTAGCCTTTGGTGGGGTTCCAAGGGGCAAAGCCCCTTGGCCTTGCTTGCCAATCTCAACCCCGCATCAATACATATGTTGGCCGCCGTTGATGGACAGGGTTGAACCGGTGATGAAGTCGGCATTGTCAGAGGTGAGGAAGACGACACCGCGGGCGATATCTTCGGCGGTGCCCAGGCGTCCGCGCGGGATGCGGGCGATGATTTTTTCCAGCACGTCGGCCGGCACGGCGCGCACCATTTCGGTATCGACATAGCCCGGTGCGATCGCATTGACGGTGATACCAAAGCGCGCACCTTCCTGGGCGAGGGCTTTGGTGAAGCCATGGATGCCGGATTTGGCGGCGGCATAATTCACCTGGCCATATTGCCCGGCCTGGCCGTTGATCGAGCCGATATTGACGATACGGCCGAATTTTCCCGCGCGCATGCCATCGAAGCATGATTTGGACAGGTTGAAGCAGGAGCCGAGATTGGTATCGATCACCGCGTCCCACATATCGCGGCTCATTTTGGCGATGGTGGTATCTCGAGTGATGCCGGCATTATTGACCAGGATTTCAACCGGGCCGTGATTGGCCGCAACGGCGGCCACGGCGGTGGCACATTGATCGTAATCGCCGGCATCAAAGCGCACTGTTTCGATGCCGGTTTCTTTCGAGAAAGAAGCTGCCGCGGCTTCGTTGCCGGCATAGGTTGCGATAACGTGGCGTCCGGCGTTTTTCAGCCCGACGCTGATGGCAGCACCAATGCCGCGTGTGCCGCCGGTAACTAGAGCAATGCGTGCCATTTGATAGTCCTCCCGTTGATTTATTGGCTGATTAAACTGTCGCGCTATTTGGGTGCGTTGCCAAGGGGCATCACGATGACCAATCGGTAAGCCTGGCCCGGCGGGCGCGGACAAGGACGATGACCAGCCAGGCGAGCAGAGGGATCAGCGGGGCGAAGATGATGAAGGGTTTGGCGGGTGAGGGGGCGGCGATGAATGCCAGTGACGTCAGCCCGCCGATCAGGGCGAAGCCCCAATAGAGGGCCGCGACGAGGCGTGGGTCCATGCCCGCGCGCGCGGCGATTTGATAGAGATGGCTGCGATGCGGCCGGGCAATATTCTCGCCATTGAGCAGGCGCCGCAGCAAAGTGAAGCTGACATCGAACAGCACGCCGCAGAGCAGCAGCGGGACGATCAGGAAGGAGAGGGGGGTGGTTTCGTAATGGGTGGCGGCGATGCCAAGCAGAGCGAGCATGAAGCCGCAGAACTGGCTGCCGACATCGCCCATGAAAATCCGTGCCTGCGGGTAGTTGAACGGCAGGAAGCCGATCAGCCCGCCGGCCAGCAGCAGCGAGGCGGTATAGACGAAAAAACTGCCATGCAGGGCGGCGATGAACGAGAGGAACAGGCAGGCGACGAGGGCGGTGCCGGCGGCCAGGCCGTTCATGCCGTCGATGAAATTCATCGCGTTGGTGACAAAAACGATCCAGCCCATGGTCAGCGCCGGTCCAGCGATGCCCAGATCGATCGTGCCGACATAGGGTATAGCGAAGCGCCGTGCGGTCAGCCCGGCGCCGACGGCGGCTGCGGCGGCCAGTAATTGGGCGGCTAGTTTGACGATGAAAGGGAAATCGTAAAGGTCATCGAGAAAGGCGACGATGGCGATCAGGCAGGCGGCGGCGATGACACCGAGGAAATAAGGCTCGGCGATGCGTGACACCCGACCATAAAGATAGAGCAGCACAAAGCCGAGTAGAAACGCGGCAACGATGCCGACGCCGCCTGATTTGGGCGTGGTTTTGCTGTGGGCTTTACGAGGGTCGGGGTGGTCTGGCACGCCGATTGAGATCATGATGCGGACGATGATGCCGGAAAACAGGGCGAGACCGGCCAGGAGGGCAAGATGGCGCGGCAATGCGAGATAGGCGATCGGGTGGGGCGTCATGGCGGTGATCCATGGCCGAGTTTTTTCATCGCAGCAATCTTCGCCGCTGCGTGTCTGTTCGCCCCTGTGCCAGGCATGGCCGCCCGGATGGTGCAACCGCCGCCCTCGGGCATCGTGATCCATTTATTCGACGATGCGCCCACCGCACCCGGCCAGCTGCCGCAAACCCATAGTTTCATCACCGGGGCCGAGAAAGATCCGGCTTTGGCGGGGGTCGCGGCCTCGATTGCTAAAATCTTCACCCATAACAACGAATCGGGGCCGACTGTGGTCGGCCGGGCCGCTGACATGCCGGCAGCCCAACGCGCTTTTCGCGCCACTAAGCCCCTCGGCAGCGCTTCGGGCAGCGCACCATGAGCCGGATGATCGCGCGCCCGTGATCAAATGCATCAAAATTTCACGGCGACGCTAAATTTTGTAATACATTTTTTCTTTCAAAAGCCCTCTGGCATGCGAAAGGGTCTTGCGTCGTTAAGTTTTATCCGTCAAATAGAGAACGTGGCTGGTCGACTTTGACTGGGTCGACCAGCCAGCCGCCAAGTTTAGGGAGCCTCTTCAGAACGCACCGAAATGGTGCTGGCCGGTCTTTTTAGATCGGCCCTTTTTTTATTGTAACATATGAATTTAGTCCTAAACCCAACAGCCTCTTCACCGCATCCGTAAATGTCTCTTGCCCGTCCATGCCGTTTCGCGGCACGATAACGCATGCACGACATTGATCCGCTTCGCCCTGCCGCCTCGCCCTTTGATACCTTCGCCGCTGCTTTGCCGGCTCGAAGCGCCCTTCGCCAGGCCATCACAGCTGCCTATCGAGCCGATGAGGCAGAATGTGTCGCCCGATTGCTCGCCGCCTGTACTCTGCCGACCCAGACCAATGATGCAATCGAAGCACTTGCCGGCCGGCTGATCGGCGCGCTGCGGGCGCAGGGAACCAAGGGCGCTGTGGACGGGCTGATCCGTGAATATGATCTGTCGAGCCAGGAGGGGGTGGCGCTGATGTGCCTCGCCGAGGCTTTGCTGCGCATTCCCGATCATGCCACGCGCGATGCGCTGATCCGCGATAAGATCGGCGGCGGCGATTGGCGCGCGCATCTGGGTCATTCGCCGTCCTTGTTCGTCAATGCCGCGACTTGGGGGCTGGTGGTGACCGGCAAGCTGACCGCGACCGCCAATGAAACAGGGCTGGGTTCCGCGCTGAGCCGCTTGATCAGCCGCGGCGGCGAGCCTTTGATCCGACGCGGCGTCGATATGGCGATGCGGATGATGGGCGAGCAATTCGTCACCGGCGAGACGATCGAGCGCGCATTGGCCAATGCCAGGCGACTGGAGGCGCGGGGTTTTGGCTATTCCTACGACATGCTGGGCGAAGCCGCGACGACGGCCGCGGATGCGGCACGCTATTATAGCGCCTATGAGCAGGCGATTCTGGCGATCGGGCGCGCTTCAGCAGGGCGCGGCCTGTATGCGGGGCCTGGCATTTCGGTGAAATTATCCGCCTTGCATCCACGTTTTTCATGGTCCCAGCGTGACCGCGTGATGACCCAATTGTTGCCCCGTCTGCGGGCGCTGGCATTGCTGGCCCGGGCGCAGAATATCGGCCTGAATATCGATGCCGAGGAAACTGACCGGCTGGACATCTCGCTTGATCTGCTTGAAGAAATTTGTTTCGAGCCGGCTCTGGCCGGCTGGGACGGCATCGGGTTTGTGGTCCAGGCCTACCAGAAGCGCGCGCCGTTCGTGCTCGATTTCATCATCGATCTGGCGCGGCGCAGCGAGCACCGTCTGATGATCCGGCTGGTCAAAGGCGCTTATTGGGACAGCGAGATCAAGCGTGCGCAGATCGAGGGCCTCGCGGGCTATCCGGTATTCACCCGCAAAGCCCATACGGATGTGTCCTATCTGGCGTGTGCACGCAAAATGCTCGATGCGCGCAATGATATATTTCCCCAATTCGCCAGCCACAATGCCCATACGGTGGCTGCGATTTACACCATGGCCGGGCCGGACTTCGCGATCGGCGACTACGAGTTTCAGTGTCTGCACGGCATGGGCGAGCCGCTTTATGGCGAGGTGGTGGGCACAGCCAAACTCAACCGGCCCTGCCGGATTTATGCGCCTGTCGGCACACATGAAACCTTGCTGGCCTATCTGGTCAGGCGCTTGCTGGAAAACGGCGCGAATAGCAGCTTCGTCAATCAAATTCGCGATGAAGCCATTCCCATCGCAACACTCGCCACCGATCCAGCGCGCCTGGTCGCGCAGAGCGTGCTGGTCGGTGCGGGGCATCCGAAAATTCCCCTACCGGCCTCATTATATGGCGCCGCGCGGGTTAATTCCGCGGGACTCGATCTGAGCGATCAATCGGTTCTCGAAGGCCTCGCAGTCGTATTGCGTCGTTCGCAATATCTGTCATGGTCTGCAATGATCGATGGTGCAAACGCTGATATGGTGGGGGACGTTCGCAATCCGGCCGATCTGCACGACATTGTCGGGCACGCGGCCTTTGCCACACCCACGCAGATTGATCAGGCCATGGCGCGCGCGGTGAAAGGCTTTGCCGATTGGCGCGCGACACCAGTGCAAAGGCGTGCGGAAATCCTGAAACGTGCAGCCGAAATTCTTGAATCGCGGCGTGATGAATTGCTCGGTCTGATTGTCCGCGAGGCGGGTAAATCCTTGCCCAACGCGGTTGGCGAGATCCGCGAGGCGGTTGATTTTCTGCGCTATTATGCGGCCCAGATCAGTGCGCAATTTGACGATGAGACGCATCTGCCGCGTGGGCCGGTCCTTTGCATCAGCCCGTGGAATTTTCCATTGGCGATCTTTTTGGGGCAGGTCGCGGCGGCACTGGCGGCGGGCAATAGCGTCATTGCCAAACCGGCAGAAGAGACGCCCTTGATTGCCGCCCAGGCGATGGAGATATTGCATCAAGCGGGTGTGCCTGCGGATGCCGCGCAATGCTTGCCCGGCGCCGGTGATGTTGGGGCGGCTCTGGTCGCCGATGCACGGGTGCAGGCGGTGATGTTCACCGGTTCGACCGATGTGGCGCGATTGATCCAGCGCGAACTCGCCAAACGAGTGGACGCGGCCGGGCAGACGGTTCCCCTGATTGCCGAAACTGGCGGGCAGAACGCGATGATTGTCGATTCATCGGCGCTGACCGAGCAGGTCGTCGCCGATGTTCTGACCTCTGCTTTCGATAGTGCCGGCCAACGCTGCTCGGCCTTGCGCGTGCTGTGTCTGCAGGATGACGTCGCAGCGCATACCCTGGCTATGTTGCGTGGTGCGATGGCAGAATTATCCATCGGCAATCCTGATCGTCTGGCAACAGATGTCGGTCCGGTCATTAGTGCAGAGGCGCGGGATGGGATCGCCGCCTATATTGAAACCATGCGTGCGGCTGGACATAAAATCCATCAAGTCGATTTGCCGCCGGCGGCACGGGATGGCTTTTTCATTGCCCCGACGATGATTGAAATCGATGATATAGCATCGCTGAGCAGGGAAATATTTGGCCCGGTCCTGCATGTCAAAATTTTTGCCAGGCAAAGTCTGGATCGGCTGATGGATGACATCGCGGCCGGCGGATTTGGCCTGACATTTGGCATCCATAGCCGCATCGATGAGACGATTGCGCATTTATCCGACCGATCGGTTGCTGGTAATATCTATATTAATCGCAATATCATCGGCGCCGTTGTCGGCGTTCAACCCTTCGGTGGTCACGAGCTTTCGGGCACCGGACCAAAGGCCGGCGGGCCATTGCTGCTGCGCCGGTTGCTCGCCGCCTGTCCTGGATTGCCGGCGCCGCCGGTGGGTCTGTGCATCGATCTGCCGGGCCCGGTTGGTGAGCAGAATCGTTATATGACCATACCGCGCGGCATTGTGCTGTGTGCCGCGGGCGATGATGCATTGCTCCGCCGGCAAGTGGAATATGCATGGGCGACCGGCAATCAGGTTTTGATTTATGCGCGTGCGCTGCCCGCCGGCTTGCCGCCATCATGGGGTGAAAAAATACATGTGACGGATGATCTGAACGCCGCGTTCGATGTCGCCCTGGTCGATCTGCAGGGTGCTGCATTGCTCGATTTCCAACGTCACATCGCCGCGCGGCCCGGTCCGATTATTCCAATTTATACAAGTGCCAGTCCGCATTGCATCGATGGCCTGGTGCATTTGCATCGATGGCCTGGTGCATGAGCGCTCGATCAGCACCAACATCGCCGCCGCCGGCGGCAATGCGCAATTGATGATGATCTGACAACGAGCGGCAATTTTCCTGCGCAGGTCCGGTTCGGGTGCGCCTTCGCTCAATGATGGATAGCGATATCCTAACCCGTTTGAATATTCTATTGTATGAGAAATTAGATGGAGTCGCAGAGATTATGACAATCCACATCAAGCCCGCTTTGGTCCTGCCGATGGGATTATTGCTCCTGCTGGCCGGTTGCGGGTCGAGCGAGCCGGGGCGACTCGGCGGTGGCACTGCGGGGGGGGCGGCGACGGGGGCGACAATCGGGTTGATCGGTGGGCCGATCGGGGTTTTGCTCGGCGGCGCAATCGGCGGCGGGGTTGGCGCACTCACGGCCTCCAACACCACGCCCAAGCAGCTTGATTTGGGCAATCCGCCTTTCATGGGTAATCAGGCCCAGGGCAGTTCAGTTTTATCGTCCAATGGTGCGTCCATGCCGCCGCCGCAGCCATTGAACGCCAACGATCCGGGCAGCAATTATAGCACTGCCGCGCCGACCCAGGCGATTCAGGCGCAACCGCTCGCAGCACCGCGTTAACTGATTTGCCGACCGGCCCCGGCGCGCGCTGATGAACCGGGTTTGGAATTCCTCGGCGCGCTATCTGATCGGCGGGGTGATTTTTGTCCTGGTCGTCGGGCTGTTCGCCATCGGCGCCTATATGATGTATGGCTGGAGCCTCGCTGACTCGCTTTACATGGTCGTGATCACCATTTTCACCGTGGGCTACGAGGAGGTCCGGCCGATCGACACGCCGGGCTTGCGCGATGTCACGATGATGCTGGTGGTGCTGGGTTGCACGGGGATGATTTTCCTCACCGGCGCGTTGGTGCAATTCATTACCATATCCGAAATCCAGAAAGTGCTCGGGACAAAACGCATGCAAAACCAGATCGCCAAATTGTCGGACCATGTGATCATTTGCGGCTTCGGGCGCATCGGCAATATGCTGGCGCGGGAATTGAGTGCGGCGCGGGTTGGGTTCATTGTCATCGAGCGCAGCGAATCCCGGCTTAATGAAGCGCGCGCCTTGAATTATCTGGTTGTTGAAGGTGACGCGACCGAGGAATCGACGCTCAGTTTGGCCAATGTCGGCAAGGCACGGGCACTGGCCACAGTGCTGCCGAACGATGCGGCCAATGTGTTCATTACACTTTCGGCGCGGAGCTTGAATCGGGGGCTTATGATCATCGCGCGCGGTGAATCGCCCTCGACGGAATCGAAATTGCTGCAGGCCGGTGCCAATGAAGTGGTCCTGCCGGCTCATATCGGCGCCGAGCGGGTGGCGGAGATGATATTGTATCAGGGCACGGCGCGGATCATGCGGCGCTCGGCGACGATGAAGCAGATGGAGCATGAATTGCACCGGCTGGGGTTGGAAATTGAAGTGGTGGTGGCCGCCGCCGGCAGCGCTTTTGCCGGCCGCAGCGTCGAGGAGATCGAACAGGCGGCCGAGCTTGCTTTCATGATCGTCGCGGTCGAGCCGCCGGGCAGCGATGCCGCTGAGCGGCCGCAGCCACGCACCATCGTGCAGCCTGGCGATGGGGTGATGATCATTGGCCGCTCGGGTCGGGCGCGGGCGGTGAGCGGATTTTCGCAAACTTAACACCGCCATAAGTCAACTGAATGATTGCCAGATTGATGCGGCAGTGCACAAATGGCGTCATGGATCATGAAACACCGAACCACAGGCCGATCGTTGAGATCGCCGATGAATTGCTCGCCATGGCCGATGCCGCCAGGTTGCGGGGTGCGGAAGACCCGTTCGGTAACCCGGTGCTCTCGGTCGCGCTGGCGATTACCAGGCGGGTTGATCAGCATCAGCTCGATGATCGCCAGTTGGTCGCTTTGATCAGTCATTTGCGCGACATCGCCTTTGCCGATCGTGCGGCCCGGATTGCGGCATATGTCGGCGGCGTGACCGGCAATGAGGCGGCCATGGCGAGGCTCGCCGCCCGGCTGGTGCGCCCTGACCCTGATGACAGCCCGATCCCGCTCGCGCGTTTTCGCAGCCTGGTGGAACGCACGGCTTTTGCCGCCGTGTTTACCGCACATCCGACATTTTCGCTGCCGGCGGCCATCGGCCATGCGCTCGCGGAAGCGGCCTGCGGGCGGATGGGTGAGACAAGTTTCAGCAGCCATCGGCCGCCGGTGATTACGCTGGGTGAGGAATTTGAGCAGGCGGCGGCGGCGATTGCCCGCGGGCGAGATGCGATCGATTTGCTCTGCGGCGCGTTGCTCGATGAAGCGCGCCGATGCTGGGCGGATCGCTGGGCGGATATTGTGCCCAAGCCGGTGATCCTGACCAGCTGGGTGGGGTATGACACTGACGGCCGGACGGATTTGGGTTGGTGGGATACGATTGGGCTGCGGTTGCGGATGAAATCATTGCAACTCGCCCGGCTGGCGGAACAGACCGCGGGGCATGAGGCGCTGCATGGCCGGGTGGCTGAGGCACTGGCTGCGACTGATCGGCAGATTGCCGCTTGCCCGGTGGGTGGTGACCCTGATGAAACAGAGCGCTTTGCATTGGTCGTGATGGAGACGCGCGAAGCGGCGCTGATTTCGCCGGCGCCGCTGATGACCATGTTCATCCCTGCCATTGCGTCGGCGGAGGGGGATGGCAAGCGGCTTTTGTGCATTGCACGCGCAGGGCTTGCGGCGCATGGGCTGGGGTTGGCGCATACGCATATGCGGCTGAATTCCTCGCAGATTCACAATGCCGCCCGGCAGCGTTTGGGATTGCAGGACCCGCCGGCTGACCCTTCGCGCCGCCGGGTGCTGATTTCGGCGATCAATGATGCGCTGGCGGTGGTGGTGCCGCAGCAGGTGGATTTCGGCGCAGTGCTCGCTGAACAGGCCTCCGCGGTGCGGCTGATGATGATTGCGGCCCAGATGGTCAAGCATATTGATAATACGACACCGATCCGGTTTTTGATTGCCGAGACCGAAACGGGCTATACGTTGCTTGCGGCATTGTGGCTGGCGCGGTTGTTCGGGATTGAAAAATCCATTGAAATAAGCCCACTTTTCGAAACACCCGAGGCGCTGACGCATGGCGGGCGGGTGATTGAGGAAGCGTTGCGCAGCCCGCATTGGCGGGCTTATTTGCGGGCGACGGGGCGGCTTTGCGTGCAGTTCGGCTATTCGGATTCGGGCCGTTATGTTGGGCAGATTGCGGCGAGTTATCAAATTGAGCGGCTGCGCCTGAAGATTTGCGAATTGATGCAATTGCAGGGCTTAAGTGATGTGGAGCTTGTGCTGTTCGATACGCATGGCGAGAGCATTGGCCGGGGCGGGCATCCGGGGTCGCTCGCGGATCGGCTGGCTTATCTTTCGCCTGCGGCCTCGCGCCTTGCGTTCGATCAGGCGGGGATAAAGGTGCGCGAGGAATCGGCGTTTCAGGGGGGCGATGGGTATTTGTTGTTCGGCGCACCCGAACTGGCGGCGGCGACGATTGCGCGGATCGCCGAGCATACGCTGGGGGCGGTCGATAAAAATGCTGATCCGATCTATGAAGATCCGGATTTCGCGGCGGATTTTTTCGGCACGATTCGCAGCGGCATGGCCGAATTGGTGGAAGACCCGGGGTATGCCGCTTTGCTCGGTGCGTTTGGCCCGGCTTTGATCGACCGCACCGGATCGCGCCCTGTGGCGCGGCAGGTTGATGGGATTGCGGGATCGGGGATGTTGCGGCATCCGCGTGAATTGCGGGCGATTCCGAACAATGCGATTCTGCAACAGCTTGGCTGGTGTGCGAATACGTTGCAGGGGCTGGGCCAGGCGGCTTCGCAACATCCTGAGCCGTTCGAGGATTTTCGGCATAACAGCAAGAGATTTCGCCGGGCGCTGGATTTTGCGGCGCACGGGCTCGCGCATTCGGATATTGATGTATTGCGGGCGATTGTGGCGACACTTGACCCTGGCTCATGGCTTGACCGGGCGGGGCATACGAGCATGCCGGGGCGCAAGGATGCATTGGTGAAAGTGGCGCGCGCGCTTGAGCAATTGGCATTGTGGGCGCCAGCGCAGGCGATGTTTCGGCGGATTCAGGCGGATCATTTGGCGTTGCGGGGGATTTGGCCCGATGCGCCGCGCATGGCCGGGCGGGAGATGTTGCTGCATGCGCTGCGGCTGGCGCTGATTCATCGGATTTGGCTGCTGGCCAGCACGATTGCCGATTTTTCGCCGCGCCATGGGGTGACCAAGCAAATGCTGGAGGCGCGGATTTTGCGGCTGGATATTCCGCTGGCGCTGCAATGGCTCGATCAGGTGTTTCCGGCCTCCGCCGACCCGACGGCCGGGCGGCATTTTGGCGAACCGCAAGCGCCGCGTGCACCTTCGGCCTATGCGCGGGAGCATCAGGAGATTTTTGAGCCGATTGCATTTTTGTTCGATTTGGTGCGCGAGATCGGCACGGCAATTACCCATGAAGTCGGCGCGTTCGGGTAATTTTTTTTGCTCCTCCCTTGGGCTTTGTTGATATTGTTATGATATCGTAATGAAATAGGCGTGCAGAGGTGATGGGCATCAGGCAGGTTTTTTCGGCGTGGGTGTTGCTGCGAGATGCGGCAGGATGGGGTGGAAGCCTGCGAGGGTGAAGCCGCGCCGGTGGGGTGGGTGCGGGCTTTTGGGTTGGGTTGGCTTGGGTGTGCGCGGGGTTTGGGGCAGGCGCAGGCATGGGGGCTGCTTGATGGCGAACATGCGGCAGAGCGGGCGCAGGGTGCGGCCGATTTTCGGGTCTTCGGTGAGCAGCGCCTCGAACTGTTCGCTTTCGATGAGCAAGGTGAGCGCCGCGCGGGCGGCTTTGATGTCGGGCGCGATGTCGGCCAGCCAGAACGGGGCGAGGTGCGCGAGCCAGCCGGCGCAGCGCATCATCATCCCCGCTGTGCGGGTGTGGTGCGTGCGGATGCGGGGTTTGGAGGGGACTGTTGCGATGCAAGCGCGCGCGAGGCGGCGGAGAAAATAGGTGAGATGCCAGATGACGAGGGCGCGCAGGTTTTCCGGCATGGTATGGTCTGCGCGCGGGCGCGCGATGGGGGCCATGAGGGACGCCAGGATGTGGATGATCGGGGCGAGGGGGTTGGATTGGGTGCGGGCGAACACTTCCGTTATTAAGCATAAGAGGCGGGGGGTGAGAAAGGGAAAAGTGAGCGGTGATGTTGTTGTTATGTTAGCTAGGGTTTGCAGCAATTGATGAGGCAGACTTGATCCGCAATACTGACCCGACCGGGCCGTTACCGGCTGAAGATGATCATGGCCGGATTGATCTCGTGGAATCCAACAGGATTTATATCCTGGACAGCCTGGGTGCGGTGCCGATTCTGAGTGTGGCGGTGCTGAGCGCGCTATGCTGGGTGCATTTTTACGTCGATGGGCCCTTGCCTGCGCAAGCGGGGCCGGGATTCAAGGCTTTGTTTCTCGCATTCGGGATTGCCGGGCTGTTCGCGATTCCGGCGGTGCCTTATGTGCTCGCTGGATTGATTTTTCCGCGCAGACTAACATTGGATGAGGCGGGGCTGCGCTATCAGGCGCGCGGGTTTACGACATCGATCGGCTGGGGCGATATATCCGACATTGCGTTGCAACCGCGCATTCAGTTGGGCCGGTATGGCAGCACGAGCCAGACCCTGACGAGCATACGGGGCGGGCGGCAAAAACTGAGATTCGGCCCGGCCTTCGGCGTGGCCCCCGAAACCCTGGCCCGCAGCCTGGAACACCGCGCCCGCGCCGCCGGGGCCACACCCAGCGTGCGGAACCTGCCGCCGCACAATACCGATTTCAAATTGGCCATCATGATTGTTATTGTGATGGTGGTGTTCTTGGCCAGCCTGAAACCGATCGTTGCCGGCTTGATGGCGCTGGATGAAAACAGGCTGTTTGTGGGGATTATTTTGCACCTGCCGCATTGATTTGCGCCCTGACTGCCTGGGTTGATGCCGTTCTGGGTGACGTGGCCGGGTTGCTGTGCGCGTTGGCGTGGCGGCGGGTGGGGCGGCGGAAGGCCTCCTTTTTGTGGACAAAAAGGAGCAAAAAAACTTTTTGGCCGTTTGGCGGGATTGGGATTGGGTAGTGTGCTTCCAAAGCGGGTTGGACGGTGTTGGCGCGGGCTTTGGGTTGGGTGGCGGTGAGGATGAGGATGAGGATGAGGATGAGGATGAAGATGGGCTTTATAGAGTGAGTGGAAAGCGTAGGTAGGCGGCTATTTCCTGTTTGGGTCTCTTTTTGGCCGAAAGCGGAAGTTCCGCTTTTAGATGGAAGCCCATCTTTAGCGGACAAAAGCAGTTGGTTACGATTGCCTGACGGGTTTGCCGAAGGGCCCCACTCCTCTAGCCGTTAGCTCAGACCACCCGCAAAACGTTCGGCAAGCTGTTGCTGTTTGAAAGCCTCCACGACCCAATCGACAAATGCGCGCGTCTTTGCCGGTAGGAGCGTGCGCGAGGCGTAGTAGATCGAGATCGCGCCGGCATCCGCGTGCCAGCGCGGTAACAGGCGGATCAACTGTCCCCCCTCCAACGCGGGCAGCACGTCAGGCACGGCCAGCATGGCGACGCCCAGGCCGAGCAAAGCTGCCTCGCGCATCGCGCTCGGGTCGTTAAAGATGATGGAGGTCGTGAGCGCTGCCGGTACTTCGTTTCCCGCCGCGTCGCGCAGCATCCACTGCCGCAGGCGGCCAGACTGTAGCGAGCGCATCATGATACCATCCAGCGCCTGCAACGCAGTTGGATCGTCCGGTGGCGTGCGACCGTGCATATAGGCTGGCGAAGCGACGGCAATGATATGGGCCGGGGCCAGTGCCCGCGAGACGATGCCCGGTGACAGATCGAAGCTGCCGCCGATTGCGGCATCATAGCCTTCAGCGATGAGATCGACCATGCGGTTCTCGAAATGCCACTCCGGACGGATTTGCGGATATTTTTTGAGGAAACTCGGCAGCAGGGGTAGCAAATGCATTGTGCCAAAGGTTGGCGCCATGCTGACCTTCAGCGTGCCGGCCGGAGCACCTGCGATGGCCAGGCCGGTGATGGCGGCCTGGATGCCCTCTAGATTGCCGGCGATCGTCAGATGGAAGGCTTCTCCCGCCTCGGTGAGTGTCAGCTTGCGGGTGGAGCGGTGAAACAGCCGAACACCCAGGTTGCGCTCCAACATCGCGACGTTCCGGCTGACTGCCGCAGGAGTGACGGCAAGCCGCCGTGCGGCCTCGGAAAAGCTGCCATGGGCGGCGCTGCGGACGAAAGATTCTAAATTGGTAAGCGTTTCCATAGAACCTATTTACAATGAATCGTTGAAAGATTGCAAAGCTTGTTGAGACTAATCAGAACAAGTTCTTTGAGGCATCTAAGCACCATCGAACAGGCATGGAGCAAAATGATGACCCAGATTTCCAAACCCCTTGATGGCAAGGTGGCTCTCGTAACCGGCGGATCGCGGGGTATTGGTGCGGCGATTGTCCGCCGCCTCGCCAGCGACGGCGCCGCTGTCGTCTTCAGTTATGCAGCCTCACAGGAACGCGCTGACGACCTTGTGCGCGAGATCGAGGCGCAGGGGCATAAAGCGGTGGCGATCAAGGCGGACCAGGCTGTTGCTGCCGACGTGGCAGGGTTGGTCCGCGACGCGCATGCCGCGTTCGGCCGGCTGGACATATTGGTCAACTCCGCCGGCGTTTTCGTCACCGGCATGGTTGGCGATCCGGCGGCGGATATTACGGCGTTTGACCGGCAGATCGACATCAACGTGAAAGGCGTGGCGGCAGCGGTCCGTGCTGCGGTGCCGCTGCTGGCTGACGGCGGCCGTATCGTGTCTATTGGCACCACGGGGGCTGTGCATATCGCCTTTCCCGGTGCGGCCGACTACATCGCCACCAAGGCAGCCGTGGCGGCCTACACGCGGGGCTGGTCGCGCGATCTGGGGCCGCGCAACATCACCGTCAATATCGTCCAGCCAGGTGCCATCAATACCGACATGAACCCCGAGACCGGCCCGTTCGCTCAGGTTTTGAAAGGGCTCGCCTCGCTCGGACGTTACGGCCAGCCGGAGGATATCGCGGCTGCGGTAGCCTTCCTGGCCGGTCCGGACGCCGGCTACATCACTGGCGCCACGCTGAATGTTGATGGCGGCCAGATCGCCTGATCCGCAGTTTGAAGCAAATAGGAGAATAAAAATGGCTCAGATTATCAGAATGACCAAACATGGCGCACCCTCGGTGCTGCGCCTGGAAACTGTGGAGATCGGCAGACCAGGACCGGGCGAAGTTCGCCTGGTGCAAGACGCGATCGGCGTCAACTATGTTGACACGATGGTGCGCGATGGGCGCTTCGCTTTGCCGCTGCCGCTAGTGCCTGGATTCGAGGGGGCGGGTGTGGTCGCCGAGGTCGACGAGAGTGTCGATGATTTCGCGGTAGGCGACCGCGTAGGTTACTTTTTCTCCGCCGGCGGCTATGCCTCGGAGCGGTTGATTTCGGCCAGCGATCTTATCGCACTTCCCGATGATATCAGCACGGAGCAAGCCGCAATGTTCCTTGCGGCAGGTCTCACCGCCTGGATGGGGCTGCATGTTTTGCACCCGCTGCGGCGTGGCGAGATTGTGCTGGTGCAGGGTGCGTCCGGCAGCGTCGGTACCGTAATCTCGCGCTGGGCGAAGGCGCTGGGTGCAACCGTCATCGGGGTAGCCGGGTCGGCAACCAAGCTTGCGAAAGTGACTGCGGGTGCCGACCATGGTTTTCATGCGACCGATCCGCAATTGCTCGACAAAATGCGGGCGATCGCGCCGAAGGGCGTCGATGTGGTGTACGACATGGTCGGCAAGGCGGTTGCTGCTCAGACTGTTGCGGCGGTGCGCGATGGCGGCAAGATCGTTGCCATCGGAGGCGCGTCCGGGCCGCCCGGTTTCGACCAGGAGGCACTGGCGCAACGCCGGGTCACGGTAGTGGGTGGCGGCACGCCGCAGCACGTTCATGCCGGAACCGTTGGCGGCGCATCGGCAGCGCTTTTCGCGGCAATCCAAGGCGGCTTGTTCGCGGATATTCCAGCAGCACGCTATAAGCTTGGCGAGGCTCCCCGTGTGCATGAGGATATCGCTGCACGGCGTGTCGAAGGGTTGCCGATCCTGCTGCCTTAAGCAAACATATTTCGCTGATACCATTGAAGTAGGACAAATACGCTATGTCGACATTAATTGAAGAAGTCGCGAAAGCAATCGTGCGCCGCAACACCGAGCAGGTTCAGGTCGGGGGCGACTTCGCGCTGTTTGAAGTGTTGTTTGCGGAGGATTTCGTCGACCATACGCCCCAGCCTGGCGTCAGTGCTGATAAGGATGGCGTACGGATGCTCTACAAAGGACTACGCGCTGCCTTTCCAGATTTTAAATGTGATATCGGATGGCAGTCGGCGGAGGGCGATCTCGTAACGACCTATAAAATTTACTCGGGAACGCATCTCGGCCCGTTTCTTGGGCTGGCACCTACCGGCCGCGTTATACGATTCGAGGCGGTCGACGCCATGCGTGTATGCGCCGGTCAAATCACCGACCATTGGGGCGTCGGCAACCTCTATGCAGCCGTGCAGCAGATCAAAAACGAGCATGGGGTGACCATTGGTTGAATCGCCTAAGTCCTCATTCGCACAACCGTTGGATGCCGGTAATTTAAGGCAGCCTGCCATTGCCCGCGTCACATATCTTTGGCGACGTCTGCTTTTAGGCGTGATTAGGGCGACCGTAACGACCGGCTTGGACGCAAAGCTGCCATTGCCAGACAAATACAAAGTTTTGCACCGTCATCGATGCGCCTCAACTCCCCCAGGAGCAAAAGTTTTTTGGTTCTTTTTTGCAAAAAAGAACCTCTGTCACAATTCTCTTTTGTTTTGCTATACCGGCTTCATGGTTCTTGAGATTGCCCCTGGTTTGGTCATTGACGAGGCTGAGTTGAGTGAGAGTTTTGTCACGTCTTCGGGTCCGGGGGGGCAGAATGTGAATAAGGTGGCGACTGCGGTGCAGTTGCGGTTTGATGTTCTGGCTTGCTCGACTTTGCCGGCCGAGGTGAAGGCGCGGTTGGCGGTTTTGGCGGGGCGGCGGATGACGCAGGCCGGGGTTTTGGTGATTGCGGCGCAGCGTTTTGCTTCGCAGGACCGGAATCGGCAGGATGCGCGGGCGCGGCTGGTGGAGCTGGTGCGGGCGGCGGCGGAGGCGCCGGTGCGGCGGATTAAGACGCGCACGCCGCGGGCGGAGAAGAGGCGGCGGCTGGAGAGCAAGGCTCAGCGCTCGACAACCAAGCGGCTGCGTTCCACGATCAGCGATTGAGCGGTTGAGCGGTTGATTGTTTGATCGATCGATTGGTTCATCGGTTGATTGATCGGTTGATTGATCGGGGGAGGGTGAGATGACGGAACGTCCGATGGGGTTGGCCTGGCTGTTGGGGTTGGGGGGGCTTTTGCCGTTTTTGCTCTGTGCGGTGGTGATCATGTTGCATCCGTTATGGGCGGTGGGGGCGACGCGGGCGCTGATTGCGTATGGGGCGGTGATTTTGTCGTTCCTGGGGGCGGTGCATTGGGGTTTTGCGTTGAGCGAGGGGATTGCGCCGGTTGCGGGGTTGGTTGGCGGGGCGGGGCAGCGTTCGCGCCTGGTGTTTGGGGTGGCGCCGGCTTTGCTCGCGTGGGTCGCGTTGTTGTGCGTGATGCTGCTGGGTGCTGCGAAGCTCGCGTTGCTGTTGTTGATTGCGGGGTTTTTTGCGACTGTCGTGGCGGAGACGGTCGGCCGCGGGCGGGGGCTGGTGGCGGGGGATTATCTGGCGATGCGCTGGAGCATTTCGGTGATTGTGCTGTTCGTGCTGGTGAGCGTGTTTTTGCTTGATTTGATCGGCATGCGGCTCGGATGACGCTGGAGCAATTGCGGGTTTTTGTGGCGGTGGCGGAGCGTCAGCATATGACGCGGGCGGCGGCGCATTTGAATTTGACGCAATCGGCGGCGTCGGCGGCGATCGCGTCGTTGGAGCGGGGGTTTTCGACCAGGCTGTTTCATCGGGTGGGGCGGGGGATTACGCTGACCGAGGCGGGGACGTTGCTGCTGAGCGAGGCGCGGATGGTGCTGAGCCGGGCGGCGGCGGCGGAGACGGCGATGGCGGAGTTTTTGGGGCTGGGGCGGGGGCGGCTTGCGATTCAGGCGAGTCAGACGATTGCCAGCTATTTGCTGCCCCGGTTGCTGGTGCAGTTTCACGATGCTTATCCGGGGATTGAGCTGGCAGTGTCGTTGGGGAATACGGCGCAGGTGGCGCGGTCGGTCGCGGATGGGGTGGTGGAGCTGGGGTTCATCGAGGGGCCGACGGCTGATCCATCGCTGGCGTTGGAGAAGATCGGCGAGGATCGGCTGGTGCTGGTGGTGGGCAAGTTTCACGCTTGGGCGGGGCGCAAGACGCTGAGTGTGGCGGAGTTGCAGGGCGCCAATTGGGTGGTGCGGGAGGCGGGATCGGGGACGCGGGCGGCGTTGCGGCCGTCATTGGCGAGTTTGGGGCTGGATATCGAGCAGTTGCGGATTTCGATCGAGCTGCCGGCGAACGAGGCGGTGCTGGCGGCGGTGGTTCAGAATGCCGGGGTGGGGCTGCTGTCGGCGATGGTGTGCGCGGATGCGCTGGCGAACGGGCAGTTGAAGGAATTGCCGGTGGTGCTGCCGAAGCGGGATTTTTACGCCGTGCAGCATAATGACCGGTTTCGCTCGCGCACGGCGGCGGCGCTGCTGGCGTTGATCAGGGGATCGGCGAAGGGGGATATGTGAGGCCCAAGGCGGCGATGCGCGTTGTGAGGCGCGCGGTGGTGCTGCTGGCGCTGGGGGTTTCGGCCTGTGCGGGTGGTGGTGCGCAATATGGCACGCGGACCTCGCTTTCGTGTGTGCCGTATGCGCGGGAGGTGTCGGGGATCAGGTTGCAGGGCGATGCGTGGGAATGGTGGGCGGAGGCGGCGGGGCGGTATGAGCGGTCCGACCGGCCGATGCCGGCGGCGGTGCTGGTGTTTCGCCGTCATGGCGACATGCGCGATGGGCATCTGGCGGTGGTGAGCCGGGTGGTGCGGCCCGATGAGATTATGGTGACGCATTCCAATTGGCTGCCCGGGCGGATTGATAGCGATCAGCCGGTGGTTGATGTATCGGCGGCGCATGATTGGTCATTGGTGCGGGTGTGGTGGCCGCCGGTGGGGGCGCTGGGGCGGCGCGAATATCCGACCGATGGCTTTATTCTGCCGCAGGTGGCACAGACCGCCTCACGATGATCAGACAAGCGATAAATATCGGCGCCTGGACGATGGCGAGCCGGGTTCTTGGGTTTGTGCGCGATATCATGATTGCGGCGCTGCTCGGGGCGGGATTGCAGGCGGATGCGTTTTTCGTGGCGCTGCGGCTACCCAATTTGTTCCGCCGGTTGTTTGGCGAGGGCGCGTTCAATGCCGCGTTCGTGCCGGAATATGCCGGGCGGCTGGGGCATGACGAGGCGGGGGCGGCGCGGCTGGCCGAGGATGTCAGCTCGATCATGGTGGTGTGGCTGGCCGGGCTGACGCTGCTGGGTATTTTGTTCATGCCGCAATTGATTGATGTGCTGGCGCCGGGGTTTCGGGCCGTGCCGGCGAAATTCGCGCTGGCGGTGGCGTTGTCGCGGATTACGTTTCCGTATTTGTGGCTGATTTGTCTGTGCGCGCTGCTCTCGGGCATTTTGAACGCGCGCGGGCGGTTTTCGGCGGCGGCGGCGGCGCCGTTATTGTTCAATATCTGCATTATCGGGGCGTTGGTGGTGCTGCGGCGGTTTGTGCCCTCGACCGGGTTTGCGCTGGCTTATGGGGTGGCGCTGTCGGGGGTGGCGCAACTGGGGATGCTGGGCTGGGCGCTCAAGCGAGCCGGCGTGCCGTTGCGGCTGCACCGGCCGCGGCTGTCGCCCGGGGTGGCGGTGGTGCTGCGGCGGTTGGGGCCGGGGCTGATCGGGGCGGGGGTGACGCAGCTGAACCTGACGATCGATACGATCATTGCCAGCCTGCTGCCGGCGGGGACGGTTTCGGTGCTGTATTACGCCGATCGGGTGAACCAATTGCCGCTCGGGGTGATCGGGGCGGCGCTGTCGACCGCGTTGCTGCCGCTGCTGTCGCGGCAATTGCGCAGCGGGGCGCGGGCGGAGGCGCATGGCACGCTGAACCGGGCGGTGGAGGCGGGGCTGCTGCTGACCTTGCCGGGGGCGGCGGCGCTGGGGGTGATTGCGCTGCCGATCATGCTTAATTTGTTCGGGCATGGCGCGTTTTCGACCCAGGATGCAACGCGCAGCGCCGGCGCGCTGGTGGCCTATGCGTGCGGGCTGCCGGCGTTTGTGCTGGTGAAGATATTCGCGCCCGGATTCTTTGCCCGCGGTGATACCAAGACGCCGGTGGAAATCGGGCTGGCGGCGGTGGCGCTGAATCTGGGGCTCAATCTGCTGCTCATGCACCCGTTGCAGCAGGTGGGAATCGCGTTGTCGACCACGCTGGCGGCCTGGTTCAATGGCGGGATGCTGTGCTATTTTCTGCACAGGCGGGGGGATTTCGCGCCCGACGCAAGGCTGATCCGCCGGGCCATTCGCATCGCTGCCGCAAGTGCCGCCATGGCGGCCGTGCTGCTGGTGCTGCGGCCTTATCTGCCGCATGTCATCGGCCTGGTGATTCTGGTGATTGTCGGCATGGCATTGTTCGGCGGATTGGGGCTGATGCTCGGCGCCTATCAGCCCGCCGATTTGCAACTCTTTCGCCGCCGCCGCAAATCGGCGTAATAGCGGTGAATGTGGATGCGGAACGGTGAGTGAAGTAAGCGCAGGGGGCTCTGCCCCCTGAACCCCCGCCAGGGCATAATGCCCTGGACCCTGGGACTGGCTCTGGCTGAAAAGAGGGCTGTGTGTGCTGTGGCAAGCAGCGTGCTCGGCCCTCTTTTCAGCCAGAGCCTGTACACTCAAGGGGGTCTGGGGCCTCAGGCCCCGGCGGGTTTCCAAAGGGCGGCGCCCTTTGGCCTTCCTTCACTCATCGTTGCGCGTTCGCGTTCACGGATTTCAGGGGCAGGGGATAACATGGCGCGGATTTTTTCGGGCATTCAGCCGACGGGTATTGCGCATATCGGCAATTATTTGGGGGCGATTCAGAACTGGGTGAGTTTGCAGGCGCAGCATGAATGTTTGTGGTGTCTGGTGGATTTGCATGCGATTACGGTGTTTCAGGATCCGGTTTTATTGCGGGCGCAGACGTTAGAGAATGCGGCGTTGTTTTTGGCGTGTGGGATTGATGCGGAGCGGGGGATTTTGTTTCATCAATCCGCGGTATCGGCGCATGCGCGGCTGGCGTGGATTTTCAATTGTGTGGCGCGCATGGGCTGGTTGAACCGGATGACGCAGTTCAAGGACAAGGCTGGGAAGAATAGTGAGGCTGTGTCGACGGGTTTGTTTGTTTATCCGAATTTGATGGCGGCTGATATTTTGGCGTATCGGGCCAGTCATGTGCCGGTGGGTGATGATCAGCGGCAGCATTTGGAGTTGGCAAACGACATCGCGCAGAAATTCAACCATGATTATGGGGTGGATTTTTTTCCGGTGATCGAGCCGTTGATATTGGGGCCGGCGGCGCGGGTGATGAGTTTGCGCAATGGTTATCAGAAGATGTCGAAATCGGATCCGTCGGATCAGAGCAGGGTTAATTTGACTGACAAGGATGATGTGATCGCGCAGAAGATCAAGCGTGCGAAGACTGATCCGCAGCCATTGCCGGAGAGTGCGGAGGGTTTTGAGGGGCGGCCTGAGGCGCGCAATCTGGTGGTGATTTATGCGGCGATTGCCGACATGACGGTGAATGATGTGTTGCGTCTGCATGGCGGGCGCGGATTTGGTCCGTTCAAGGATGCGCTTGCGACGTTGTTGATCGAGAAATTGGCGCCGATCCGTGATGAGGCGGCGCGGTTGCGGGCCGAGCCCGGGCATGTTGAGGCGGTGTTGCATCGCGGGGCGATGCGGGCGCAGGCTTTGGCCGAGCCGATCATGCGCGAGGTTGAGCGGATTGTCGGGTTTTTGCCGGGGATTTGACAAACGAAAAGCCGCCTTGGTTGCCCAAGGCGGCTTTTTGAGGCGTTGCTTGTTAGAGCGTTTTCCGCTCAATCGGAAACGCTCTATGTTGATTTTGTCGATCAATTTCATTGGTTTAGCTGGAGTCAACCGACTCCACCTAAAGCAATATTGATCTAGCTTATATTTTGGCGAGCAACTTTATCCGATCAGGTTGACTCTACGATTCAACCTGATCGGATGTTGCTCTAGAACAGCAAGCCGGCTTCGAGCAGGCCGGTGAACTGGTTGCTGCCACGGCCATCGGAGCCATAGCGCGCGCCGTATGGCACGTTGGAGATATGGATCAGGCCGAGATCGGCGCGGGCGAAAATGTCCTTGTATTGATAGGTGGGGGACACGGAGATGCCTTCGCCGGTGGCTTTGGGGGCGATGAACCAGAAATCCGGGCCGTTGGACGAGAAATATTCAGCCCAGGCGCCGATCGAGTAAGGCGAGGTGCCGAAGGCGTAGTCGGCAAAGACGGCGGCGCCGAAATTGCTGGAGAATTTCGACAGGCCAACCGATTGGTCGGCTTTGGCATACACATACTGCACTTCGGGGACGATGTTCAGATTGCCCATGGTGTAGCTGTAGAAGGCGCCGATCATGTTCGAGTTGACGTAGTTCGCACCGTAGCTGGTGGTGTTGTTGCCGCCGTAGGCATAGGCCAGCGGGCCGGTTTTGCCGAGGTTGCCGGCGGCGTAGATGTTCAGATTGTTGGTGGCGTTGAAGGTGTAGGTGCCGAGGAATTGCAGGAAGTTGAAGACGCCGGTGTCGAAGCCGTCACCGAAGGTCACGGTCGCGGAGACCGGGCCTTGGGTATAAGCGAGCGAGACGCCGCGGCTTTGCGAGTTCTGCACCGCGAAGATGTCGGTGGTGAGCTGGTTGGCGTTGTTCCACTCGACGCCCGATTCATAGCCTTCGAGCGAGCCGAGCTGGCCGATCGAGACGGTGACCGGCGAGTTCGGCGGGGCGATGGTGATGTAGCCGGCATAAAGCGGGCCGGTTGTGAAAGTGGTGATCGAGGTTTGGCCGGGTTTCGTGCCGAGCGAGACGGCGCCGCCATTGCTGCCGACTTCGATGGTGAATTGCAGCGTGCCGGAGCTTTTCTGAATTTCGATCAGGGCGTTGGCGACATCGGCGCCGAGCGATTTGTTGGTGCCGAGCAGGCCGGGATTGAAGCTGTCACCGGTGCCGGACAGGCCATAGAAATAACCGTCCACGCCGCCGCTGATTTGCAGCGGGCCGAGCGGGCCGCCGTCGATCTGGATTTGCGATGGGCCATTGAACGCATACGCAGCATGCATCGCCATCAATGACACGCCGGCTACAACGCCGAATCCCAGTAGCCGTCCTTTTAACTTAACCATAGAGCCTCCTTTTTGTTCTCATCACGTAGGCGATTGCATAAATTTTAATCTAGGCGCCACGCTGCTGACTGAACATCCGCGGCATAGCGACATATAACGCCATCCAATTGGCAAGTGACATGCCAAATCAGCGCGCCACAACGACTAATCGCCTTACAAAGCATCTTCACAAATGGCTGTTGCTGAATTGTCACATTAACCGGACATGGCTTAGTGCTTAAGCAAGAGGCTACCAGCGTGAGGCGGCCTCGTGGTC
Organism: Rhodospirillales bacterium 20-60-12; assembly: GCA_002255495.1. GTDB lineage: Bacteria > Pseudomonadota > Alphaproteobacteria > Acetobacterales > Acetobacteraceae > 20-60-12. The sequence goes on along the minus strand of NCAP01000034.1, from coordinate 34,564 downwards.
GGCGGCACGCGCTTCGACCCAGTTTGTGGTGTGGTCGGTGAAATCCTCGCGCTTCCAGAACGGCGCGTTGGTTTTCAGCCAGTCGATCAAAAATCCGGTGGCCTCCAAGGCCGCCTGGCGGTGGGCGCTGGCGGCGGCAGCCAGCACAATGCGCGCGCCGGGGGGCAATGTGCCGACCCGATGGATGATGATGCAGCCAAGCAACGGCCAGCGCGCCTCGGCCTGCTGGGCAATGCCGGTCAGAGCGCGCTCGGTCATGCCGGGATAATGTTCCAGGGTCAGCGCGGTCAGGGTTTTGCCGCCTGTCTGGCCGCGCACCGTGCCGACGAAGCTGGCAATGCCGCCGACGCCCGGTCGTGCCTCAAGGCACGCCAACTGGGCACCGGTGTCGAAATCGGCGGTCTGGACCAGGATGCGGCGCATGATCGTGCTGCTCATCAACCCGGCTCAGCCGCCGGTGACGGGGGGGAAAAACGCCACTTCCCGCGCACCCGCGATCGATGTGTCGTGGCCGGCGAATTCCTGATCCACCGCGCAGCGCACCTGGCCGCCGGGCGCAAAGGCGGCGGCAAAGCCGGGCCCGCGATCGCGCTGCCACGTGATCAGGCCGGCAATGTCGGTGATGTGCGCGGGCAAGGTGACATCCTCCTCGGCGAGGCCGACACGCTCACGCAGCCAGGCGAAATAGAGTATTTTCATCGTATGTTCAGCGCCCGTTCGGCGGGGGCGCGCGGAACGGCATGGTGATGATATGGCCGTTGGCTTCGACCAGAGTCGCTGTGCCGTCGCCGTTCGGCATCAAGATGCCGCCGCCTTTGCCATCAATCGGCGCCACCTGCTGCGCGCTGGGCGTGCCGCCGGTGATGATGCCGATCGGGCCGGCAGGGCCGATCAAGACCCGGCCGATATCCGCCTGCCCTTGCGTGGCACCCGGTGCGGGCGCTGGCTGGGTGGGCGCCTTGAAATCGATGTCGCTCTGATCCGGCCCGGCGGGGCGTGCCACGGCACCCGACGGCACGGTATAGGTCGGCACCGTCAAGGGCACACCGGATGCTGCCGGCGGCGTTGGGGTTTGCTCATACATCTGGCCGAGCGGGGTGTTCATGTTCTGCTGCACCTCGCTCAAGGTCGGGATCGGCTTGACCGGACCCGGCCAGACATCGCCGGGCTGCGGGGTAATGGTCGCCACCGGCACGTCATGACCCAGAGCACGCTGCATCGTTAATGACTGGCCCATCGGGGTCGCTTCATGGGCTTCATTCGCGGGTGAATTCGGGTTGCCGAACGGCCAGGCTGTGTCGCCCATATAATGGCCCAGGCCGGAACAGCCGCCCAAAAGCAAGGTCAGCGCAACAAAACTCAGCCGGCGCATATGAAACTCCCGATCATGCAAAGCCACTTATGCCCCGGCTTGAGGCTGTTGCTCAAGCCAGCGGAGGATGAATCCACATATTGAGGCAGGATCATTCAAATCCAGCACCGGCAGATGACAATCCGCCACCATGCCGTCACTCGCCACCGCAATAATATCCGCCATGCCCGGCCAGATCGGCGGTTTGCCGACAGCAGGGCGGAATATCTCGATTTTCGGTAAAGCCTCGCCCTTGAAACCCTCAACCAAAACCAAATCGACCTTCGCCATGCGCGCCAATAAAGCAGCCAAATCAGGCTCCGCCCCGCCCCGGTTTTCATGAAAAATCACAAACCGGGCCGCATTGGCCAAAACAACCTCCTCAGCGCCGGCAACACGATGACGAAAACTGTCCTTGCCCACCTGATCCGGATCAACCCGGTGATGCGCATGCTTGATCGTCGACACACGCACGCCAGACCCACGCAATAACGGGATCAAAGCCTCCAGCAACGTCGTCTTGCCACTGCCCGACCAGCCGACAACCCCCAAAACCCGCATCATGACCGGCGCCGGGACGCTATGGCGGAGGCAGGCAAGGCCAGGGGCTTTGCCCCTGGACCCCACCGAAGGCTGAGCCTTTGGAATCCAATAATCTGGTTTCTGAGCGGCGGGGGGCTTTGATCGTGACGCGCGCGTGCTGGCCCCCGCCGCTCAGAAACCAGACTCAAGGGTTCTAGAGCAAAATTCACCTAAATTGAACCAGAGGTTCTGTTCATGTGAATGAATTTGCTCGCCAAAATAGAGCTGGAGCGTTTTTCATCGAGTGAAAAACACTCCAGGGGCCGCGCCCTTAGTCGGGGGTTCGGGGGGCGACGCCCCCTGATCTTGCTTGCCGCCATCATCGCCCTGATCCTGGTCAAGATTGTGGGTTGGTGACGTGGCGCAGGCCGGTGGTGAGGTAATCGTAACCGGTGAGGAGGGTGAGGAGTGCTGCGAACCAGAGGAGTGTGCCGCCGATTGCGGTGATGGGGAGATGTTGGAGGCTGAGGATGCCGGCGCCGGATTGGCCGAGGACGAGGAATCCGAGGGCGCCCATTTGGGCGGCGGTTTTCCATTTGGCGAGGCGTGTGACGGGCAGTCCGACGCGGACTTCGGCGAGATATTCGCGCAGACCGCTGACCAGGATTTCGCGCAGCATGATGACGATGGCGGGGTAGAGTCCGGCGTAGGGCAGGCGGGCGAAGCCGACGAGCAGCATGAGGGTCGCGCCGACCAGGAGTTTATCGGCGATGGGGTCGAGCATGCGGCCGAGATTGGAGGCCATGGCGTGATCGCGGGCGAGTTTGCCGTCGAGCCAGTCGGTGATGCCGGCGGCGGTGAAGACGAGGGCGGCGAGCAGATCGGTGACCGGGGTGCGCAGGGCGACGAGCAGCACCAGCACCGGGATGGCGGCGATGCGTGAGAGGGTCAGGATATTGGGCAGATCGGTCAGCATTGATGGTTGTTTAGCCGCATGGCGTGCCCGTGGGAATGCGGCAGATCAAGGATTCTGGGCTGGGCGGTGGCCGGGGTGGAAAAATTCGTAGATTTTTTGCGCGCTGTCGGTGTTGATGCCTTTGACGGCTTGCAGGTCGCGGAGGCCGGCTTGTTTGACGCCGCGGGCTGAGCCGAAATGCAGCAGCAGCGCGCGTTTGCGGGCGGCGCCGATGCCGGGGATTTCATCGAGTTCGGAGGTGACGAGTTTTTTGCTGCGGCCCGCGCGGTGGGTGGTGATGGCGAAGCGGTGGGCTTCGTCGCGCAGGCGTTGCAGGAAATACAGCACAGGGTCGCGCGGGGGGAGTTGGAAGGGGGCGCGGCCGGGCATGTGGAACCATTCGCGGCCGGCATCGCGGTCGGGGCCTTTGGCGATGGCGACGAGCGGCAGGTCGGTGATGCCGAGTTCTTCGAGCACGGTTTGCGCGGCGGAGAGTTGGCCGGCGCCGCCATCGATGAGGACGAGGTCGGGCCAATGCGGGTCATCGCGGTCGGGGTGTTCGGATTGGGCGCGGGCGAAGCGGCGGGTGAGGACTTCGCGCATCATGGCGAAATCATCGCCGGGGGTGAGCGGGCCTTTGATGGCGAATTTGCGGTAGGCGGATTTCAGGGGTCCGTCGGGTCCGGCGACGACCATGACGCCGTAGGCGTTGGTGCCCATGATGTGGGAGTTATCGTAGGTTTCGATGCGTTTGGGGGTTTCAGGCAGGGCGAAGATTTCGGCGGTGGCGGCGAGGAGTTTGGCCTGGCCGGCGGTTTCGGCGAGTTTGCGTTCGAGGGCTTCGCGGGCGTTGGTGGCGGCGTGTTGCACGACGTCGTGTTTTTCGCCGCGCTGGGGGATGAGCAATTCGGTGCGGCGGCCGGATTTGAGGCTGAGGGCTTCGGCGATGAGGCTTTGTTCGGCAAGGTTTTGGTTGAGCAGGATGGTGCGCGGCGGGGGTTTGTCGTCGTAGAATTGGACCACGAAGGCGGCGAGGATTTCCGCGGCGTCGTCGGTTTTGGCGTGGCTGGGGAAGAAGCTGCGATTGCCGTTATTGCGGCCGCCGCGAATGAAGAACACCTGGACGCAGCTTTGGCCGGCTTCCTGGTGCAGGGCGATGACATCGGCGTCGCCGATGGATTCCGGGTTGATGACGGCATTGCCTTGGATGTGGGTGAGGCCGCGGATGCGGTCACGCAGGAAGGCGGCGCGTTCGAAGGCGAGGTCTTGCGCGGCTTGTTCCATTTCGGCGGCGAGTTGGCGTTGCACGGTGCCGGATTTGCCGGTGAGGAAGGCTTTCGCCTGGCTGACGAGTTCGTTGTAGTCGGTTTGGCTGATGCGGCCGACGCAGGGGGCGGAGCAGCGGCGGATTTGGTAGAGCAGGCAGGGGCGCGAGCGGTTGGCGAAGACGGTATCGGCGCAGGAGCGGAGCAGGAAGACGCGCTGCAGGGCCTGGACGGTTTGGTTGACCGCCCAGGCGGAGGCGAACGGGCCCCAGTAGCTTGCTTTGCGGGTTTGTGCGCCGCGATGTTTGGTGATTTGCGGGAAATCATGATCCTCGGTGAGCATGACCCAGGGGTAGGATTTGTCATCGCGCAGGACGATGTTGAAGCGCGGCTTGAGTTTTTTGATCAGATTGGCTTCGAGCAGCAGGGCTTCGGCTTCGGTGTGGGTGGTGATGATTTCGAAGCTGCGGGTTTCGCTGACCATGCGGCGCAGGCGCTCGGGCAGGCGGGCGATTTGCGTGTAGGAGGCGACGCGTTTTTTCAGGCTGCGGGCTTTGCCGACATAGAGTGCGTCGCCTTTGCCATCGAGCATCCGGTAGACGCCGGGGTTGTCGGGCAGGGTCAGCAGGGCTGTCTCGATGAGGGCGACGCCGTGCGAGGCTGGTTCTGCGATCATCGGCGCGGGCTCATGCAATATTTAATTTGTTACGTCGTGGTTGTGGATAAGTGTGTGGGAAAGATCGGCATAGAGGCGATAATCCAGTGTCATATAAGGGTCTTGCGAAACTGGGTCCGAAAGCGGACATTTTTGCTAAGTTATTGAAAAGGTTGATTGTTACAATTAACAGGATGTCATTAAAATGACACAAAGACGGCTGTTTGGCCCTTGACTCTGTGTGTTTTGCAGGAGTGGACAACTAACGGCGGCGTTCGACCTCGATGCCGGCGGAGAAGGCATCGGGGAAGACATCGAGTTTTTCGACCCTGACCCGGGCGATCCTGACTTTCGGCGGCATGAGGCAGAGTTCGGCGAGGCGTTCGGCCAGGGTTTCGACGAGTTGGACATGGCCGCCGGCGACGAGTGCGCGCACGGCGATCACAATCGCTTCATAATCGACCACGCGGTCAAGCTCGTCGCGGCCGATGGCGGGGCGTGACATGGTTTGTCCGGAATCATCCTCGATCGCGAGATCGAGATTGATGCGCACCCTTTGGCGCGCTTGGTGCTCGTGCGGATAGACGCCGATGCTGGCTGGAAGAACCAGATCGCGGATGAACATGTGCCGCAGCGCGCGTGTGGCGTCGGCCAGGCGTGATTGATCCATGGGGATGGTTCCGGCTTTCGATGATCCTGCTCGGGTTTTGCGCCGATCCGCCGGGCGCTGCAACCGTTTGGGCCAGAATATGCCTCTTTTTAGCCGCAGCCTTGTGACCATATGCGGGTGGCGGCGATGGGCCGCCCTTAAATACTGGGATGAAAACGATGCACGCTCTCACAACCAAATTGCTACCGCTCACCGCAGCGGCTTTTCTTGCGTTCACCGGTGTTGCCATGGCCAAGGTGATCCCGGTTCACGGGACGTTTGCCACTGAAGGTAGTGCCACCACGACGCCGACCGGCGATGTGATGGGCAGCTACAGCACCAAGACCCATATGCTGAAATACACGATCACCTATGCCGGCCTGTCGGGTCCGGTGATGGCGGCGCATTTCCATGGCCCGGCGAAGCCTGGCGAACAGGCCGGCGTTCTGGTGGCGATCCCCAAACCCTATATGTCGGGCATGACCGGCAAGGTGAAACTGACCAGCGCTGAGGCGAAGACGTGTTGACCGGCATGACCTATGTCAACCTGCACACGGCGGCCAACCCGGCCGGCGAAGCGCGCGCGCAGATCACCGAAGGCAAGTAATTTTCGGGCCATTGATCAATGCGGCTTTTGATGGGGTGGCTTGATACCGTATCAGGTGCTGACATTGGTTGATGGCAAGTTTCCGGAGCGTGATCGTTTAACAACGACACGCTCTGGTCATTTGCTGTGGATCAATTTCGTTGGTTTAGCTAGCGCCAAGCGACTACACCTGAAATTATATAAGTCTACGAACTCAATTTTCGGCGTTGATCTGTCAAAGAGCAACAATGATCATCGACTCGCTAATGAGAGACTGACTTAGCGGATTTGCCTTTCCGGCGCGTTCAAAACGGATTATTGTTTCACCGAAATGAGTAGGTGGACGGCTTATCGGGTAGAGATTGATTAACCCCTAATAGAATACGAGTTTTGAACGAAAGGAAGCGTCCGTTGCCAGGGGACCCGAACAAACAAATTATAATGACAACAGGCGATCGAATTGCCAGCGCCGCGATATCAGTCGCCGCTGCAACGTCCAATGCAAAATACGGCGGTCCGCCTTTTTCTATTCACGTGTTCGACTGTTCCTATTTTGTCTGGCTCGTTCTCAAGACAATAAATCCGCTTTATAAGCGCGAGCCTTCGGCTGAAATTGCCAACGATCCATTACGATTCAAACCGGTCGTTGGACCGCCACAGGCGGGCGACATCATTTATTTTCCGCCCGCGCAGGTGCAGTGGCAGGTCAAGCGCGGGGACAAACGAATTTATCCCGGGCACGTGGCCATCATGTTGTCGCCACATAGTTTTATTGGCATGCAAACCAGCGGCCCTGGCCCCAAGCAGGTGGATTTGCACAATGTTTGGTGGAACTCCAGACCATCGCAGTTTTTTAGGTATGTGGGCCCGGTGAGCGGCAAATGAAAATCGTGGGGATTTTTGGTTTGGCGTGCATCTTCACTTTTGCCAGTCTTGCGTCGGCGCGCTGCGGCACGACGATGGCTGTGTCGGATTTGATCGGGTCTTGGGTGGTGACTTCGCAAATTTGCGATCATTGCGGCGTGTATTCCGGTGCCGATGACGGGCAGACCATTCGGATCGACGAACATGCCTACCATGACCCCTATAATTTGAATTGTCAGGCCGGGGCAAAATACGTCCTGCAGAGCATCAGTGAGCCGGACGCTCAACGTGATTTGGCCGTGCCGCGCTCAATCTATGCTTTGCCCGCGACAGGCATCACGCTGGCCCGGTTGGAGTGCCCTGTCAGTGTCGGCAACGCCGCCCCGGTTGCCATTCAATCGGCCGATATATTGCTGCTTGGCCACGACAAGGCGATTTACCTTTGGAATGGCGGGGTGAATTTCCTCATGCATCGCAAGCCGGATTGACGGGATTTAGGTCAATATTGGTTGAGCTGGAATCCTGTGATTCAATCTAAAACGCTTTTTGATCTATGGAGAGGGGTCAGGTGATGGGGGAGGGTTCATGGATTATTTGTATTTTGATGATTTCGTCGGTCAGGCCGGTCAATTCACGATATCGGCGCCGGTTGAGGTGAGTGAAGCGGCGATGATTGAGTTTGCCCGGCAATTCGATCCGCAGCCGATGCATGTCGATCCTGAGGCGGCGCAATCGATCACCGGCGGGTTGATTGCCAGCGGCTGGCATACGGCGAGCCTGACCATGCGTTTGATGCTGGATTCGCGGACGACGCCGTTGGCGCCGGGCACGCTCGGTTTGGGGTTCGAGTCGTTGAAATGGCTCAAGCCGGTGCGGCCGGGGGATGTGCTGCGGGTGCATGTGGAGTTGCTGGAGGCGACGCCGAGTGCCTCCAAGCCGGATCGGGGGATTATTACCAATCGGATGACGACGCTGAACCAGCATGACGAGCCGGTGCAGGTGATGATCAGCAAAGCCATCGTGCCGCGCCGTCCCCCCGCTTGAACGCCCCGCTTGAACTCCCGCACTTGACCCCCCGCACTTGAACGTGAGCGCGCAATCGGACATCACCTGATCGAGGGGTCGGGTGGGATTGGTATGGCGGGTTGGCGGTGCGCGAGCTATGGCGGCGGGGGGGTGGTATGCGCTTGACAGGGCGCAGCCGCTTATTATGGCTGATTCCGGCACTCGTGGCGTTGGTTGTGCTGGGTATTTTGCTGCTGCCGCCGGTGTTCAGCGGCAGCTATCACCGAGCTGCGATCGAGTCTTTGGCGAGCCGGTTGACCGGCCGGGACGTGACGATCGGCGGTAATATCACGCTGACTTTGCTGCCCGAGCCGCAATTGGTGGCCGATCATGTGCGGATCGGCGGTGCGGGTGGCGGCCCTGATGAAGGCGGGGAGGTGAGTGCGGCCTCGTTGCGGCTGGATTTGGCGCCGGGGGCTTTGCTGACCGGGCGGTTGCGCGCGACGCGGCTGACCTTGCATCAGCCGCATATATTGCTGCCCTGGCCGTTGCCCGGCGGCAGCCAGGCTTTGTTGCCGCCGCCTTGGCTTGCCTCGTTGAAAGCCAGCATCGAGGACGGCACTTTGGTGATCGGCGGGCTCACGCTCAACCATATCGACGCGGATATTTTTACCGGTGGTGCGAGCGGGATTCTGGCGGCGGGAGGCACGGCGCAATTTGCCGGTCTGGCGCTGGATGTGACGCTGAATATCGGCGGGGCGGACGGTGTGGGGCGCAATCATTTGCGGGTGCATGTCAGCCAGCCGGTTCAGGGGGTGCATCAGGCGCCGGGGTTTTCGCTCGATTTTGCCGGCAGCCTGGATCACAGCAGCGCGCTGATCGGCCGGGTGAGCGCGCAGGCGACGGATTTGGCCGGGCTGCTGCCGGATGCAACCCAGCCCGTGCACGCCGAGGCGGACCTCGCGGCCGACGGCCGGACGATCAATGTGCAGCATCTCAATGTCACGCTCGGGGCGGGGGCGGTGAGCGGTGATTTGGCGGTTGACGAGGGCGCTGTGCCGCGGATCAGCGCGGAACTTCAGGCGAGCCATCTGATGATCGCCTCGCTGCCGGATCGGCCATCCTGGTGGCCTGCTCTGCCGGCGCTGGATTTGCATGTCAGCGGCACGGATTTGACGTTTCGGGGTTTGCCGGTGGCGCAGGTTACGGCCATGTTCAGCGATGCGGCCGGGGCGGCCGGGCAGGTTGCGGTGCAGGCAATGCTGCCGGGCCAGAGCAAGATGCATTTGACCGGCCAGATCGGCGCGGATGGCGGGCTGAGCGGCGTGATCGGCCTGACATCGGCCAAGCCCGGGGCGCTGAGTGACGCGCTCGGCGGGTCGCTGGCGCCGGGATTGCCGGTCTTGCCCGATGCGATTCCGGCGATCGGGCTGAGCGGGCAGATCGACGCGCCGGCGGGCGGGCGGAGCATCGTGCTCAGCGCGCTGACCGGCACGCTGGGGCCGCATCATTTCGCCGGCGCGATCAGTCTGCGGCGGGTTCATGCCGCCTACGCGCTTGCCGCCGGGCTGAATTTCAAGACCATCGATCTGACGCCGTTCGGGCCTGAGCTGGCGCGCTACCTGGCCGGGGTGGATGTGGCGCCGGCGCGCGATGAGGCGCAGGCCGACCTGCAATTGACCGCGGACCATGCGCGCATCGGTGGCGTGGAGGCGCTGCATTTCCTGCTCGATGCGGGGTTTGGCCGGGCGATGGTGTTGCGCAGGCTGAGTTTGACGCTGGGCAACGCCCTGCTGACGGCGAGCGGCACGCGGGAGCGTGACGGCACGCTGCGGTTCGCCCGCGCGGTGCTGAGCGCCAATCAGGCGAGCGCCTTGATCGGGACATTGGCTGCCAACCTGCCCGCCGGCTGGGGCGTGGCGACGGGCTTGCAGCATCGTAAATTGCTCGAAGCGCCGATTGCGCTGGAAATCCTGGCATCGGGCAAGCCGGGGGCTCTGGCTGCGTCGATCGGCGCCAAAATAGGCGCGGCGGAATTCACCGCGAGCCCGGTGATCGATCTGCCGGCGCGGACCGCGGCCGGGGCGTTGAGTTTCCGCTATCCGAACGCCATTGCGCTGACCCAGGGGCTTGGGCTGAAAAAGGCCGGGCTGGATTGGCCGGGGCCGGGATCGGTGGGGTTGCGCGCGGCCTTTGCCGCGGGCGGCAGCACCGTGACATTGCCCGATTTTGTTCTGTCCTACGGCGATATGGACGCAAATGGCAGTCTGGCGCTGAGCGGGATTGGTGGGCCATTGCATTTGATCGGTCAGATCGATGCCTCGACATTGAGCCTGGCCTTGCCGGATTTGGCGCAGCCTTTGCCATGGGATGGGCTGGGCGGGCTCGACGCGCATGTCGCGGTGGCGGCGGATCAGGTGGTGGTTGATGGGCAATCCTGGGCCGGTGGGTTGACCGGGAGTGTCATGCTGGATGGCAAAGCGCTGAACATCGCGATCGATCATGCGCAATTCGCCGGGGGTGATTTGACCTTGGCGGCGCGCGCCGCATTGCCGGCCGGTGCGACACCGCCGGCCCTGACCGCCAAATGGGCATTGACCCATGCCGATGCCGCCGCTGTGCCATTGCTGGGGGCGTTTGCCAGCGGGCAGATGGCGCTGAAAGCCGATGTCGCGGCGCAGGGTTTTTCGCTGAAATCCTGGATTGCCACTTTGTCTGGGCAGGCGAATATGAGTCTCGATCAGGGGAGTGTGGCCGGGTTTGATTTGCCCGCGGCGGCGGCGGCGCTGGCCGGCGCGCTGGCGCGCCCGCCTGCCCATCCGGCGGCCAGCATCGCGTTGCGCGCCGCGGTGGCGGGCGGGGTGTCGCCGGTGAGTAGCCTGTCGGCCACCGGGACCATTGCCAATGGCGCGGTCACGCTCAATCAGGCGACGATGACCAGCCCGGCCGGCCGCGCGCAGGCCGCGGGGGATATCGATCTGGTCGAGCATAGTCTGGCACTCAAAATAGCGATCCAGCCGATGGTGAGCGGGCGGGGGGATGTCCCGGCGATTGGGCTGGCGCTGGCCGGGCCGTGGGCGGCGCCGCGCCGGATGATCGCAACCCAGCCATTGCTGGCCTGGATTGCCGCGCAAAAACATCAAACCGGGACGACCCCTTAATGCAGCTTCCGCCGATTTTGCTGGATATCATGCTGGTTCTGGTTGCGTTCGCGGCCGGGGCGCAGAATGCGGTGGCGGGCGGCGGCTCGTTCCTGACTTTTCCCGCCTTGCTGCTCGCCGGGCTCGACCCGCGGGCGGCCAATATCACCTCGACCATCGCGCTGTTTCCCGGCCAGATCACCACCGGTCTCGCCGGGCGCAAAATGGTCGAAGGGGCGGCGGGGCTCAGCTTTCGGACATTGTTCGCGATCAGCCTGATCGGCGGCACGTTCGGCGCGTTTCTGCTGCTCGCCACACCCTCGAGCATTTTTGCCAAGTTGGTGCCCTATCTGGTGCTGTTCGCGACGGCGGTGTTCGCCTGGGGCAGTTTTTTTCGCCGGTCCTCCGCCGCCCGGGCGCGATCCATCAGCCCGCGCGTGGCGATATTTCTGCAATTCCTGATCGCCATTTACGGCGGGTATTTCGGCGGCGGAATCGGCATATTGATGATCGCCGCACTGACCGCCGCAGGCCTCGCCGTGCGCGGCGCGGGTGCGACCAAAAATGTCCTCGCCGGGGTGATGAATACCTCCGCCGTGCTGGTCTTTCTCGCGGAAACCTCGATCCATTGGAAACTCGTCAGCCTCGCCGCCGTCGGCGCCATCGCCGGTGGACAGCTCGGCGTCGTGCTGCTCCGCCGGATTAACGAAAAGATCCTGCGCATCGCCGGTGCTGCTCCGCCGGATTAACGAAAAGATCCTGCGCATCGCCGTGATCACCATCGGCATCCTGCTGACCATCGGCCTGTTCATCCAAAGCTGAGCGACGGCCAGAGGCAGGGGTCCAGGGGACAGCGTCCCCTGGCCTTTCTGTCTTGCTCCGGCGTTACTCGGTTTTGGACGGGTTGGTTTTCGGGCGGGGGTTGAAGTCGGCGGGGATTTGGCTGGGGGTTGGGGGTGTGACGGGGGTGATGTTGAGGGCTTTGCAGCTGGCGCCGGATTGGCTGGGTAGTGTGGTGACCCAGTTGGCGGGGAGTGTGGCGTAGCTGGCGGGCAGGGGTTTGGCGCGGCCATCGAGGCGTGCGGGGTCGAAGGCGTTGAAGAGATTTCCGACATCGGGGGTGATGGCGTCGAGCGGGCCGATATTTTTCTGGTGGAATTCGCTTTCGCCCAGCGTGCGGCCTTTTTCTTCGTCGGGCAGGGTGGCGAGCGGGGGGAGGGCGAAGACGGCATCGACGAATTTGACGACCGAGGCCTGGTTGCCGATTTCGTGCGAGACATAGTGGGCGCGGGCGAAGGGTGAGATGACGAGCATGGGCACGCGGGGTCCGTCGCTGATCGGGCTGCCATCGGGGCCGTGGATCAGGATGGGTGGCGGGACATGGTCGTAATCGCCTTCGGAATCATCCCAGGTGATGATGATGGCCGATTGGCTCCAATATTTGCTGGCGGCGATGGCGTTGACGGCGCGGGCGATGAGGCTTTCGCTGATTTGGGAGTCTGAGTAGGCGGGATGATCGTCATCGCCGATGAATTTTTTCTGTACGGCGGGATCGGGGTCGGCGGGTTTCATGCCGAATTCGTTTTTATAGCCGCCTTTGACGTAGAACACGCCGCCTTCGCTGGGCAGGGCGTTTGATTTGATGGCGGTGAAGAACGCGTGCAGCCCGTGCATGTCGGCGCGCATTTCGGGATTGTTAGAGACATAGCCGAAATATTGCGGGCCGTTATGGTGGGCGATGTAGGAGGCGTGCAGGCCGACAGCGTCGGTTGGGCCTTGATTATCGGGTTGGGGTTTGGATGAATAGCCTTCTTCGAACCAGCGCCAGGCGATTTTGTGATGATCGAGATGCTGGATGAAGCCGATATCGTCATCGACATCGGCGAGGTCGGTTTTCGCGTCCGCATCGTGGCTGGTGCGTGATTTGATGTCGCCGCCGGCGGTGGTCAGGGCGAGGGAGGCGTAGGTCTGGTTGAGTTGCGGCGCTTCGAGGGCGTGTTTGCCGGCGAAATCGGCCGGGTTGACGGGGACGTTCTTATGGCCGTTGGGATCGCGCGGGGAGCCCCAATAGGGGTCGGCATCGTTGATCGCCGGGGCGCCGGGGCCGGAGGCGGTTTTGAAGCCCTCGGCGGGGTGCAGCGCCCATTGGGTGACGCCGGTTTGGGCGGCGAAGATGGAGAGATTGCCCGGGGTGGAGGGGCCTGACATGTCCTCGAAGACATGGTCCATCAATGTGAAGCGGTCGGCATAGGCCCAGAGCAGGGGCACTGTATCGCAATCCTCATAAGCCATGGCGAGTTCGCCGAATTGCTTGGCTTTCAGCGAAGGGTTGCCGGTGGGGGAATATTTTTTCTCTTCGGTGAGGGCGTAATGATCCATTTTGGGCTGATTATCGACGACGTCCATTTTGGCGACGGTGAGCGGGTGGGAATGGTCGATGTCGTCGGTGTCGGCGGCGAATTGATCTGGGCCGATGCGGAAGGGCTGGATTGTGCCCATTGTGCCGTCGGTATTCATGATCGGCTGGGTGAAGCCGGGGGTTTGATCGGCTGGTTGGGAATAGAGGCCGTCGGCGCCGGGGAAGGTGCCGAAATAGGAATCGAAGGAGCGATTTTCCTGATAGAGTACGAATACATATTTGATGTGATGGCGGATCAGGCTGGCCATTTGCGCGGGCGAGAGATGCGGCTCGGCGTGGGCGGGCACTTGGTATTGCGCGATGTTCGGCAAATTGGGTTGCGCCGGGGCGGGTTGGGCGAACGCGGTGCCGGCTGCGCCGCACGGGGCGGCGGCGAGCGAGGTGGAGAGGCAAAGCGAGAGTGCGCGGCGCGTGAATGACATGACAAACCTACCATGTGGGGCTGGCCGCACCATGGCGAAGTGGCTTGTCGCGGGGAAGATGGGATGTGTGAAGTTTCGATGACGCTGGGGTGTGAAGGCTGCGAGATGGCCGGGTTGGGCAACACCCCGCAGGCGGCGGCCACCGGCCCGCGGACGGGCCGGTGGGCGCAGAATTATTCGACGCTGACGGAGCGGGCTTCGGGGCCTTTGGCGCCTTGCACGACGGTCATGCGGACGGTCTGGCCTTCCTGGAGGGGCGGCAGGCCGGCTTGTTCGAGGGCGGTGGCGTGAACGAACACGTCCTTGCCGCCATCCTGCGGGGCGATGAAGCCGAAGCCTTTATCGGGGTTGTACCATTTCACGTTGCCGGTTTTCTCGACGCCCGGCCCGGCATCGCGGCCGGAATCGCGCGGCGGGCGCGGGGCGCGGGCGGCGGGCGCACCGCGCGAGGGCGCTTCGGCGGAGGAGTTGTCGACCGAGAGCACGGCATCGACCTGGCGGCCTTTCTGGCCTTGGCCGACGCGGATGGTCATGGTGGCGCCGGGATTGACGGTTTGGTGCCCGGCGGCCTGCAATGTGTTGGCGTGGAGAAACACGTCTCCGGTGCCATCTGAGAGTTCGACGAAGCCGAAGCCTTTTTCAGAGTTGAACCATTTGACGGTCGCTTTCAGCTCGGGGGCTGAAGATGACGATGTAAAGCCGGCAAAGGACGGTGGGGGGGGTGGGGTGTTGCCGAAGAAATTATCGTCGTCAAAGCCGCGACGGCGGGGCTGGCGCTGGCGGTCGTTTTTTGGCGGTCTCACGTTAGGCTTATCCTCATATGGGCGGTCGGTCGAAATAAATGACGCCGGTCGAGCGTCACGCTCAGGATGGTTTATCAGGCAGCAGTGTCGTGGCAGACAGGCTTGTAGAATGAAGCGGCTGATAACCCAAGCCTTAGATTGCATTATAGCGCAAAATGCAGCCACGCGACACCACAAAGCGACATAAAGAACACAGATTCTGACCAAACGGGCCGTCCTGGTGCAATTGCAATCGGCTTTCGCCCGCGCCATGGTTGGCGGACCCGGAGGGATGCACGATGGAAAAAGCCGATGAACACCCCGAAATTCGCTTTGACAAGCCGTTTCGCGGCAGGATTTACGACAGCATTCTGGAGACGATCGGCAACACGCCGCTGGTTCGGATTCCGCGGATTTCCAAGGAAGAAGGGGTACTGGCGGATATTTGCCTGAAGCTGGAATTCTTCAATCCGATTGCCAGCGTGAAGGACCGGATTGGTGTGAACATGATTCTCACCATGGAGCAGGCGGGCGTGCTGCAAGCGGGGGCGACGATTATTGAGCCGACATCGGGCAATACCGGGATTGGGCTTGCGTTCGTATGCGCCGCGCGGGGTTATAAACTGATCCTGACGATGCCTGAATCGGTTTCGATCGAGCGGCGCAAGATGTTGAAATTTCTCGGCGCGGAGGTGGAATTGACGCCGCGTGAGCGCGGCATTGCCGGCTCGATTGCGCGCGCGGAGGAGCTTTTGGCGGCGATGCCGGGCTCTGTCATGCCCAATCAATTCGCCAATGCGGCCAATCCCGCCATCCATCGGGCGACGACGGCGGAGGAGATCTGGCATGATACGGCGGGGCAGATTGACGTGCTGGTGTCGGGAGTGGGGACCGGCGGGACGCTGACCGGCTGCGCGCAGGTGCTCAAAGCGCGCAATCCGGCGCTTTATGTGGTGGCGGTGGAGCCGCAGAGCAGCCCGGTGCTTTCGGGCGGCAAGGCCGGGCCGCACGCGATTCAGGGGCTGGGTGCGGGATTTGTGCCGGCGATTTTGGACACGCATTTGATTGACGAGATCATCACGATTTCCAATGAGGATTCGTTCGCGACGTCGCGCCGTCTGGCGCGCAGCGAGGGGGTACCGGGGGGCATATCATCGGGGGCGGCGT
Organism: Rhodospirillales bacterium 20-60-12; assembly: GCA_002255495.1. Classification (GTDB taxonomy): domain Bacteria; phylum Pseudomonadota; class Alphaproteobacteria; order Acetobacterales; family Acetobacteraceae; genus 20-60-12. Next base: position 18,782 of record NCAP01000034.1, on the reverse strand, counting down.
TGCATGCGGCTTTGCAGGTGGGGCTGCGGCCGGCGATGTCGGGCAAGCGGATTGTTGTCATTATTCCGTCATTTGCGGAGCGTTATATTACGACGTCGTTGTTTGATGGGTTGTGAAGTGACAATGGCGTGGTCATGCGCCTTGCATCCGGCGTAATGAGATGAGCGATTAATCGAAGAGGATACCTTGCGATGGATGGACCGTTCGACGTGGCGGCGCTTCTCAATAATCTGGTGCCAATGGTATCGGACAGGCTGCTCGGGCGGGGCGTTGATGGTTTCGATGTCGATCGGCTGATTATGCTGGCCGCCGGAATCGATTCGGCAAATTTCGCGGCGACCTGCATGAATAATGTGACGCGCTACGGCAATGCGTTTCAGCTGCTCAGCCAGGCGATCGCGCGGGCTAATCCCGATGGTCTGTTTTTGGAATTTGGTGTGGCGAGCGGGACCACCATCAATCACATGGCCGGCCAGTTGGCGGGTAAGATTTATGGGTTTGATGGGTTTGAGGGCTTGCCTGAGGATTGGCGGCCGGGATTTCCAACTGGAGCGTTCGCGCAGACACCGCCTGCGGTGGCTGCCAATGTTGAGCTTGTGATCGGCTGGTTCAATCAGAGCCTGCCGCGCTTCTTGGACACCCATACTGGCCCTGTGTCGTTCATGCATGTCGATTGCGATTTATATTCTTCGACGAAGACGATTTTTGATCTGCTGGGACCGCGCATCAGGAGCGGCACGGTGATCGTTTTCGATGAGTTTTTCAATTATCCCGGTTGGCGGATTCATGAATTTAAGGCGTTCATGGAATTTGTCGGATCATATGGTTTGAAATATGAATATTTCGGTATGGTGCCGTCTCATCAACAGGTTGGTGTGATTATTAAATGATGGATGAGTCGCTGATTGTCGCCTTTCGCACACATATCTGGGATGAGCATATAGAATTGATGGCCCGCAGGCTTTATGCGGCATCCATCGGCGCACGGTTTGTTGTTGTTGCGGATGAGACAAAGGGTGTGTTGGATACAGCGCCATTTGAGAAGATTTCACATACCGATGATTTTTCGTTATTTGATCTGCCCCATTTTCCAGCCGGGCAAGTATTGTGGTATAATGCCGATTACCCGCTTTATGTTTTAAGGCGGGCCTTTCCCAAGGCTGCCTGTTACGCGATGGTGGAATATGATGTGTCGGTCACTGCCGATTTAACGGCGATGATGCGCCATGCGGTCGATGGCCATATCGATCTGATCGCCCATGAAGTCCGTGATGCGCCGCATGATTGGTATTGGTATAATTGGATCAAGGATCATTTCGCGCGGCCTATGCAATCCTTAATTCCACTCCTGGTTTTATCGGGTCGTGCGATTGATCATATGCTCAAAGCCCGGCAGGACATGGCGAAGCGCATGCCGCCAAATGAAAATGCGCATTGGCCATTTTGCGAGGCTTTTATTCCGTCGGTTTTGCTCGCATTGCCCGATTTTCGGATGGAGGATATTCGCGATCATGCCAAATTGCCGCATTATTCTTTCTCCGACGCACGCAGCATTGCCGATCCGATCGTTAATCAGCCGGGTTCTATCGTTCATCCTGTTCTGGGCGGCGGGCGCTTTATCGATAAGCGTGTTTTGTTTGAGGACATTAATGCCGTATTTGATGCTGAATCGCCTTTGCGCCGGCAATTATCCTTTGCCGATCCGGCCGATTTTATCGATAGGCTGACCCTGGCGGTCAGGCGCCGCAAATCGCCTGAGATGACGGCGCGCTTCAATGATCTGGCGATTCTGTTAGGTTGGCGCAGCCAAGGTTTGAAACCAAGCATTGCCATGGGCAAGCCTGCCTTGGTGTCATCGGTGAGCCAATGGTCTTATTTTCAAGATGCGGCCCAGGAGGCGAGCGGCGGCAATAATGGCGAGATCGTTGGTGATTTCGGGTTTCACACGGATCATCAGACTGACCCGTGGTGGCAGGTCGATTTGCAGGACAACTATTTTGTTGAAAGCGTCGTTTTGTATAATCGCCTCGACCAGCGCGAGCGTTGCACGCGTGTTGCGGTTTTGGCGTCGATGGATGGGCAGGATTGGCATTTGCAGGGCGCAAAAATTGATGATGCGCTGTTTGGGGGCGCTGACGGGCATCCTTATGTTTTCAAGTTCGGCACGCCGTTTGTCGCGCGCTATGTGCGGATTGCCATGATTGGCGAGGGGATGTTGCATCTCGATCAGATCGAGATTTTCGGGCGGCCCCAAACTCCATGAAACAGACGTCATGAAATCGATTCTGATTGTCGGTGCGGGTTTTGCCGGGGCGGTGCATGCGCGGTGTTTGGCCGAGGCGGGGTATCGGGTTCAGGTGATCGATCAGCGGCCGCATATTGCCGGCAATGTCTATGATTATGTCGATGATAACGGCATGCGCGTGCATGCCTATGGGCCGCATCTGTTTCACACCAAGAATACCGAAGTGGCTGATTGGATCAGGCAGTTTGGCGTGTTCGTGCCGTACACGCATAAAGTGCGTGCGCGATTGCCCGATGGGCAGTTCGCGCCGATGCCGATCAATCTGGATACGGTGAATATGGTGTTCGGCACGGATTTCACCGACGCCGCGCAGGTCGCGGCCCATCTGGCGCGCGTTGCCTTGCCGATCGCTGAGCCGGCCAATGCGGCGGAGCATTTATATTCGAAAATCGGCCGGGATTTGACCGATTTGTTTTTCCGGCCTTACACGAAAAAAATGTGGGTGCTCGATTTGGAGGATATGTCGGCTGCCGTGGTCAAGCGGATTCCGCTGCGCAGTGACCGCACCGATACGTATTTCGCCGATGATGAGCTGCAAATGATGCCGCGCGATGGCTATACGGCGTTGTTCCAGGCGCTGTTCGATCATCCGGCGATTGCCATCTCGCTGAGCACCGCCTTCGATAAAGCCATGCTGGCGGGATATGATTTTTGTTTCAACGCCATGCCGATCGATGCGTATTTCGATTTCGCCGAGGGCGAATTGCCCTATCGCTCGATCCGGTTTCATCACGCCACCAGCGATGATACCGCGCAACCGGGCTGGTGCACGACCAATTATACCGATACCGGCAAGCTGACCCGGGCGACGCGCTGGGATGCGCTGCCGCATCACGTCGTGCGCGAGACAGGACGGCGGACCATCACCGCCGAGGAGCCGTGCGATTATCGCGATAACGCGATGGAGCGCTATTATCCGGTGAAGACCGCTGATGGCCGGTATCAGGCGATTTATGATCGCTATCGGGCGCTGGCGGAGGCGCAAGCCGCGCGCATCGCCTTCATCGGACGGTGCGGCACTTATCAATATCTGGACATGGATCAGGTGATCAATCAGTCCCTCGCGCATGTCAGGCGTTGGCTGGCGCGGCAATAATCGGGGTGGCTTGCTTCTGTTCCGCGCCGCCCGTGCTATATCAGTGAGATGAGTGTGTGGGGTAAATTGATCGGCGGGGTCGCCGGTTTTGCGATGGGCGGCCCGGTCGGGGCGTTGTTCGGCGCGGCATTGGGGCATGCGGCGGATAACGGCAATCTGGCGGGCATGAAGCGGGCTTTGCCGTTCGATTCGGCGCGTCTGGCCGCGATGCTCGGCCGCAAGGATCAGCTTTTTGCGGTCAATGTCACGGTGCTGGCGGCCAAGCTCGCGAAATGCGACGGCGTGGTGAGCCGGGCCGAGGTGGATGCCTTCAAGCGGCAATTCCGAATCGAGGGTGCTGCGGTGCAGCAGATTGGCGTATTATTCGATCAGGCGCGGGCCGATGCGGGCGGCTTCGTGCCCTATGCGCGGCAATTGGGCGAGGCGTTTGCCGATAATCGGGCGATTTTGGAGACCGTGCTGACCGCGCTTTCGGCGGTGGCGCGCGCCGATGGGCCGATCAATGGCGCCGAGGCGGATTTTCTGGCGCGCGTGGCGCATGAATTCGGCGTCGATTTGGATGCCGCCCAGCGCGCCGGGCGGGCGATGAGCCAGAATGGCGCGGATGATCCTTATGAGGTGCTGGGTGTGCCGCGCGGGTTGGCGGCGGATGAATTGCGCGCCCGCTGGAAGCAATTGATGCGCGAGAACCACCCCGATGGCCTGGCGGCGCGCGGTGTGCCGCCGGAATTCATCGCCCGGGCGACGGATCGGGTGGCGCGGATCAATGCGGCTTATGACCAGATCAGGAAAGAGCGCGGCATTTGATGTCGCCCAATTGCGACGCGCGGCAGGCCGGGCTGATCGATCATCTGGTGCTGCATTATACCGGCATGACATCGGCTGAGGCGGCGATTGCGCGGCTGTGCGATGCGGCGTCGAACGTGTCGGCGCATTACGTGATCGATGAGGATGGCGCGGTGCATTGTCTGGTCGATGAGCGGATGCGCGCCTGGCATGCCGGGGTGAGTTATTGGCGCGGGGTGCGGGCGCTGAATGATCGCTCGATCGGTATTGAAATCGTCAATCCTGGTCATGAATTCGGGTATCGGCCGTTTCCGCCGGTGCAGATGCAGGCGGTGCTGGAGGTGTGTCAGGGTATTTTGGCGCGCCATGCCATTCCGGCGCGCAATATCGTGGCGCATAGCGATATCGCACCCGATCGCAAGCAGGATCCGGGCGAGTTATTCCCCTGGGCGTGGCTGGCGGCGCAGCGGGTGGGGTTATGGAGCGATGCGCTTGGGGTGGCGGGGGATGTAAGGGATGATCTGGGTGCGATCGGGTATGATGTGACATTGCCGATGCCCTTGGTGATCGCCGCCTTTCAGCGCCGGTTTGCGCCGCACCGGGTTGATGGGGTGGAAGATGAGCGGACTGCGGCCCGCGCGCGCGCCGTGGCGGCGCTGTTGACGGGCGGCTGTTGACGGGCGGCTGAGGGCGGCGCAGGAGCAGATTTGTCAGACGGTTGGACGGCCGCTGCCGCTCGCAAGGGTGGTGGAGGAAAGTCCGGGCTCCACGGAAATACGGTGCCGGCTAACGGCCGGCGGGGGCGACCCCAGGGAAAGTGCCACAGAAACCAAACCACCTTTGCGCCTCGGCCCAAAGGAACGGGTGAAACGGTGCGGTAAAAGCGCACCGCGCTTCTGGTAACAGCGGCGGCAGGGTAAACCCCACCGGGAGCAAGACCGAATAGGGGCGGCCGGCTGCCTGCGTTCGCGCAGGGCAGCGAGGGTATTTTCGACCTGTCGCCCGGGTTGGTCGCGCGAGGCACGCGGCAACGCGTGTCCCAGAGGAATGGCCGTCCAGCGCCAGCGCGTGAGCGTGACGGCGTGGACAGAACCCGGCTTACAGACCGTCTGACATTTTGCGCTGCTGGTTGCTGCGGCAAGGGTGGCGTGGATTGGAACAAATCGACAACATTTTCCTGAAACAAGCGCGAGATGTTAACCATTTGATCCTGTTGACAGAATCCTGAGACAAACCCACTAAATCCCTTTGACGCCCATATTGGCCCATGTTATCCCATGGCAGCCCATGAGACAGTCGAATCGTCGCTTGTCCGGGCCCCGTGCCGTGAGGTGCAGCAACGAGCGAGGCGAAGGGATCGCAGTCACATCGGATGAGCCAATTCCTCGGCACGCACCAGAACAGGCTGGATTCGAAAGGCAGGGTTTCCGTGCCTGCTTCGTTCCGCAGCGTGCTGAAATCCGGGCTGGATTCCGGGGCTGGTCAGGCCAGCCTGATCCTGCGCCCCTCGCATAAGCATCCTTGCATCGAGGTTTGGCCGGTTGGGGTGTTCGAGGCGCTGGCGACCGGCCTGACCGGGATTGATCTGTTCAGCGAAGCCCATGACGATTTGGCGGCGACTTTGTATGCCGATGCGTTTCCGACCGAGCCGGACAAAGAGGGGCGGATTTTGCTGCCCGGGGCTTTGGTGGAATTTGCCGGGCTGAGCGATGCTGTGGTGTTCATGGGGTTGGGGCGGATTTTCCAGATTTGGGAGCCGGCGGCGGCCGAGCGGCGCCGGGCTGAGGCGCGCGAGCGGGCCCGCGCCCGTGGCTTGACCCTACCTGCCGCGGCAGGTGGCGGATGAGCGGGCATATTCCGGTTTTGCGCGACGAGGCGATTGCGCTGGTCGACCCGCGCGAGGGTGGCGTGTATCTCGATGGAACCTTCGGCGGCGGGGGTTATGCGCGGGCTTTGCTCGATGCGGCGCCGTGCCAGGTTTGGGCGATCGACCGTGATCCGGCGGCGATTGCGCGTGGGGCGGTGATGGCTGCGTCCTATCCGGGGCGGCTGCATCTGATCGAGGGGCGGATCGGCGCGCTGCTGGCTTTGCTTGATGCGGCGGGTGTCGCGCGGCTCGATGGGGCGGTGTTTGATTTGGGCGTGTCGTCGTTTCAGATCGATGATCCGGCGCGGGGGTTCAGTTTTCGCGCCGATGGGCCGCTCGATATGCGGATGGGCAATAGCGGGCCGACGGCGGCGGATTTGGTGAATGGGTTGCCGGAGGCGGAGCTCGCCGATATTTTGTATCAATTCGGCGAGGAGAAGAAATCGCGCCGGATTGCGGCCGCCATCGTCGCGCGCCGGGCCGAGCGGGCCTTCACCAATACGGCCGACCTGGCCGACCTTATTCGCGCCAATGTGCGCAAGGATAAATCCGGCATCGATCCGGCGACGCGCAGTTTTCAGGCCTTGCGGATCAAGGTGAATGACGAGCTGGGCGATATCGAGGCGGCGTTGGCGCAGTCGGCGGCCATGCTCGCCCCGGGCGGGCGGCTTGTTGTGGTGTCGTTTCATTCGCTGGAAGATCGGATCGTCAAGCGGTTCATGCTGCAGGCGGCGGGGCGGGCGCCGGGGGTTTCGCGCCATGATCCGGCCGGTTTCGCGCCGCGCGAGCGGGCGGCGTTCCGGTTGCTGACGACCGGCACCGTGGCGGCGGGGGCGGCTGAACTGAAAGCCAATCCACGGGCGCGCAGCGCGAAATTGCGCGCCATGGAAAGGCTCGCGGCATGATCCGGCCGGTCACTTTATTGACCATCGCCATGGCCTGCGGGTCGGGCTTTTATATGTTTGCCATCAAGCATCAGGCGCAGACGCTGGACCAGCAATTGGATCAGGCGACGCATCAGACGCGGCTGGCTGAAGAGCGGATTCGGGTGCTCAAGGCTGAATGGTCGCTGGAGAATGATCCGACGCGGTTGAGCCGTCTGGCGGGCCAGTTCACCAATCTCAGGCCGATGCAGCCGGATCAATTGACCAGCCTGCAGCATCTGGCCGAGATTTTGCCGCAGCCGGGTAGCCCCACGCCCGATCAGGGGCCGGTTTTGCCTTTGCCGCCGCCTGCGCCACCCGGGCCGCCGGGCGCTGCGGGGGGCGGGTTTGTCGCCAGTTATCATGCGCCGGCCCCGCAAGCCGCCAAGCGACCGGTTCTGGCGCGGGCGACGATGGTGGCGCGGCCGCGCGTTGCGCAATTATCCCCGCATATGCAGCAGCGTGAGCCGCCTCGGCTGGCGCAACCGCTTGGCGCCAGTCTGATGTCGGTCAGTGCCACGGCGGTGCGGCCGAATCTCGCGCGTCCGGCCCCGGTGATCAGTCGGCAGAGCCTGTCGGCATTGGGGGGTGGGGCTGCGAATTTGCCGCCGCCGATGCCCATTATGGCGCGTGGTGAAGCGCCGTGACCGACGCGCCGCCACCCGATTCCACGCCGCGTTCGAGCCTGGCCGGCAGCCGCAACCGCTTTGCCGCGCGCAGGCCGGGCACGCCTGATCGTGGCGCGACGCCGCGGATGGAGCATGTGCGGGTCACCGCCCCCGATCTTGCGCGGCGGGCGGTGGTGGAGACGCTGCACAAGCGACTGATTTATGGGGCGATCGGGTTTTGCCTGCTTTTCGCGGTGCTGGCGGGGCGGTTGGTCGATGTCACGGTGATCCATCCGATCATGCCCGATCCGGCAGTGTTGGCGGCGATGAAACCGGCGACGTCGCTCGCGCCGCCATCGCCCGGTCGGGCCGATATCGTCGATCGGAACGGGGTGATCCTGGCGGTGTCCCTGCCGAGTGCGGAGCTTTATGCCGACCCTTCGCAGGTCGGTGATCCGACCGCGATTGCGGCCAAGCTGGCGGGCGTGCTGCCCAAGCTCGATCAGGCCAAGGTGATTGCCGATTTGTCGGTGCCGGGCAAGAAATTCGTCTATATCGATCGGAATATGACGGCGGCACAGGAGCTCGCGGTCAATCGGCTGGGTATTCCGGGGCTGTATTTCGAGAATACCGAAAAGCGGCATTATCCGGAGGGTGATCTGGCCGCGCATATTCTGGGCGGGGTGACGGTCGGTAATCACGGGATTGCCGGTGTTGAGGGGTATTTCGATCAGCGTTTGCAGAGCGATCCGGCGCCGTTGCGGCTGTCGATCGATATCGGCATCGAGGGGATTGTCCGCCAGGAGGTTGAGAAGCCGTTCAAGGCGTTTGAGGCATCGGGCGCTTGCGGCATTGTGATGAGTGCGACATCGGGGCGGATTTTGGCGATGGTCAGCCTGCCCGATTATGATGCGGGCAATCTGGGCAACGCGCCGGCGGATGAGCGGTTTAATCGCTGCGTCACGGGTGATTACGAGCCGGGCAGCGTGTTCAAATTGCAGACCATTTCGATGGCGTTGAATTCCGGCTTGATCCATTATTGGGACCGGTTCGACACGACGCACCCGCTGCGGGTCGGGCGGTTTACCGTGACGGATTTCGAGCCGACGCATAAATGGCTGGCTGTGCCTGAGATTTTGGCGGTGTCCTCGAATATCGGCGCGTCGCGCATCGCGACGATTTTGGGGCCGCAGATTCAGCGCGACTGGCTGCGCAAAATGGGATTTTTCCGCAAGCTCGGTGTGCAGCTGCCCGAAGCCCAGCCGACTTTGTATCACCCGGAATCCAATTGGGGCCTGACGACGACGATGACCGTGTCGTTCGGCAACGGCATTTCGGTGACGCCTTTGCATCTGGTCACCGGGGTGGTGCCGATCGTCAATGGCGGGATCCGGTATCATCCGACTTTGCTGGCAGCTGACACCGGTGCGCCGCCGCCGCAGGGCGAGCGGGTGATGAGCCCGCAGACATCGGATATCATGCGCGCATTGATGCGCGGTGTGGTGATGTCGGGCACCGGGGCGAATGCGCGGGTGCCGGGTTATCTGGTCGGCGGTAAAACCGGCACCGCCCAGGTGGTCGGGCCGAACGGCACCTACGAGAAACATTTGAACAATGCCTCGTTCATGGCGGCGTTTCCGATGAATGATCCGCGCTACGTGATTTATGTGGTGGTGCTGAAACCGCACAACACGCCTGAGACTTTGCCCTTTACCCATGGCTATACGACGGGCGGTTATGTCGCGGCACCGGCGGTCGCGCAGATTATTGCGCGCATCGGGCCGATGCTCGGGATTATGCCGATGTCGGGTCAGGCGCTGGCGGATGCGGCGCAGGCTTTGACGATTCCCCTTGATCCCGCGGTGCCGCCCGGGCAGATCGCGCTTGGGCCGGGGCGGCCATTTCCGCCGGGCGCCAATCGGCTGGCTTATGAGTTAGCCGGCGAAAAACTGCCCGGCGGCGGTGATCCCGCGCATCCGGCCCGCCACGGCGCACCATTGCGCGGCGGCCCGACGGCGACATTATCGAGCGTGCATAGCCTGGCCAGGCGGCCGGGCGAGGTGATGGCGCCGGTGGTGAAATTGCCGGGCGCGCAGGCGATCCGCCACGAGACGATGCTGACGCCGTTGCCGCAATTAGAGCCTGCCATGCAGCTGGCAGGACGATGAAAAGATGAATGTCATGTCGCAATCTTCAGGACCGTACGATGCGGGCGGTGGCGGTTCGGACCGCAAATTATCATCCGAGGCGGCCGATCATGATATTGCCGGGATCAGCGCCGATAGCCGGAAAATTCGACCCGGCATGATTTTCGCGGCCCTGCCCGGGGCGGCGGTGGATGGCCGGAATTTCATTGCCGATGCGGTGGCGCGGGGTGCTGTGGCGGTGCTGGCACCGCCGGGCACAACATGGCCGGTGGGCGTGCCGCCGCGGGCTTTGCTGATCGATGCGGAACCGCGCCGGCTGCTGGCCCGGCTCGCGGCCAAGCTGGCCGGGCCTTTGCCGCGGCATGTGGTCGCCGTGACGGGCACCAACGGCAAGACGAGTACGGTGGATTTCATCCGGCAGATATTCAGCCGTGCCGGGCTGAGAGCGGCGAGCCTGGGCACTTTGGGGTTGGTGGCACCCGGGTTTGCGCCGAGCGAGACATTGACCACGCCGGACGCCGAGACGTTGGTGGCGATGCTGGCCGATGTGAAACGCGCGGGCATTGAGCATGTGGCGCTTGAAGCGTCCTCCCACGGGCTTGATCAATTTCGGCTTGATGGGCTGGCGATCCGGGTTGCCGGGTTTTCGAATTTGACGCGCGATCATTTGGATTATCATGGCGGGCTTGCCGCTTATCGGGCGGCGAAATTGCGGCTGTTCGGCGAGGTGATGCCGCGCGGCGGCTTTGCCGCCGTGATGGCGGATATGGAGACCGAAACATTGCAGGCGCTGCGCGGCATCGCGCAAGAGCGCGGGCTGGATTTAGAGATTATCGGCGATGCCAGTTCACGGGTTGAGATCAGGGCGATCGCGCCGGTGCCGGGCGGGCAGATTCTGACCCTGGTGCTGGATGGCGTGGAGCGGGACATCAGAGTGAATTTGGCGGGCCGGTTTCAGGCCGATAACGCGCTGTTAGCGGCGGCATTGGCGCGTGCTGCCGGTGTGGCCGATGCGTTCGATTATATTCCTGATCTTGTCGGCGTGCGTGGGCGGTTGGAATTTGTCGCGAGTACGGCCGGTGATGCGGCGGTGTATGTTGATTACGCGCATACGCCTGATGCCATCGAGCGGGTGCTGCAGGCGTTGCGGCCGCATACGGCGGGGCGGCTGGTGATTGTGTTCGGAGCCGGCGGCAATCGCGATCGCGGCAAGCGGCCTTTGATGGGATATATCGCCTCGCATCTGGCTGATCTGGCGATCGTGACGGATGATAATCCGCGCGGTGAAATGCCGGGCGATATCCGCGCGGAAATCATGGCCGGCAGCGTGAGTGATGGCATGATCGAAATCGGTGACCGGCGCACGGCGATTGCGGCGGGGCTTGATGCGCTGCGTGCGGGCGATGTGCTGGTGGTGGCCGGCAAAGGCCATGAACAGGGGCAGATGATCGGTGATCAGACCTTGCCGTTCGACGATGCGGCGGTGATTCGTGACATTCTGGCGGCCTCGTGAGTGCGTTATGGACCGCCGATGAGCTGATCATCGCAACCGGTGGCGCGATGCATGGTCGGTTTGACGTCTCGGGCATTGCGTTCGATACGAGGCAGGTGGTGCCTGGAGATTTGTTCATCGCTCTGCATGGCGAGGTGCGGGATGGGCATGATTTCGTGGCGGCGGCGTTGGCCAAGGGGGCGGCGGGCGCGCTGATCGACCGGGACGTGCCGGGGCTTGATCCGGCAGCGCCGGTTTTGCGGGTGGCCGACACGCTGGCGGCCTTGGGCAGGCTTGGCGAATTCGCCCGCGCGCGGACGCGGGCCAAAATCATAGCTGTGACCGGCAGTGTTGGCAAAACGACGACCAAGCAAATGCTCGGCCGATGCCTTGCCGCCTTCGGGCCGGTTCATGCGGCGCAGGCCTCGTTCAATAATCATCTGGGTGTGCCGCTGACATTGGCGCGGATTCCGCGCGAGGCGCAATTTGCGGTGATCGAGATTGGGATGAATCATCGCGGTGAAATCGAACCTCTGGCGCGGATGGCTCGCCCGCATGTCTCTATCGTGACCAGTATTGCGGCAGCCCATCTGGGGCATATGGGAAGTATTGAGGCGATCGCTGAGGAAAAGGCAAATATATTCGCCCCGCTCGAAGCCGATGGCGTGGCTGTGATGCCGCGTGATTCGCCGTTTCTGCCGATTTTGTCGGCGCATGTGCGCAAGGCGGTGCGGCGGCTCACGTTTGGCGAAGGCGGGCTGGCTGATTTGCGCCTGGTCGAGGCCGAGAGCGATGCCACGGGCTGCGATGTCACGGCGCATTATGCCGGGCGGGTTGTGCGGTTGCGGTTGCAGGCGCCTGGGCGGCATATGGCCATGAATGCGCTCGCCGCACTTGCGGCATGTGCTGGGCTTGATTTGGATATTGATCAGGCAGCGCGCGCGCTGGATGGGTTTCAGCCGGTCGCCGGGCGCGGCGCGCAGAGGCGGATTGCGACATTTGATGGAACAGCTTTGCTGCTTGACGAAAGCTATAACGCCTCGGGCGCTTCGGTGCGCGCGGCGCTTGAGGTTTTGCGGTTGCAGCCTGGGCGCCATCTGGCGGCTTTGGGTGATATGCTGGAATTGGGCGACGAGGCGGAATCGGAACATCGCGCCTTGGCGGAAATCGTCGCGCAATCGGCGGATTTGGTCTTTGCCTGCGGCCCGATGATGCGGCTGATGTTTGCCGATTTGCCGGCGCATTTGCGTGGCGCATGGGAGCCCGACTCGCAGAGTTTGGCGCCGTTATTGAAGGCCGAGTTGCGCGCGGGTGACGCGTTGCTGGTGAAAGGGAGTTTGGGCAGCAACATGGCCCGGCTGATCGCCCTCATTGAGGAGGGTGCATAATGCTTTATGCGTTGCTGCTGCCCTTTGTTGACCGGTTTCATGCGCTCAACCTGATCCATTACATCACGTTTCGTGCCGGTGGCGCTTGCATGACATCGTTGATTGTCAGTTTCTGGCTCGGCCCGCGCATTATCCGTTTGCTGAAATCGTTGCAAAAGCAAGGCCAGCCGATTCGTCTGGACGGTCCTGAGCGGCATTTGATCGAGAAAAAAGGCACACCCACGATGGGCGGGGTGCTGATTCTCATTGCATTGGCGGTTTCGACATTGCTGTGGGCGGACCTAGCGAATGGCTATGTGTGGGCGATTTTGATGATCACGCTCGGCTATGGCGCGCTTGGATTCGCCGATGATTTCGTCAAGTTGACCAAACGCAGCAGCAAGGGTGTACCAGGGCGGGTGAAGCTGGTGGTGCAGGCCGGGCTGGGGTTGGCGGCGGCGTTCTGGATGACGATGTTGATGCCGGCGCCGATTGCCGATTCGCTGGCGGTGCCGATGTTCAAGACGGTGCTGATTCCCTTCGGTCCGTTCTTTCCGATTTTCGGCATGTTCGTGATGATGGGGGCATCCAACGCGGTCAATCTGACGGATGGTCTGGATGGGCTTGCCATCGTGCCGACGATTATTGCGGCCGGTGTGTTCGGCTTGATTGCCTATCTTGTGGGGAATCGGATTTTTGCCGGATATTTGCAGATCCATTTCATTTCCGGCACTGGCGAATTGGTGATTTTCTGCTCGGCGTTGATTGGCGCGGGGTTGGGGTTTTTATGGTTCAACGCGCCGCCGGCGGCCGTGTTCATGGGCGATACCGGCAGCCTGTCGCTGGGCGGCGCGCTCGGTGCTGTCGCTGTGGCTACGAAGAACGAACTGGTGCTGGCGATTGTGGGCGGCTTATTCGTGGTTGAGACGGTATCGGTGATCATTCAGGTGTTTTGGTATAAGCGCACCGGCAGGCGCGTTTTTCTGATGGCGCCGTTGCATCATCATTTTGAGAAAAAGGGTTGGGCGGAGCCGACCATTGTGATCCGGTTCTGGATTATTGCGATGATTCTCGCGCTGGCAGGGTTGGCTACCCTGAAAATTCGATGAGCGCTTTTCGCCCCTTTGCCGGGTTGCGTTTTGCCGTGCTGGGGCTGGGCCGCGCGGGATTGCCGGCGGCCCGGGCGCTGGGCGACATGGGTGCTGACATCATCGCCTGGGATGATTCCGAAGCAGCGCGTGCGGCGGCGGCGGCGATGGGGATTGCGGTGCAGTTACCGAGCGGTTTTGCCGGACGGCTCGATGGGTTGCTGCTCTCGCCGGGCATTGCGCATCGGCTGCCCGCGCCGCACCGCGAGGCGGCCTTTGCGATCGCCCATCATATCCCGATTCTCACCGATATGGATCTGCTGTACCGGGCCGTTCATGCGGCGGGGAGTGCGGCAAAATTCGTCGGCATTACCGGCACCAATGGCAAATCGACGACGACTGCGCTGCTGGCGCATTGCCTGAGCGCTGCGGGCCGGCAGGTTGCGGCGGGGGCGAATTTGGGCCCGGCTGCACTTTCTTTGCCGATTTTGGGCGATGAGGGCATTTATGTGCTCGAAATGTCCAGCTACAGCTTGGAGCGAATCGCTGACATCGGCTTCCATGCAGCGGCGATGTTGAATCTGTCACCCGATCATCTGGACCGCCACGGCGATATGGCGGGTTATGCGGCTGCCAAGCGGGCTATTTTCGCGCGCCAGAGCGGCCATGATGTCGCGGTGATCGGCATTGATGATAAATTCTCGCGCGATATGGCCGCCGCGATGCCGGGTTGCGTGACGATATCGGGCCACCAGAAGGCCGATATTTGGGCTGATGGCACGATGCTGCGCGACCGTGATGGCGTGATTTTGGATTTGCGCGCGGCGGATGCGTTGCCCGGTGCGCATAATGCGCAAAATGCGTCGGCTTGTTTTGCGCTCGCCACGGCCTTGGGTTTGTCACGCGAGGAGATTGCGCGCGGTATCGAGAGCTATCCGGGTTTGCCGCACCGGCAATTGCAGGTCGCGATGATTGATGGGGTGCGCTTCATCGATGACAGCAAGGCGACGAATGCCGATGCGGCATCGCATGCGCTGGGTTGCTATGAGCGGATCATCTGGATTGCCGGCGGTATTGCCAAGGATGGGGGCATCGAATCGCTGGTGCGATTTTTTCCGCGTTTGGCCAAGGTTTTTCTGATCGGCCGCGATGCGAAGCTGTTGGCGGCGACGCTTGCCGAGCGGGGCGTGCCTCATGAGATTGTGGATGTGCTCGATATCGCGGTGACGAGGGGTTTCGCCGCGGCGCGTGAGCTTGGCGCCTCAGTGGTTCTGCTCTCGCCGGCTTGTGCGAGTTTCGACCAGTTCAGCGGCTTTGAAGAGCGCGGGCGGAGATTTGCCGCTCTGGCGGATCAATTGGCGCATGACGGGAGGGCCGCCTGATGCCGGTGCTCTCACGGGCTGACATGTCGATGATCGGCCGCTGGTGGTGGAGTGTGGATCGGCTCTCATTGCTGGCACTGGCGATTTTGGTCGGGTTTGGCTATGTTCTGGCGCTTGCCGCCATGCCGTCGGTGACCTGGTCGCTGCATGATCCGCACACGGTTGCGATGGTCAAGCAGGTCATGTTTCTGGCGGCGGGCGGTGCGGTGATGGTGGCTTTGTCCATGCTCAGCCTGCATCAAATCAAACTGGCGTCGTTGGGCATCGGCATTGTGTTTCTGCTGCTGACGGCGTTTACCTTGATCCATGGCACGACGGTGGATGGCGGGCGGCGCTGGATTGCGCTGCCGGGCTTTACCATTCAGCCGAGCGAATTTCTCAAACCGGCTTTCATCATCATTGCGGCCTGGCTGCTGGCCGAGCATCGGCGGACGCCCGGTTTTCCGGGACGGCAGATTGCCTTCGGGCTGTTCGCGGTGATTTTCATATTGCTCAAAATGCAGCCCGACATCGGCACCACGGCCTTGGTGTCGGCGGTGTTTTTCCTGCAATTATTTCTCGATGGGTTGAATCTGCTTTGGGTGATTGTGGCACTTGGTGTTTTCGTGCTGGCGGGATTTGGTGCGTTTGAATTCATCGCCCATGTCCATACGCGGGTGATGCTGTTTTTGCATCCCAACAAGAACAGCGCCTATCAGGCGATCACAGCTTTGTCGGCATTCGGCAATGGCGGCATGTTTGGCCGGGGGCCGGGCGAAGGCCAGGTGAAGCATTATCTGCCCGACGCAAGGGCTGATTTTGTGTTTGCCGTCGCGGGTGAGGAATTCGGATTATTCATGTGCCTGGCGACGATTTTGGTATTTGCGGCGATCGTTCTGCGCGGCATGCTCAGGCTGGTGGCGGAGAATGATCTGTTTGTCGCGCTGGCGGCGGGCGGGCTGCTGGCCAGTTTTGGTCTGCAGGCTTTTGTCAATATGGCGTCGTCGTTATCGTTGATTCCGACGAAGGGCATGACATTGCCGTTCATTTCTTATGGCGGGTCATCGGTGTTGGCGATTTCACTGCAAATGGGATTATTGCTCGCGCTGACTCGCAGACGGCATCAAGGTGAATTCAAATGAGGGGGCCTGTGGTGCAACCGATCGTCATTGCCGCCGGCGGTACGGGGGGGCATTTTTTCCCGGCTGAAGCGCTGGCGGGGGCGTTGATGAAACATGGCGAGCGGGTGGTGTTGTTCACCGACCAGCGATCGGGTGGGCTTGCCTCGCCGGTGTTCACCGCCTGTGAGCGTTATGTGATCGAAGGCGCTGGATTGTCGGGACGCTCAATTTTTCGGGCGGCGCAGGGTGGTGCTGCGATGCTGCGCGGTGTTGTGCGGGCGCGGCGGTTGCTCATGGCATTGCGCCCGAAGGCGATTATTGGTTTCGGCGGCTACCCGTCAGTGGCGCCGATTATGGCGGCGCGCTTGATGGCCAATCGGCCGATGATTTTTCTGCATGAACAAAATGCCGTGCTGGGCCGGGCCAATCGGCTGCTGGCACGCATGGCTGATTATTTGGCTCTGAGTTTTGAGAAAACATCGGCTGTTCCTGCATCGGTTGCAACCACGGTGACCGGCAATCCGGTCCGGCCGATGATTGTGGAATTGGCGGGCAAGGGCTATCCGCATCAAGGCGATCAAATTCAACTTCTCGTACTGGGCGGTTCGCTGGGTGCGAAAATTTTCGGCACATTGATCCCGCAGGCTTTGGCGTTGTTGTCGCCGACCATGCGGGCCAGGCTGAATATCGTGCAGCAATGCCGGGAGGCAGAGTTGGATGAGGCCAGAGCCATTTTTGCGGCCGCCGGGCTGCATGCGACCTTGTCGCCGTTTTTCGATGATGTTGCGAGGAGACTGGCGGCTGCGCATTTGATTATTGCACGCGCCGGTGCGTCGAGTGTGGCGGAAATTGCGACTGCCGGGCGGCCTGCTTTGTTCATTCCCTTGCCCACGGCCATCGATGATCATCAGCGCGCGAATGCGGATGCGCTGGTCGCGGCCGGTGGGGGATGGCGGCTTGACCAGGCGGGGCTGAGTGCTGAGACATTGGCAAGGCAGATCGAGATTTGCCTGTCCGATCCTGAGGATTTGGTGCAGCGTGCGCAAGCGGCTCAGCGTTTCGGCCGGCCTGATGCGACCGAAAAACTGGCTGCCTTGGTGCAGACAAGCTTGGTGAAAAGCCGATGAGAGCGCTGCCGCTGACCATCGGTGTTATTCATTTTGTCGGCATTGGCGGCATTGGCATGTCGGGTATTGCCGAGGTGCTGCATAATCTGGGTTATGCCGTGCAGGGTAGTGACATGAGCGAGAATGCCAATGTCGCGCGGTTGCGGGCAGCGGGCATTACCATTTTCATCGGTCATGACGCGGCGAATTTGGGTGGTGCGCAGGTGGTCGTGGTGTCTACTGCTGTGCCGCGGGATAATCCGGAAGTGGCGGCGGCGCGTAAGAAACTGATCCCCGTGGTGCGGCGGGCCGAGATGCTCGCTGAACTGATGCGGCTGCGCTGGTCGGTCGCTATTGGCGGCACGCATGGTAAAACGACAACCACGAGCCTGGTGGCTGCGGTTTTGGAAGGTGCCGGGTTTGACCCCACGGTGATCAATGGCGGCATCATCAATGCCTATGGCACGAATACGCGGCTGGGTCAGGGCGATTGGATGGTGGTCGAGGCGGATGAGAGCGACGGGTCTTTTTTGCGTCTGCCTTCGGTGATTGCCGTAGTGACGAACATGGATCCGGAACATCTGGATCATTGGGGATCGCGCGAGGCGATGGAAGCGGGCTACCGGCAATTCGTGTCGAATATTCCGTTTTATGGTTTTGCGGTTTTGTGCATCGACCATCAGGCGGTGCAGCAGATGATTCCCGATATGTCGGATCATCGGGTGATTACCTATGGTTTTTCACCGCAGGCGGATATTCGTGCGGAGCGGATTATCTCCGACAAGCATGGGGCGACGTTCGAGGTGCGGGTGTCTGACCGGATTTCGGGCAAAGCGCGGCGGATGGGGCCGTTCCGCCTGCCGATGCTGGGCAATCATAATGTGCAGAATGCGCTGGCGGCCTTGGCGATCGGCATCGAGATGGAGATCGAAGAGGTCAATCTGCGGGCGGCACTGGCAGGATTTGCAGGTGTCAAGAGGCGCTTTACCAAAGTGGGGGAAGCCGGCGGCATTACGATCATCGATGATTATGGTCATCATCCGGTTGAGATTGCCGCTGTGTTGAAGGCCGCACGGCAGGCCGGTGCGCGCGATGTGATCGCGGTGGTGCAGCCGCATCGTTATTCGCGTTTGAATACGCTGTTCGAGGAATTCTGTACCTGCATGAATGATGCGGGGACGGTTATTGTGGCTGATGTGTATGCCGCCGGTGAGGAGCCGATCGAGGGGATTGATCGGGATGCGCTGGTCGAGGGCTTGCGTGCCCGCGGGCATCGTTCGGTGGTGCCGCTGACCAGCCCGGATCATCTGGCGGAAATGGTACATGCCATAGCAAGGCAAGGGGATTTCGTGATTTGCCTAGGCGCGGGCAGCATTACCAATTGGGCGAATGCGCTGCCCGCGCAATTGCAGATTTTGCAAGGTCAGGCTCGCCGGCCGGTGAGTTTCATGGGTGGCGGGCGATGATGGCCGCGCCGCAAATGCCGCGCTGGGATGAGCAATTGCCGGCGATCCG